>NZ_JBFAXU010000004.1:248016-428375 GCF_040680975.1 Streptomyces sp. NPDC051921
GCGTTCGGCGTTCGGCGTTCGGCGTTCGGCGTTCGGCGTTCAGCGCTCGGCGTCCGCGTCCACGTCGGCGTCCGCGTCGTCCGGCCACACCCCGATGTGGTCCTGCTCCAGCTCCAGGGCGACCCGGTGCCGCATGCCCAGCGCCTCGGTGTACTCGGCGGGCAGCTGGAGCCGGCCCGCCCGGTCGAGCATCGCGTACTCCCGGGCCACCAGCGACTCCTGTCCCTCCGCGTCGATCTCGGTGCGGCGCAGCACCTCGGAGGACGTGCGGCCGTCGCGGATCGCGACCGTACGGCGCACCTCGGAGGCCACCGCCTGGTCGTGGGTGACGATCACGATGGTGGTGCCCAGCTCCTCGTTGGCCCGGCGGAAGGCCCCGAAGACCTGCTCGCCGGTCGCCGAGTCGAGCTCGCCGGTGGGCTCGTCGGCGAGCAGCACCTTCGGGTTGTTGGCGAGCGCGACGGCGATCGCCACGCGCTGCTGCTGGCCGCCGGAGAGCTGGTGCGGGCGCCGGTCGGCCATCTCGGCCATGCCGAGCATCGACAGCAGCTCCTCCGCACGCTGCGCCTTGTGCTTGGCGCGGCCCTTCAACTGCATGGGCAGCGCCACATTCTGGGCGGCCGTCAGGTACGGCAGCAGGTTGCGCGCGGTCTGCTGCCAGACGAAGCCGACGACCTCGCGGCGGTAGCGCAGCCGGGCCTTGCCGTCCATGGAGAGCAGGTCGCAGCCCGCGACCTTGGCCGCGCCGGCGGTCGGCACGTCGAGCCCGGCGAGGATGTTCATCAGGGTCGACTTCCCCGAACCGGACGCGCCGACCAGGGCCATCAACTCGCCCTCCTTCACGAGGAGGTCGAGGCCCTGCAGCGCCTGCACCTCCACCCCGTCGGTGGTGAAGATGCGGACGAGGCGGTCGCAGGCGATCAGGGCGTCATGCCCGTACGAGGGCCGGTCGCGCCGGGCCGTGGCCCGCCGCTCCAGCTCCTCCAGGGTCGTCGGGCCGGAGTTTCCCGAGCTCACCGAAGTCGTCGTCATCGTGCGTCTCCTGCCCTGAGTTCCTTGATCGAGCCCCTGCGGGATGCCCACCACGCCTGCGTCACGGCCGCCGCCCCCGCGAGCAGCACCACCCCGGCCGCCGGAAGGCCCAGTGACCAGCGGTCGGCCCGCAGCGCCGAACCCAGCGCCACGGCCTCCTCCGGCGCGGCGGCCAGGGCGAGCCGCGCCAGGTCCACGCCGGGTGCCAGGAGCAGGATCGTCGCCCAGCCCACCAGCGCGCCGCCCAGCGCCGCGAGCAGGGCCTGCGGCAGCGCCTCCCACACGAGCAGTCGCCGTGCCTGCCCGCGGGTCAGGCCCATGGTGCGCAGCCGGGCGAGCAGCGTGGTGCGTTCGGGGGCGACCTGGAGCAGGGAGATCAGCACGGCGAGGACGGCGTAGCCGGCGCCCGCGGCGATGGCGGCGAGGTAGAGGCGCTCGGCGCCGTTCTGCATCGGGGAGTCGACGAAGCGGGCCCGCTTCTCGGCGGTCAGTTCGACCTGGGCCTTCTTGTCCTTCGCCCGGACCGCGGCGCGCAGCGCCGTGCCGTCGAGCGCCCCGTCGCCCTTGCCGGTGACCAGCAGGGCGGTGGGCGCCCGGTTCGTGAGGTCGGCGCCGTTGACGAGGAGGAAGTCCTTGTCGGGGAGCGCGGGCGTGACGTCGCGTACGGCGATCACCTTCACGTGGAACCGGCCGGCGGCCGCCGTGATCTCGATGGGCCGGTTGCCGAGGCGCTCGGCCACCCGGGGCGAGGCGATCGCGGGGACGACCCGGGAGGTGTCGCCGACGTGGGCGGGCCCGCCCGTGCCGGTGGACTTCAGCAGCTCGGCGGGGAACGGTCCGAAGCCGGTCCGGGCCGCGAGCCGCGCGTACGAGGCGGGCTCGACGCCGATCAGCGGGGCGCCCATGCCGTTGTCGGTGGCCCCCGCGTGGGAGGGCAGCTCCAGGCCGTACTCGATCTGCACGGGCGACACCTCCCGCACCCCGGGGAAGGCCGCCACCGTGTCGGCGACCCCGGCGGGCAGCGGTGTCCATCCCACGTCGTCGCTCACCCGGGCGTCCGCTCCGGTCGCCAGGAAGGCCGCCCGGTCGCGGGCGTCGGCGACCCCGGCGAGCACGGAGCCGCCGAAGGCGGCCGTGGTCAGGGCGAGGAGCAGGGCGAGCAGCGGCAGCGCGCCGGTCGCCGAGGCACGCCCGGCGCGGGCGAGCGACAGGAAGCCGACCGCTCCCCGCAGCCGGCGCGCGGGCCGGGCCGCCCAGCGCAGCGGCAGCGGATACAGGCGTACGAGCACGAGCGCGGCGATCAGGGCGACGAGCACCGGAGCCGCGCTGACCAGGTGGTCTCCGGAGTCGCCGGTGCCGCGGCGGCGCAGCGCGACGACCGCGCCCACGGAGAGGACGAGGAAGGTGAGTTCGACGACCGTGCGGCGTCGGGAGGGCCGGACGGCGATCAGGTCCTCGCGGCCGCCGTGCAGTTGGGGGCGACGGTGCAGGAACACCGCGCGCAGCGGCAGCACGAGGGTGGCGAGGAGTGCGACGGCCACGGCTCCCGCGAAGGCGGGCCAGAACCGGGCGCCGCCGGAGTCGGTGAGTGCCAGCGCGAGCAGCAGGCCGAGCGCGGCGGCCGGGACGGCGATCGCGGTGGTCTCGCCGAGCAGCCGCACGCCGATGCCGGTCAGGGACGCGCCGCGGGAGCGCAGCAGGGCGAGCTCGGCGTGCCTCCGGGCGGTGAACAGGCCGCCGGTCATGGCGAGGACGACGGCGGCGACGGCACCGACACCGAAGGTGGCGACGGCGACGACGGCGGCGATGGCGCCGCGCATGCCGACGTGTTCGGCGACGACCTCGTCGAGGTCGGTGCTGAAGTTGCCCGTCGTGCCGAGGACCCCGCGCAGCGCCACCAGGTCGGGGCCGCCGGACGCCGAGTCGAGGGCGGCGGTGATCCGGTCGGTGTCCTGTGCGGTGAGGTGGCCGACGGTGGGCGCGTAGCGCCAGTACTGCTCGGGCTCGCCGAGGGTGTCGACCAGTCCGGGCGCGCTCTCGGGCGCCACGATCAGGGTGGCGACCCAGTACCACTTGATCTCGGCGGTGCCCCGGGCGGTGAACAGGGGGGTGTGCAGGACCGGGTCGACCGCCCAGTAGCCGCTGCCGGTGTCACGCGGCTCGACGATGCCGGTGACGGTGACGGGCTTGGGCTCTGCGTCGGCGCCCGGGAGGTGGACGACCGAACCGACCTTCAGGTGGAGGGCCTTGGCCGTCTTCGCCGTGACGACCGCCTCCATGGCGCCGCCCTGACCGGCCCGGGCCGCCCGGCCGGCCGTGAGGGTGGAGTGCGCGGCCAGGTCGGAGGGGGTGTCGAGGACGAACTCGGCCGGTTCGCCGTCCGGTGCCGGCAGCCACGGGTCGAGGCCCGGGATCCGCTTCGTGGTGTGCACCCCGTACACCGAGTTCGCCGGGTCGACCTTCAGCGGCGCGGGGAGCAGGGGCGTCAGCTCGTCCCGCATCGAGCGCAGCTCCTCCGGTGCGAAGCTCTGCGCCTTCTGCTCCGGTCTGAGGCTGCTCTTCACGGAGGCGGTCAGGTTCAGCGCGGTACGCCGTGGTTCGGCCGAGTCGACCGCGTGCCACAGGCCCTCGGTCTCGTACGTGTCGACCGAGCGCGGCAGCGCGGCGGCGAGGAAGGCCGTCACCAGGACGAGCAGGCCGTAGGCGAGGGCCGTTCCCGGGGCGGTCCGCAGCCGGGTGCGGACCCACGGGGCCACGGCGCGGGCGGGCTTGCGGGGCATGGCGTTCGCCTTTCCGCGGGCGGGGGTGACGGGCTGCTGCGGTGCGCGGGTGGCCGGCGGCATCAGTGCTCCCCCTGGGTGCGCAGGGTGACGGCCGGGTCGGTGCGGCGCAGCGCGATGGCGCCGACGACGACGAGCGGCAGGGCGGCCACCGCGACGAGCAGCAGGGCCACGTGGCCGACGGGCAGTTCGACCAGGACGGCGGGCACGGGCCGCTCCGCCTGGCCGGTGAGCACGATCAGCGGGACGACCGCCCGGGTGAGGACGGTGCCGAGCGCCACCCCGACGGCCAGTCCGATGCCGATGAGGAGGCCCTGCTCGGCGGCGACCAGCCGGGCCAGCTGCCGGCGCGGCGCGCCGAGCGCCCGCAGCACGCCGAACTCCCGGGACCGCTCCCGCAGGGAGCCGGCCGAGCCGACCGCGAAGCCGACCGCGGCGAGGGCGGCGGCGGCCGCGGCCACCGCCATGAGGGCGGAGTTGGGGCCGGCGCCGAGCGGGTCGCCGAGCAGTTCGGCGGCGGCTTCGTCCCGTACGAGGACCAGGCCGGGGTCGGCGTCCGGGCGGGCCCTCAGCGTCGCGGCGACCTCGGCCGCCTTGCCGGGCGCGGTGGTCAGCCACCACTCGGTGGGCGCCAGGGTCGCGTGGGGGGTGGTGGACAGGGCCCGTCCGGCGGTGGACAGGTCGACGAGCACGGCGCCGCCGCTGTCGGGGGTGGCGGCGGGCGCGGTCGCGGAGACGGCGCGGGCGCCCGGCCCGGTGGTGGGCAGCTCGCGGACGACGGCGGCGATGGTGACGTTCAGGGTGTAGCCGCTGAAGCCGACGTCGACCCGGTCGCCCTGCTTCGCCTTGGTGGCGGCGAGGAAGGCGTCGGTGACGAGTGCCGGGACCGACTTCGGCGGGGCGGGGCGGGGCGCGTTCAGCGTCAGGGTGAAGCCGTCGGTGCCGAACGCGCCCTCGTCCGCGGCGACGAAGAAGCTGACGGCGAGCGGGGCCGCGGCGGTGGGCGTGCCGCGCAGCGGGGCGGTCGTGATCTCGCCGCCGGACTTCTCCGCCGTGTACTCGCCGGCCCAGGCGGGGAGGGCGGCGCGGGCGTCGAGCGGCTGCTCGGCGGAGCCGCCGCGGACCGCGACGAGCCGTTCGACGGTGAGCAGGTGCTGACCGGCCCGCTCGGCCTCGTTCTGCCCGCGCACTTCGAGACCGGTCAGGCCGAAGCCGCCGACGTCGCCGAGCTCGGGCAGGTCCACGGTGAGCGGGTGGAGCCGGCCGTCGGCCGGCAGGCTGCCGAGGGGCCGCCGGTACGGGACGCCGTAGGCGTCCTCCAGGACGGCGGTGACCTGGGTGGCGGGCGTGCCGGCGGGGGCCGTGTCGCGCAGCTCGACCCGCAGCGCGCGGGTGCCGGCCGGCAGCGCGATCCCGGGGTGCGGCCCGGCCTTCGGCGTGACGGCGGCGAGGCGGGCGGCAGGGGAGCCGTCGGCGAGGTCGGGGCGGAAGAGCAGGCCGTCGGCGGCGTGCCGGGTGTCGACGGCGAGGACGGTCGCGTTCTTGCCGGAGATGTCGGTGGTGGAGCGGTGCACGGGCGCTGCCGTGCTGACACCCGGCACCGCCGCGAGGCGTTCGGTCTGCGTCGCCTCGCCGGGGCCCGCGCCGAGGACCCGGATGCTCGTGCCGGTGCGGAAGTCGGCCTGGTCGCGCTGTGAGCGGTTCCAGGAGTCGCTCTGGCCGACCGCCAGCATGCCGAGGGCGACCGCGAGGACGAGCAGCAGGACGGGGCCCGCGCCGCGCAGCGGGCGGCGGCTGAACTGCCAGCCGGCGAGAGCCGCAGGGAGGCCCCGGCCGCCGGCCGCGCGCCGTTCGGCAAGTTTGGCGGCGGGCGGCAGCAGACGCAGCGTCAGGACGGTGCCGGCGAGCAGGGCGAGGGCGGGCGCCGCCACCAGGAGCGGGTCGACGCCGAGGTCGCCGGACCGGTCGCCGGCCAGTGCCCCGCCGCCCTCGCCGGTCTGCCGGTCGAGCTGCCAGTAGGCGACGCCGGCGACGATCAGGAGCCCGACGTCGGCCCCGGCCCGTACGGGGGCGGGCAGTGCGGCGGCGCGGCCCTTGCGCAGTGAGACGGCGGCCCCGTCGCCCGCGGCGAGCGCGGGGGCGACGACGGCGGCGGCACAGCACAGGGCGACGGCGGCGGCGACCAGCCAGACCGCCGGCGGGGGAGTGGCGTCGAGCTCGCCGAGCGCGTCGAGCGCGGAGCGGTCGGCGAAGAGCTGGGTGAGCGGGCCGGCGAGCAGCGGGGCGGCGACGGCGGCCGGCAGCGCGAGGAGCAGGGCCTCGGCCAGGGCGAGTCCCGTGATGCGGCGGCGCGAGGCGCCGCGGGCGCGCAGGAGTTCGGTCTCGCCGGAGCGTTCGGTGCTGAGCAGCCGGGCGACGAGGAGCAGGGCGTAGGCGGCGAGCAGCACGAGCTGCACGGCCACGATGGAGAGGGTGGAGCGGGAGACGAGCAGGGCCCGGCCGGTCTGCTCCAGGACGGTGGGCAGCGAGGTGTACGCGGTGACGGTGGTGCCGAAGCGGGCGGTGTCCGAGGCGATCGTCTTCGGACCCTTGGCCGCGGCGGCGCGCAGGGCGTCCATCCGGTCGGTGGTCACGCCGGTGTAGTCGGCGGTGGCCAGCCAGGCGGTGTCACCCCCGGTGACCCGGCCGGAGCCGAGGACGCCGGGGGCGGTGAGCAGCGGGCCGTAGGTGGTGAAGACGACGGTCTTCACGCCGCGGCCGCCGGCCTGGTCGAGCTGCCAGTACAGGTCGGAGGTGTCGGTGGGACGGTAGAGACCGGTGATCTTCGTCCTGACCGGTTTGCCGCCGAGCCGGTCGGTGAGGTCGAGGACGGTGCCGGGGGCCACCTTGAGCCGCTTCGCGGCCTCCTCGGGGAGGGCGGTCTCGATCACGTCGCGCGCCCCGGTCGCCTGCGGCCAGGAGCCGCCGACCAGGGTGAGCCGCGAGCGGTCGAGCGCGGCGAAGTGGGTGAGGTCGGGGTCGCCGGCCCGGGCGGCGGGCGGCTGGAGCGCGCGGGGCAGGGCGTACGGCCCGGAGCGCTCCAGCGTGCGCAGGGTGGCGGGCAGCCCGTCGAAGGTCAGGGCGGCGCCTTCACGGACGGCGGTGTCGGCGCTCGCCCGCTTGCCGGCCGGGATCTGTCCGCTGACGACGAGGGCGGCGCCGGGCGCCGAGCGGCCGCGCAGGGTGCCCTGGAGGGCGGCGTCGCCGATCGAGCCGGAGAAGGCGGCGAGCGTGGCGAGGACGGAGGTCGTCAGGAGGACGGCGAGCAGGGCGGCCGCGAGGAGCAGGCGATGCGCCCTGACCCGTAGGAGTACGAAGCCCGTCACCCGTTTCCCCCCTGAAAACAACGTGATCGTTCACTATCGAACGTTCATCGGATGCTTTCAGAGGGCACCGGGGCTGGAAACCGCTTTCACGCGCACCTTGATGCGATCGTGACCGTTATTCGGGGCCGCCTCACCGGAATGTGTTCGTCCGGGAGCGGGCGGTCAGTGCGCCGTGTTGATCATCGAGGCGGCCGCGTACGTCAGGTACTGCCACAGCTGCTGCTCGTGCTCCGGCGCGAGCTCCAGCTCGTCCACCGCGTCCCGCATGTGCCGCAGCCACGCGTCGTGCGCCGCCCGGTCCACCGTGAACGGGGCGTGCCGCATCCGCAGCCGGGGGTGGCCGCGGTGGTCGCTGTAGGTGCGGGGGCCGCCCCAGTACTGCATCAGGAAGAGCACGAGGCGCTCCTCGGCCGGGCCCAGGTCCTCCTCCGGGTACATCGGCCGCAGCAGCGGGTCCTGCGCGACTCCCTCGTAGAAGCGGCGGACCAGGCGCCGGAAGGTCTCCTCGCCACCCACCTGCTCGTAGAAGGTCTGCTCCTGAAGCGTGCCGCGCGGAATCTCGTTCACCGTTCCATCGTCTCAGATGCCCCGACCGAGGACCGGAGGTCTAGGACCCCTGGCCGGAAGGCACCGCCGCGGACCGTTGCCGGAGACCGCGGCCGGAGACCGCCGCCGGTCGTCGCCCGACGGCAGCGCTGGCCGGATCGGGGCCGCGCGCAGCACCCTGGACCCATGCGCGACATGTTCGCCGAGGAGGGCGCACGGGCCCGCCGGGCGCTGCTGCGTGAGCTCGAGACGTACGGCGCCCTGCGCGACCCGGCCTGGCGAGCGGCCTTCGCCCAGGTCCCGCGCCACCTCTTCGTGCCCTACTACTACGTGCCCGGCACGGGCGGCTACGAGCGCCTCTGGTCCGGCGACCCCGACCCGGCGCGCCGCACCCGCTGGCTGCGCGGGGCCTACCGGGACGGCGCCCTGGCCACCCGGGTCAGGGACGGCGAGCTGGTCTCCTCCGCCAGTCAGCCCTCGCTCATGGCTCGGATGCTGGAGGCCCTCGACCTCCAGGACGGCCACGACGTCCTGGAGATCGGCGCGGGTACCGGCTACCACGCGGCCCTGCTCTGCCACCGGCTCGGCGACGCGCACGTCACCACCGTCGACCTGGACGAGGAGATCACCGAGACCGCCCGCGCCCATCTGGCCGCCGCAGGCCACCGTCCCGCCGTGATCACCGGCGACGGCGCCCGCGGCTGCCCCGAGCGCGCCCCCTACGACCGGATCGTCGCGACCTGCGAGGTGCCCTCGATCCCGTACGCCTGGCTCGACCAGTGCCGGCCCGGCGCCCGGATCCTCGCCCCGCTCTCCACCGGCCTGATCCTGCTCGTCGTGCGCGACCCGGCCCACGCCGAGGGGCGCTTCCTGGCCACCTCCGCCTATTTCGTCGCGCTGCGCGGCGGCAGCGCCCGCACGCCGCGGACACCGACGGCCGGGGTGCCGCGCCGGGCGTACGAGGACCAGCGCTTCCAGTTCCTGGCCGGTCTCGCCGGGGAGGCCCTGGACACGCGCGAAGCGCTCTCGCTCTGGCAGCGCGAACGGCGGCCGGAGCGGGAGCGCTTCGGGGTGACGGTGAGCGGCGGCCGGCAGTGGGCCTGGCTGGACGACCCCGAGGGGCCGTACGCCTGGCCGCTGCCGGACCTCTAGGACTCCGGGTCCCCCGCCTGGGGCTCCGGGTCCCCGCCGGGGCTAGCCCCGGCGGACGGTGATCGTCGTCCAGGCGCCGACGTGCACCCGGTCGCCGTCCTGGAGCTGCACCGGCACATAGGGCTGGATCGGGTCGGCGGAGCCGTTGATCGTCGTGCCGTTGGTGGAGTTCTGGTCCACCACCGCCCACGAGCCGTCCGGCTGCTGCACGAGCACCGCGTGCTGGTGCGAGACGCCGGGGTCCTCCGGCGGCACCGACAGGTCGATGTCGGGCGACTCGCCGGTGGAGTGCCGGCGGCGGCCGATGCTGACCTGGTTGCCCTGGAGCGGGAGGTGCTGCTCGGGCGAGTACGCGGGCAGGTTGAGCCCCGAGGCCTCCGGGCCGCTGCGCTGCATCATCGCCATGAAGTAGTCGCGGTCCGGGCCGATCATCGCGCTCCAGCCCGGCTGCGGCTGCGGGGGCTGCGGAGGTTGTGGCTGCCGGAACTGCGGAGGCGGACCCTGCGGGACATGCCCCTGGGGACCCGGACCCTGCGGCCCCGGGCCGGCCTGGCCCGGGAACGGGCCGCCCTGGGCGGGCGGCGGCGCCATGGGGCCCGGCGCGGGCGGCGCCGGAGGGTGCGGGGCCGAGGGCGGCGACAGCATCCAGTCGTCGTCGGCGCGCGGCTGCGGCGGCGCCGGCGGAGCCTGCGGGAACGCCTGGGGGGCCTGGGCATGGGGTGCCTGGGCATGGGGCCCCTGCGGGGCCTGCGGCGGACCGGCCATCGGCGGACGCTGCGGCGGCGCCTGGTGGTGGGTCGGGTCGGCGCCCAGCGGCTCGGCCGGCCGGTTCACCTGTGAGGGCCGCGAGCCCTGGTACTCGTACGGGTCGGCGTGCTGCGGATGCGGGGGCTGCGGCGGCGACTGGAAGCCCGGCGGCAGGTTCAGCCCGGGCGGCGGGCCCTGCGGCGCGGCCGGCGGCGGGCCGGGCTGCGCGTGCTGCGGGGCGATCGGCGTGTAGGAGGTGGCCGTGTTCGTGAGGAAGTTCCAGCGGCACTCCTCGCAGAACGGCGCCACGTGCTCACGCGGAGTGCGGCACTGCGGGCACAGCTCGGCCTGGGCGGTCGCGTTCGGGTCGTAGCCCCCGGGTGCGGGCGGCGGCACGGGGGCGCCGGGACCACCGGGCCCGGACGGGCCCGGGTAGCCGTACGCGGGAGGCGGCGGCGGGGGAGGCGGCGGTACGGCACCCGTCGGCGCACCCGCCCCGGCCGCCATGCGGTGGCCGCAGACCTCGCACCAGTCGTCGGAGACCGACTGGTGTCCGTTCGGGCAGGTCGGCATGTCGGTGCTTCCCCCTCTCGTCGTCCCTTACGGCCCTGTGTGTCCGTTACTTCTTCACGCGTACGGTCTTGGTGGAACGGGTCTCGAGAGTCATCTCGTCCGCTTCCGCGACCTTCGCCTTCAACCGCACAGTACCCGTCGCGGCGTCGACCACGTCCACCACCTTCGAAAGGAGTTTCGCGGTATCGGCGTTGCCGGAGACCGCCGCGAGCTGCACCGCGCGTCCCAGCTTGGCCGTCGCACCGCCGTAATCACCCGATTTGCGGGCATCGAGACCCTGCTGGATGACGTCGGCCAGCTCGGCCTGCCCCGTGTAGTGCGCGACCTGCGGGTTGATGGACGTGGACATCACCATGTCGTCCGTCCACACCGCCCGTACCAGCCCGTGAGACAGCGTCGTCGGCGTGCCGCCCGCCGGGTCGGGGACGATCAGCGACACCCGGGCCGCCAGCATCTCCTGTCCGATCGCGGCCTCCGGCACGCGGACGGACACGTGGTAGTCACGGGACTCGTCGCCCCAGGAGCCGGTCGGGTAGTCCCCGGCGCGCGGGCCCGCCTCGGTGCGACGACCGGTCAGGTCCTCGACGGTCGGGGCCACCTGCTTCACGAAGCCGATCTCCACGCCGACCGGGGTCCACAGGCGCAGTGCGACGTCCGCGACCTCCTTGCCCATCGCGTGCTCCATCATCGTCGTGAAGTCGGCCGCGAGACCGGCCGGGTCGGCGACGATGTCGGCCGTGCCGAGCAGCGCCCGGGCGATGCCCTTGACCTCCTCGACCTCCCAGTCGGTGCCCACCCCGCGGGCGTCGCAGGTGAACCGGCCCGCGCAGGCCTCCAGGGCGGCCTTCAGCTCCTCGGGATCCTCGTGCTCGTTGCGCCCGTCGGTGAGCAGGACGCCGTGCCGGATCGCCGCGTCGGCGGAGGACAGCAGCCGGTCGGCGAGCCGCAGCCAGGTGCCGATGGCGGTGCCGCCGCCCGCGCTCAGGCCGCGCAGCGCGTCCTTGGCCTCGGCGCGGGTGCGCCCGTCGGCCACCGCGAGCCGCCCGTCGCCCGGGTACACCTCCTTCGCCACGTGCGTGCCGGCGACGACGGCGAAGGAGGTGCCGTCGCGCAGGGTGTCGATCGCTGCGGCGGTGGCCTCGCGCGCGCCGCGCATCTTGGTCCCCGGGTAGTCCATCGAGCCGGAGCAGTCGAGCATGAGGACGACCGCGGCGGATCCGCCGGCGGCCGGCAGGGGCGTGGCGCGGGTGCCGCCGGTGCCGCCACCGGTGGCGGTGACGGTGACGATCGCGTTGACGTCCCGACCGCCCTCCGGCAGGTACTCGTTCTGGTACACGTCCACCGAGAACTGCGGCCCGGTCGGCTTGGAGAAGTTGGCCATGGGTGATTCGGCTCCTCGGCTCACGAGGGGGGAAGGGAAGATCGGTCTCGGGCTCTCGGGCCCTCCGCGTCCCGGACGGGGCGGCCCCGCGCGTGGGCTAGGCGGATCCTGCCCCGGGGGACGGGAGGGCGAACGGCAGCAGGGCGACCGTGATGTTGTCGTGGCCGCCGCCGTCGAGGGCATGCCCCACCAGGACCTGCGCGCCGTGCAGCGGGCGCTCGCCCGCGTCCGGCGGCATGACCCGGGCCATGTCCTCCGCGCCCTCCGCGTAGTTCCAGAGGCCGTCGGTGCAGACCACCACCACGCCCGGCCGGTCCGGCTTGAACGCGGCGGTGTGCGGCTCCAGTTCGTAGGAGTCGGCGCCCAGCCAGCCGGTGATGGCGTGCGCCCGCTCGTCCGCGTACGCCTGCGCCTCGCTCATCAGGCCCGCCGCGACCATCTGCGCGGCCCACGAGTCGTCCTCGGTGAGCCGGGCCGGCGGCGAACTGCGGTCGTCCGGCACCCAGTAGGCCCGGCTGTCGCCGACCCAGCCGACGATCAGCAGCCCGCCGGCGACGATCGAGCCGACGATGGTGCAGGCCGGGGCGTTCTGGTGCTCGCGGTCCGCCGAGCTCCGCTCCGCGAGGGCGTCGACCGCCTCGGCGGCGCTCACGATCGCCTCGTGCATGGCCTGCTGCGGGTGGGTGCCGCGGGGCAGCGCCGCCACGAGCACGTCGCGCGCGGCGGCGGCCGCCGCACTGGAGGCCTCGTCGGGACGGGTCGCCGAGGACACGCCGTCGCAGACCACGGCGAGCGCGGCGGGGGACCCGTCGGGCAGCACGGCCTGCGCGACGGCGAAGGCGTCCTCGTTGCGGTGGTGCCGCAGTCCGCGGTCGCTGACGGCGGCCACGGCGGGCAGCTCCTGCTCCATGTGGTCCCGCTCGCGCGGCTGCGCGTGACCGCAGTGCTCGCAGTACCCGTCCCCGTCCACGCGCCCGGCCCGGCAGGCCACGCAGACCTTGCGGTCGTCGCCCGGGCGGGCCGCGGCGACGGGCTCGGGCGGGGAGGCGGGTGCGGCCTGGGCCGGCTCGGCCTGCAGCGCGGCGCGCGGGTCGGGGGCGGCGAGGGTGAAGTCGTCGTCGGAGGAGGCGGCTCCGGCTCCCGAGCCGGGATCGGCCGCGGCCACGGCTCCTGCCCCGGATCCGCTGCTCCGTGCGGGTGCGGGTGCGGCCGGTGCTCCGGGCGCAGGCCGGGCGGCCGGATCCGCGGGCCCGGCCGGCGCGGCCGAGGGGCCCGGCTCCGCCGGAGCCGCGGGGCCGGACGGACCGGTCGGGGCGGCGGGACCGTCCGCGCCGTCCGGGTCGGCCGGGCCGCCCTGGGTGCTCGGTGCCGGCGGGCCTCCGGGAATGCCGGCCGCCTGACTCGCCGGACTGGCCGGACCCGCCGGACCCGCCGGGCCGCCCGGCGCCGGCGGGACCTCGTCCGTGCGGACCGGGATCGTCGGGAGGTCCCGACCGCCCGAGTCCGTGCCCGGCAGGTCGCCGGGGTGCTGGGTGGCCGTGGTGAGCGACTGGGGGTCGCGGGGCGGCGGCTCCGGCCAGTCCACGGGCAGGGCGATCGGGACCGTCGGCCGGTCCGGCTGCGGGCTCGCGGCCGACAGGTCGAATCCGCACGCCCCGCAGAAACGGTCGCCGGACTCGAGCGGCTCCGAGCAGCCCGGGCAGGTCCCCAGGGGATGCGGTGGCTTGGGTTTCAGGGACATACTCACACCCACGTCCTGGGGCGGAAGCGGTTGGCCCGCTCCACCAGTTCGATCCTCTCATCGCCCTGCTGGGCGAGCCGGGCGAGCACCCGGTAGGAGCGTTCGAGGCCGAAGCGCAGGCCGCGCTCGTCCAGTTCGCTGCCGAGCAGCACGGTGCCGGCCGGGCCCGCGCCCGGGCTCCCGGACAGCACCCAGTCGAGCGCCGTGCCGAGCACCTCGGTCGCCAGCCGCTCGCGGCGCACCGCGTCCAGGCCGAAGCCCTGCAGCGCGGAGACCTGCGCGGCGGCGGCGGTCAGATCGGCACCCAGCGGCTCGTTCGTGGGGCGGCGACGCAGCCTGGCGCGTACGGCGGCGACCCGGGCGGCCGTGTAGTGGATCGACGACTCCGGCACGGACTCCAGGGTGCGCACCGCGCCCGCCCGGTCCCCGGCCGCGAGCTGCACCCGGGCCAGGCCGAAGGCGGCGCTCACGTAGCTGGGGTCGGTCGTCCACACGAGCCGGTAGTACTCCGCCGCGTTGTCCAGCTGGCCGAGCACCTCGGCGCACACCCCGAGCGCCAGCTTGGGCGCGGGCTCGCCGGGGAAGGCGTCGTAGATCGCGTCGAAGGAGAGTGCCGCGTTCTCCCGGTCGTCGCCGGCCAGGGACGTCACCCCCCGATACCAGACCACCCGCCAGTCGTCACCGTGGCCCTGCTCCAGGGCGGCGAGCGCCTGACCGGCGGCCGTGAGGTCGCCCATCTCCAGGCGCGCCCGCAGCTCGCGCAGCCGCAGTTCGAGCGAGGGGACCGGCGCCGCCTGCAGAGCGGTGATCAGCTCGGCGGGGGCGGCGGCGAGCAGTGCGGCCAGGAAACCGGCGTTGGGGTCGCTCGGGTCGACCCGCGGCACCGGCAGGGCCAGCGCGGTCGCCGCCACGTCGAGCGGGCGCAGGAAGCTGCCGCCCCGCCCGGCGACGGAGGTCGGCAGGGCCTTCCGGCGCCCGCGCCGCGGCTCGCGCGCCCCGAGGACGGACACGTCCTCGCTGAGCTCGGCGAACAGTTCGCTGTCCGTGACCCGCGTCTCCGCGCCGAACAGCGTGGACAGCGCGGGCCGCGGACGGCCCGACTGCAGGGCGACGACCTCGCGCAGCACACCCGTCAGCTGCTCGGCCATCTCCTGCGCGGAGGCGAACCGGCGGGCCGGGTCCGGGTCGGTGGCCCGCACCAGGAAGCGGTAGAACGACTCGTACGTACGGAGGACCTCGATGCCGTCCGGCTCGGGCAGCGAGTCCACGAACACGTTCGTGTAGCCCTGGAAGTCGAAGGTGAGGACGGCCAGGGTGCGCGCCACCGTGTACAGGTCGCTGGCCACCGACGGCCCGACCTCGGCGACCTCGGGGGCCTGGTAGCCGACCGTGCCGTAGATCGCCGACTCGTCGTCGTCCATCCGCCGGACCGCGCCCATGTCGATGAGCTTGAGCTGGTCCTCGGTCTGGATCGCGTTGTCGACCTTGAAGTCGCAGTACAGCAGCTTGCGGCTGTGCAGATGGCCGAGCGCCTCCAGGGCCTCGATGCCGTACGCGCAGGCCTGCTCGACCGGCAGCGGGTCGCGCCGCCCGTCGGGCGTACGCCGGTCGTTGGCGATCTCCTTGAGGGACTTGCCGCCCACGTACTCCATGACGATGTAGCCGTCCATGGAGCCGGTGCGCTGGTCCAGGTGCTCGACGAAGTTGTAGATGCGGACGATGTTGGAGTGCTCGATCTCCGCGAGGAAGCGCCGCTCGGAGATCGCCGCGGCCATGGCGTCCTGGTCGCCGGTGTCGAGCAGGCCCTTGAGGACCACCCAGCGGTCCGAGACCGCCTTGTCCACGGCCAGGTAGATCCAGCCGAGCCCGCCGTGGGCGAGACAGCCCGCGACCTCGTACTGCCCGTGCACCACGTCACCGGCGCGCAGCTTCGGCACGAAGGAGTACGGGTGGCCGCACTTGGTGCAGAAGCCCTCCGTGCGGCCGGGCCGGTCACCCCGCGAACGGCCCACCGGGGCGCCGCAGTCGGAACGCGAGCAGAATCGCTTCCTCTCCGGAACCTCCGGGTTCGCCATCACCGCCGCCCGGGGATCGGGGCGCGGCACCTCCGGCACCGTCACCAGACCCGCGCCCAGCCGGCCCCGCCCCGACTGGCCGCCCGCCGAACCCGAGCTGCGCACCGACACCGAACGGGCCGTGCTCCGCCCCGACAGCGCACGCGAGAGCCGCCCGGACACCGAACGCCGGGACGCCGACGACCGCGACGAGCGGGACGACCGCGCGGACGCGCGCGACGAGGCCGCCGAGCCCGAACGCGCCGACTCCGCACCCGAGCCGCCCGCCGCCAACCCGGTCGGCGTCGACTGCAGCATGCCGCCCGGGGCGACGACCGGGGCCAGCCCGCAGGTGTCGCAGTACAGCTCGCCGCCTCCCATGTCCTCGTACGAGCCCTCGCACGAAGGACGCTGACAGCTGCTCACTCCGGGCTCCCCGCTCACCACTGACTCCCCCTGCCGTCCCTCGGCCCCGACAGCGTCTCCGCCGCCGCCTGCTGGTAGCGCAGCACCGCCTGCTCGGCGGCCCGCAGGTCGCACGGGGCGCTCCACAGCATCCGGCGGGCCGTGTCGTACCGCTCGATCAGCAGCGGATCCTCCGCCGCACCGAGCCGGGCGACCTTCGCCTTGTACGCGTCGAGCCGGCCGCGCAGCTCGGCGCGCACCGCCAGCGGCGCGGTCACCGCGGTCAGCGACTCGCGGGCCCGCAGCAGCTCGTCCTCGGCCTCGCGCTCCAGGGAGTCCAGGAGCGGCGACAGGCGGTGCCACCGGGCGTGCCGGCGGTACTCGGCGGCGGTGGCGAGCCGCTCCTGCAGCGCCGTCGGCGGACCGCTGACGGCCGGCACCTCCGAGGCGGCGATCTTCGCGAGCACCTCGCCGCGGGCCGCCCGGGCCTCGGCGAGGGTGCGGTCCGCGCGGGACAGCACGTCCCGCAGCCTCAGCAGCCGGTCCTCCGAGTCCTGCCTGACCTGGAGCACCGCCTCGATCTCCCGCCGGATGTCCTCCAGGGCACGGGCCGCCGTGTCGTAGCGCCCGGTGTCGGGGCGGCCGCCGCCGGGGGCCGAACTGCCCGGCGCGGGCACCCAGAAGGCCAGCGGGTCGGAGACGACCTGACTGCGCAGCGCCGACAGCTCGGCCGTGATCTCCTCCAGCTCGTCGCCGGCCGGGTGCTCCCCGGGCCGCACTCCGACCGAGTGCGCGAGGGACCGCGTCCTGCCGAGCTCGGCGGCGAGCAGGTCTATCCGGGCGGGCAGCGCCGACCAGACGGCGTCGGCCGTCACCACCACGTCGAGCGAGGAGGCGTACAGCTCGTTCATGCGCCGGACGAGACCGTCCAGGGTGAAGCGCTCGGACAGGTGCTCCCCCTCCCGCGCCGCCCCCGCCACGTGCACGCTCTCGCCGCGCAGCCGGTCGGTCAGCTCGGTGAGCTCGTCCCGCCCGGGCCAGCGGCGCCGGGAGCGCACCTCATGGGCGTCGTGCAGGGCTGCCGTGTAGGCGTCGAAGTACGCCCACAGCAGGGTGATCGTCCGCTCGGTGGTCTGCCAGCGGTCCCGGGTCGTCCCGGTCAGCGCGGCGCCCTCGAGCAGCCTGCGGCCGGCGTGGTCCTGGAGCGCGAGGAGCGAGTCCTCGACCGCCTTGTGCTCCGCGCCGAGCCGCGCCAGCGCACGGTCCACCTCGTCCCGGTCCATTACCGGCCCGGGGGGTCCCGCGACGCCCATCGATCACCTCTCGTTCTACTTGTACTTGGGGGTCGGCGGCCCGGATATCCCGGGCAGGTCCGCCTGCAGCCACTTCGCGTACGCCGCCTGCCAGGGGCCCGACCGGTACTGCACGAGCACCTGGTTGACCCGCCGGACCAGGTCGTCGTTGCCCAGCTTGGCGGCCACTCCGTAGTACTCCGTGGTGAAGGGCCTTCCCTTGAGCTCGACCGCCGGGTCCTGGGCGGCCTGGCCGGCGGCCAGCGCGTTGTCCGTGAGCACCGCGTCGACCTCGCCCATCTGGAGCCGGGCCAGACAGTCCAGCTGGTTGGGCACGGTCAGCAGGTCCGGGTCGTCCTTGGTGCCGTCGCCCACGTCCTTGTAGACCGCGCCGAACGACTTCTCCTCCAGGGCCTCGTAGGCCGTGGAACCCTCCGCGGTGCAGACCCGCTTGCCGCTCAGGGAGCTGTCGTAGCCGGTCACGGTGGAGGACTTGGGGGCGAGGATCTGCTGGCCGACCTGGAAGTAGGCGGTGGAGAAGGCGACCTGCTGGATCCGCTTGCAGTTGATCGTCATCGTGCGCACCACGAGGTCGACCTTGCCGCTCTCCAGGGCGGCGATGCGCTGGTTGGTCGGGATGGTGCGGAAGATGACCGCGTTCTCGTCGCCGAGTATCCCCTTCGCGATGGCCTTCGCCAGGTCGATGTCGAAGCCCTGCAGCTCGCCTGGGGTCTCCTTCACCGAGCCGTCGGCGAGCCGGCTGACCGTGGGCGGTGTGCGGAAGCCCCACTTGTAGCTGGACTGGTCGACGCCCACGACGAGCCTGCCGCGCTCCTTGATCCTGGCGACCGACGGACCGTCGGCGGCCGAAGGCGTCAGCGAGGCCTCGGGGTTGCGGCAGTTCTCCGCGCTCTCCGCGCTGACGTGCACCCCCTGCCCCACGCCCGGCCCGGACGCGACCGGTCCGGCCGGGTCACCGGCGCCGGTCCGCGGCAGCGCGAACAGGGCGAGCGAGGCCGTCAGCCCGCAGGCCACCGCCATGGCCGCGACCCCGCCCCAGCCGCGCAGCCGTGTGAGGCCCCGGGGAGCCGGCCGGGAGGCGTACGCGGAACCGTGGGGCCGGGTGCCCCGGCCGTCCGCGCGCCCGACGCCGTCCGGCACCGCGCCCGTCCCGCTCGTCTGCTCGACGCCGTCCGGCATCCCGCCCCCTCTCACCGGTACTCCGACAGTCTGCGGTTGACGCCCGCCACGGCGCACACCGCGGCGAGCACGCCGAGAGCGGCCGCGCCGAACGGCAGGCCGGTCAGCGCGTCCCGGCCGCCCTCGGCGGCCCGGGTGAACTCGTCCTGCTCGTGCGCGAGGGCCCGGCCGAGGGCCGCGTCGACCTGGTCGAAGGACTGACCGGTCGACTCCGTGGTGCCGATGATGCGGTTCATCGCGCCGGTGAAGTCGCCCGCGTCGTCGAGGACCCGGGCCTGCTCGTGGCGCTTGCGCCACTCGCCGGTGCGGGCGGCGGCCTCGGTGAGCGGCCTGCTCCCGGCCTCGTCGTCGGCGAGCCGCCGCGCCGCGTCCAGCGCGGAGCTCAGCGCGGCGACGCTGCTGGTGTAGTCGGCCTCGTACTTGTCGCGCTTGCCGTCCTCGGTGAGCACGGCGCCGCGCGCGACCACGGCCAGGTTCTCGTTCGCGCGGGCCTTGAGGGAGCTGATCCGGGCCTCGTTGAGCACCTGCAGGGACTCCTGGCCGTGCGCCCGGGCGTCGTTCAGGCCGGCCCGGGCCAGGCCCTGTCCGGCGAGCAGCCACACCAGGGCGACCACGCAGGAGGCGCTCGCGGCGAGCAGCCCGCGGTTGAACACCCGGTTCGTCATCGCGTAGTTGCGACGCTGGGCCCAGGCCAGGAAGGCCAGGGCGAGCACCCCGAGGGCCAGCGACAGGAACGGCCAGGCGCGGGCCTCGTCGTCGTCCTGCCCGAGCCGCTCGGTCTCCAGCGCGTACAGCCGCTCGGCGGCGGGCAGCAGCTCGCGGCTCATCGTCTGGTTCGCGTACCGCAGATAGGCGCCGCCGAGCGGCAGCCCCTGCCGGTTGGCGGCCCGGGCGCGCTCTATCAGGCCCGTGTAGCGCGGCAGGTGCTCGTTGAGCGTGGCGATCTCGCGGGCCGCGTCGCCGTCGGCGTCCGTGCTGGCGGCGGCCCTGACGAGCAGCCGGGAGGCGGTCGTGACGTCGTCCGCGTACCGCTCGCGGATCTGCGCGGACTCCTGCGGGCCGGCAAGGAAGCCGCTCGCCGCGGTGGCGTCCGCGTCGGCGAGCGAGCGGTAGATGTCGGCGGCGTCGGCGCTCAGCGGCTGGCTGCGGCCCACCACGTCGTCCGCGTACGAGGCCCGGTCCGCGACCTCGAAGGACGTGACGGCCCCGAACGCGACGACCAGGAGGGCCAGGACGGCGCCGAGGACGCGCAGCCGGCCCGGCTCGGTCGTGGCGGCACGGCGCAGCACCTCGCGCCCCTGCGCCCAGGCGCCGGGTGCGGCGGGCGGCGGCACGGAGCCGGACACGGGTCCGGACGACCCCGGCCGGCCCGGCTGCGCCGGCACGCCGGAGCCCGGCCGCGCAGGCGCGGCGGTGGCGCCGGGCGCCGCCGAGGCGGCGGCAGCGTTCGGCGGGTATGTCACGTGACCTCCCCCTCGGTCTGAGACGTCGACCCGTCCTGCCGGTGGGCGGCGGACGACTACCCGGCCAGCAGTATGGCCGCAGCGCCCGTCCCGCACACCGGGATTGACCTGATCTTGTTCCTATCGTGCCCCATGCGTCCGCCGCTTCCGCAGGCGATCCCCCCTTCGCACGTCCTTCACTCTGAATACGTCGCGCGGCCGAAATCGGTTCCACCCCGAACGTCCTCGAACGAGTGAACACGCGTGCGGGGCGCCCCCGGAGGGACGCCCCGCCACCCACCCGGCCCGGCTCAGGACGCGTAGTGGTCCCGCAGCCGTGCCGCCGCCGCCCCGGACGCCCCCACCGCGTCCAGGGCGAGCAGTCCCGCGCCGAGCACCGGCGGGGCGGTCACCACGCCGAGCACCGCCTTCGGCGCCTTCACGGCGAGCCGTTCGGCGATCCGCGCGTCGAGCCGCGGGTGCCGCGCGGCCAGCACGCTGCCGCCCAGCATCACCGGCGCCGCCTCGTCGAGCAGCCCGAGCCGCCCGAGGGCGACCGAGGCCAGCGCCACGACCTCGTCGGCCAGCCGGTCCACCAGCGCCTGGGCCACCGCATCGCCCTCCGCGCTCGTCCGGAACAGCACCGGCGTCAGCTCGTGCCGGCGCTCGTGCGGGATGCGGCCCAGGTGCAGCGCCTCGATCAGCGCGTACATCGTCGGCAGCCCGAAGTGCCCGGGCAGCGTGCGGGCGAGGGCGGTCGGCTCGCCCCGGCCGTCCTCGGCGCGCGCGGCGAACCACAGCGCCTCGTCGGCCATGCCCCCGCCGCCGCCCCAGTCACCCGAGATCTTCCCGATCGCGGGGAACCGGGCGGTGCGCCCGTCCGGCAGCATGCCGACGCAGTTGATGCCCGCCCCGCACACCACGGCCACGCCCCGCGGCTCGTCGATCCCGGCGCGCAGGATGGCGAAGGTGTCGTTGTGCACCTGGACCGAGCGGCTCCAGCCGCGCGCCTCCAGGGCAGCCTTCAACGCCACCTCCTCCACCGGCAGATCGGCGTTGGCGAGGCAGGCCGCGACGTGGACGAAGGCGGGCGGAAGCCCTGCGGTACCGGTACCGGCACCTGCACCTGCACCCGCCCCTGCATGGGCACCGGCCTCGGCCCCGGGCCCGGCACCGGCCGCGGCCCACGCCCGCTCCACGATCTCCGCGACCGTGTCGAAGGCCGCGTCCACCCCCACCACCGGCGGCTGGAACCCGCCGCCGCGCGCCGCGCCGAGGACGGAGCCGTCCGGGGCCAGCACCGCGACGTCGGTCTTGCTGTTGCCGGCGTCGATGGCCAGCAGCGTCCCGTTCAGGCCCACGCCAGGTGCTCCCGGTTGTGCGCGATCAGCCGGTCGGTCAGCCCGTCGGCGTGGTCGAACTGCCCCACCAGCGGGTGTGCGATGAGCGCCTTGAACACCCGGTCGCGCCCACCGCGCAGAGCGGCCTCCAGGGCCAGGTCCTCGTAGGCGGTGACGTGCGCGACCAGGCCCGCGTACAGCGGGTCGAGCGGGGCCACCGGCAGCGGCACGGCGCCCTTCGGCCCCACCGCCGCCTGCACCTCGATCACGGCGTCGTCCGGCAGGAACGGCAGCGTGCCCTTGTTGAAGGTGTTCACCACCTGGTACGGCGAACCCCCGTTTCCCAGCAGCGAGGCGGCCAGGTCCACGGCCGCCTCCGAGTAGAAGGCGCCGCCGCGCCTGGCGAGCAGCTCGGGCTTCTCGTCGAGCGCCGGGTCCCCGTACATCTCCAGGAGCTGCCGCTCCATCGCCGCGACCTCCGCCGCCCGCGAGGGCTTGGTGCGCAGCTCCTCGACGACGGCGTCGTGCGCGTAGAAGTAGCGCAGGTAGTACGAGGGGACGACGCCGAGCCGGTCCACGACGGAGCGCGGAAGGCGCAGGTCGTCGGCGATCGCGTCGCCGTGCTCGGCGATCAGCCGGGGCAGCACGTCCTCGCCCTCGGGGCCCCCGAGCCGTACCCCGGTCTCCCAGGTCAGGTGGTTGAGGCCCACGTGGTCGAGGTGCACCTCGGCGGGGGTGACCCCCAGCAGCGCGGCGAACTTCCGCTGGAAGCCGATCGCCACGTTGCACAGGCCGACCGCCTTGTGTCCGGCCTGGAGCAGCGCCCGGGTCACGATGCCCACCGGGTTGGTGAAGTCGATGATCCAGGCGTTCGGGTTGGTGCGGCGGACCCGCTCGGCGATGTCCAGCACCACCGGGACCGTACGCAACGCCTTCGCGAGACCGCCGGCGCCGGTGGTCTCCTGGCCGACGCAGCCGCACTCCAGTGGCCAGGTCTCGTCCTGCTCGCGGGCGGCCTGCCCGCCGACCCGCAGCTGCAGCAGGACGGCGTCGGCGCCGTCGACGCCGGCGTCGAGGTCGGAGGTGGTGACGATCGTCCCGTCGTGGCCCTGCCTGGCGAAGATCCGCCGGGCGAGCCCGCCGACCAGGTCGAGCCGCTCGGCGGCGGGGTCGACGAGGACGAGTTCGGTGATGGGCAGGGTCTCGCGCAAGCGCGCGAATCCGTCGATCAGTTCGGGGGTGTAGGTGGAGCCGCCCCCCACGACAGCGAGCTTCATAGTCGGCTAGCCCTTCACTCCGGTCAGTGTGACGCCCTCGACGAATGCCTTCTGGGCGAAGAAGAAGACGAGGATCACGGGGGCCATGACCAGGACGGTCGCGGCCATGGTCAGATTCCAGTCGGTGTGGTGCGCGCCCTTGAAGGACTCCAGGCCGTAGCTCAGGGTCCACGCGCCCGGGTTCTCGGAGGCGTAGATCTGCGGTCCGAAGTAGTCGTTCCACGCGGCGAAGAACTGGAAGAGCGCGATCGCCGCGATGCCCGGCTTCGCCATCGGCAGGACGACCCGCACGAGGGTGCGCAGTTCGCCGCAGCCGTCGACCCTGGCCGCGTCCAGGTACTCGTTCGGGATGGTCAGCAGGAACTGGCGCATCAGGAAGATGGAGAACGCGTCGCCGAAGGCCATCGGGATGATCAGCGGCCAGAGCGTGCCGGACAGGTCCAGCTGCTTGGCCCAGAACAGGTACATCGGGATGACCACGACCTGCGGCGGCAGCATCATCATCGAGATGACCAGCATCAGCGCCAGCCGGCTGCCGCGGAAGCGGAACTTGGCGAGCGCGTACGCCACCGGGACCGAGGACACCACCGTCAGGACGGTGCCGAGGCCCGCGTACAGGAGGGTGTTGCGCCACCAGGTGAGGAAGCCGGGCGTCTCGAAGACGCGGACGTAGTTGTCCCACTCCCAGGTGTCCGGGGTGAGGTCGCGGGTGAGCGCCTGCTGGTCGCTCATCAGCGAGGTGAGCAGGACGAAGACGAAGGGCAGCACGAAGAACAGCGCGGCGGCGACGCCGAGCGAGTGCACCGCGATCCAGTGCAGGAGCGCCTTGCGGCGGGCGGCGCGGCCGGCCGGGGTGTCGCCGGACGTCCGCGCTCCCGGGGCTGTTCCGGTCGCGGCGGGCATGTCGATGAGTCGGCTCATGGGTTCACTCACCTGCCTGGACGAGGCCGCCGCGGCGGCGCATGAGCAGCGCCGTGAAGGCCATGGCCAGGGCGAAGAGGACGAGGGCGGTGGCGCAGGCGGCTCCGTAGTCGAAGCGCTGGAAGCCGAGGTTGTAGACGAGCTGCGGCAGCGTCAGGGTGGACTTGTCCGGGTAGCCGGGCTCGAACTGCTGGCCGGAGCCGCCGATGACGCCGGAGGCGACCTTCCCGGCGACCAGCGGCTGCGTGTAGTACTGCATGGCCTGGATGACCCCGGTGACCACGGCGAACATCACGATGGGCGAGATGTTCGGCAGCGTCACGTAGCGGAACCGCTGGACGGCGGACGCCCCGTCGAGCTCGGCGGCCTCGTACTGCTCCTTCGGCACGTCGAGCAGCGCCGCCATGAAGATGACCATGAGGTCGCCGACCCCCCACACGGCGAGCATGGTCAGCGCGGGCTTGGACCAGGCGGCGTCGTTGAACCAGGCGGGGGCCGGGACGCCGAGCCCTTCGAGGACCGAGTTCACCGGGCCGGTGCCGGGGTTGAGCAGGAAGACGAAGGCGAGGGTCGCCGCGACCGGCGGGGCCAGGTACGGCAGGTAGAACAGGGTGCGGAAGACTCCGGCGCCCGTCTTGATCCTCGTGATGAGCATGCCGACGCCGAGCCCGAAGACGACCCGGCAGGCCGTCATCACGACCACCAGCCACAGGGTGTTGCGCAGCGCCGGCCAGAACAGCGGGTAGTCCCGGAAGACGTACGTCCAGTTGGCCAGGCCGTTGAAGGACGGGGCGGCGAAGCCGTCGTAGTCCATGAAGGAGAAGTAGACGGTCGAGAGCAGCGGGTAGGCGAAGAAGACGCTGAAGCCGATCAGCCAGGGCGACAGGAACGCCGCCGTGCGAAGCGCCGCGCGGCGGCGCTTCGAGCGGAGGGTGTGCGTGCTCATCGGGCTACTTCGCCTTGGCGATGTCGGTGTCGATCTGCTGCGCGGTCTTCTCCAGGCCGCCCTTCAGGTCGGTCACCGCGCCCTTCTCGTACTGGAGGGCGAAGTCCTGGAGGGTGTTGAGGTAGGTCGCGCCGTTGACCGCGCCCGCCGGGGTGTTGGACTTCGGGTGCTGGGCGATGTCCAGGAAGGTCCTGAAGCGCGGGTCGAACTTCAGGTCGGGGGACTTGAGGGCGTCGAAGGTGGAGGGCACGTTGCGGATGCCGTTGGCGAAGGCGACGACGGCATCGGTGTCCGTGGTCATGAACTTGACCAGTTCCCAGGCGGCGTTCTGCTTCTTGCTCTGCGGGGCGATGCCCATGATCGTGCCGGACAGGAAGCCCTTGCCGTAGTCGCCGGCCCGGCTGTCCGGGACGGGCATCGGGGCGACGCCGATCTCGAACGGCACCTTGGCGTCGGTGGCCATGCCGAGCCGCCACTCGCCGTCGAGCTGCATGGCGACCTGGCCGGTGTGGAAGGGGTGCTTGGCGCCCCACTCGTCGCCGAAGGTGGTGCGGTACTTCTCCAGCTTGGCGTAGCCGCCGAGCTCGTCGACCATCTTCTTCTGCGTGGTCATCATCTCGGCGACACCGGGGTCGGTGGCGACGGTCGACCTGCCGCTGCCGTCGAAGTACGCCGGCCCCCAGCTGCCGAGGTAGTGCTCGGTGGTGGTCTCGTAGCCGTGGTAGTTCGGCATGAAGCCGAGCTGCTCGTAGCCGTCGCCCTTGGCCTTGGTGAGCCGCTTCGCGTAGGCGAGCAGCTCGGAGTAGGTCCGCGGCGGCTTCGCCGGGTCGAGGCCGGCCTTCGTGAACGCGGTCTTGTTGTAGTAGAGGCCGTAGGCGTCGGTGAGCAGCGGCATGGCGCACCGCTTGCCCTCGAACTGGGTGTAGTCGAGCAGCGTCTTCGGAATGACCTTCTCCAGGTCGAGCTTGGACTTCTCGACGAAGGGCTTCAGGTCGGCGAAGGCGCCCGAGGAGCAGAACTTGCCCACGTTGGACGTGGTGAAGGACGAGACGACGTCAGGGCCCTTCGAACCGCCGGTGCGCAGGGCCTGGTTGAGCTTGTCGTCGTTGATGTTGCCGACGACCTCGACCTTGATGTTCGGGTGCGCCGCCTCGAAGCGCTTGATGTTGTCGTTGATGGCCTGCACCTCGGAGGGGGCGGACCAGCCGTGCCAGAAGGTGATCGTGGTCTTCGCGTTCGGGTCGTCGGTCGCGCCGTTGTTCGCGGAGCCGGTGCACGCGGAGGCGAAGAGGGCTATGGAAGCGGTGACGGCGAGGGCGGCGACGAGCCTGCGGGGACGTGCGGGCATGGCGAGTACTCCCTGGAGGGGGTGGCGGTGGCGGGCGGTTCGGGCGGGCTAGCGGGAGGTGTCGAAGACCTCGTCGCGGGTGGTGGCGAGGGCGGATTCGAGCGCTCCGCGGAGCACGGGGTGCCGGTCGACGGCGGCGAGGACGAGCCGTGGCCGGGAGGCGGCGAGGTCGGCGAGCTGGGCCTGGACGCGGGCGCGCAGGGGTTCGCCGCCGGGGCCGAGCGCGGCGCCGGACAGGACGATCAGCTCGGGGTCGAGTACGGCGACGAGGGCGGCGAGGCCGGTGGCGAGGCGCTCGGCGTAGGAGTCGAGCAGACCGGCGTACCGCTCGTCGTCGGCGTGCCGTTCGGCGGCCTCGCGGAGGAGCCGGGCGGCCACCTCGACGTACGGCTGCTCGGGCGTGCGGATCCCGAGGGCCTTGGCGATCCGGGGTACGGACTGCACGCCGGCGAGCTCCTGGAAGCCGCCGGAGTTGGCCTTGGCGACCTGCCGGACGAGCGGGGTGCCGGGTACGGGCAGGAAGCCGACCTCGCCGGCGCCGCCGGTGAAGCCCCGGTGCAGGCGCCCGCCGAGGACGAGGGCGGCACCGAGTCCGGTCTCGTTCCACAGCAGCACGAAGTTCTCGTGGCCCCGGGCGGAGCCGAGGCGCTGTTCGGCGATGGCGACGAGGTTGACGTCGTTCTCGTACTCGAACGGCATGGGGAGGGCGACGGCCAGCTCGTCGAGCAGGGTGGGCGAGTGCCAGCCGGGCAGGTGGGAGGCGTACCGCAGGCGGCCGGTGGCCGGGTCGAAGGCGCCGGGGGTGCCGATGACGAGACGGTGTACGTCCCCGAGGGCGAGCCCGGCGTCCTTGACGGCCCCGTCGACGGCGTCGACGACCTGCCGCACCACGTCCTCGGCGCCGCGCCCGGGCGTGGCGACCCGGAACTCGCCGACGACCTCGCCGGTGATGTCGGCGACGGCGGCGTGGATGCGCTCGGGGCTGACGTCGAGCCCGGCGGCGTACGCGGCACGCGGGTTGACCGCGTAGAGCTGGGCGTTCGGCCCCGGCCGCCCCTCGGTGGTCCCGGTGGCGACCACGAGCCCGGCGGCTTCGAGGCGGGCGAGCAGCTGCGAGGCCGTCGGCTTGGAGAGCCCGGTCAGCTTCCCGATCCGCGTCCGCGACAGCGGCCCGTGCGCGAGCAGCAGATCGAGCGCGGCCCGGTCGTTCATGGCGCGCAGCACGCGCGGGGTGCCGGGCGTTCCCGGGGTCGTACCGGCCATGGGGCTCACTCCACCTGCCTGGGGCACTGTTAGGAAAGTTTCCTATTGGGTTGGGAGGAAGGTAAGGCGGAGGTCAGCGGAGCGTCAATACCCCGGGTGGGCTCGCTTCGCACCGACCGCACGGGGGCGTCGCACGAAAGAGGGGCGCCCCCGCCGTTCCGGCGGGGGCGCCCCTGCGTGCCTGCGGCTACTTCGTGATGTCCGTCCTCGGGAGCGGGGTCGCCGCCGCCGACTGCGGGGAGGATGGGGAGGAGAAGGCCGAGGGCGCGGACATGCCGGCGGTCGGGTCGGACTTCGCCGACTCCTCCGCCTGGGGCGGGATGCCGCCGACGATGCGGATGCCCGCCCGGTCCAGGGCGCGCTTGATGCGCCAGCGGAGTTCGCGTTCGACGCCCAGCCTCTTGCCCGGCATGGTCTTGGCGGAGACGCGGACCGTCATCGAGTCGAGGAGGACCTCGGTCAGGCCCAGGACCTCGACCGGACCCCACAGGCGCTCGTTCCAGGGCTCTTCCTTGGACATCGCCTCGGCCGCGTCGGTGATCACCTCGCGCACCCGGTCCAGGTCCTCCGTCGGGCGGACCGTCACGTCCACCGCGGCCGTCGCCCAGCCCTGACTGAGGTTGCCGATGCGCTTGATCTCGCCGTTGCGGACGTACCAGATCTCCCCGTCCACCCCGCGCAGCTTCGTCACGCGCAGCCCGACCTCGACGACCTCGCCGGACGCCACGCCCGCGTCGACCGAGTCGCCCACGCCGTACTGGTCCTCCAGGATCATGAAGACGCCGGAGAGGAAGTCCGTCACCAGGTTCCGCGCGCCGAAGCCGATCGCCACACCGGCCACACCCGCCGAGGCCAGCAGCGGCGCCAGGTCGATCTTGAAGGCACCGAGGACCATCAGGCCGGCGGTCCCCAGGATCAGGAACGAGGCCACCGAGCGCAGCACCGAGCCGATCGCCTCCGAGCGCTGCCGGCGCCGCTCGGCGTTGACCAGGAGGCCGCCCAGGGCCGTGCCCTCCACCGCCTGCGCCGACCGGTTCATCCGGTCTATCAGCTTGGTCAGCGCCTTGCGGACCAGCATCCGCAGGGTGAACGCCACGATCAGGATCAGCAGGATCTTCAGGCCCGTGTTCAGCCAGGTGGACCAGTTCTGCTCCACCCAGCCCGCGGCGTTCGTCGCCTTCTCGGCCGCCTCGTCCAGCGTCACCGGAACTTGCGTCGGGTCGTCGGCGGCGCGCAGGGCGGCGGACCAGGACACGGGGGGCACGGGGGACCTCCAGGCAGGCGTTCGCAATCCGTCCACACTAACGGGGGCGAGGGGGTGCCCCTGTTGACGTGTGCACACAGGTTCACTCGGAAAGACGGCCCACGGGCGGGGATGACTCCCGTGGAGCGGCGGATGTGGTCGAGAACACCGTTCCTCGTCAGTGAGCAGGAGCGGGTCCTGTACCCATTCCTGCCCACTGCTGACGTCCCGAACGGTTTTACACACCCCAGAGCCGTTACCCCCACGTGGTGGCGCACCGGCCCGGCATGAGGAGAGACTGAGAGCAGTTCGTCCCGGCGCGAGCCACGCGCCGCCGGCGTCTTAGGAGGCATCCGTGCCGCACGTCCTGGTCCTCAACGCGTCGTACGAGCCGCTCGGCGTCGTACCGCTCCGCCGCGCGCTCGTCCTCGTCCTGGAGAACAAGGCACTCTGCCTCGAGGAGTCCGGCGCCTTCCTGCACAGCGAGAGCCGTGTCATCGCCGCGCCCAGTGTGGTGCGCCTGAAGCGGTTCGTGCGGGTCCCCTACCGGGGGCCCGTTCCCTTGACCCGCAGAGCGCTGTTCGCCCGCGACGGCGGGCGCTGCATGTACTGCGGTGGCGTCGCAACCAGCGTCGACCACGTCATTCCGCGCAGCCGCGGGGGGACGCACGCCTGGGAGAACGTCGTGGCGGCCTGCCGCCGCTGCAACCACGTCAAGGCCGACCGGCACCTGCGCGAGCTGGGCTGGCGGCTGCGGCACCAACCCGCCCCGCCGACCGGACTGGCCTGGCGGATCATCGGAACCGGCCACCGCGACCCGCGGTGGCTGCCCTACCTCCAGCCGTACGGCGCGGACGACGCCCTGGCCCGGATCGACTCCGTCGGCACCGCCCCCCAGCCTCAGGGGGCCGTGACGACCGGTTGAGCCGGGCCATTCGCACATCCGGCCCCGTGCGTACCGGCGGCTCCTACGGGGAGCCGGGCGTCGTCGCGTCGCCCGGCTTCTGCTCCGTCACGCCCGCCGGGCCCTCCGGCACGTCCCGCAGCTCCTCCACCGCGTACGTCTCCACCGCCCACAGCGAGTAGCCGTACTCCGTCGCCCGTGCGTCCCCCTGCACCCGCAGGAAGCGTGTGTCGGCGGCGTCCATGCGGACCGACTCCACCCCGCCCCGTCCGTCCCGGACCGTCGCCGCCGTACGCCAGGTGCGCCCGTCGGCGGAGACCTGGACGCGGTAGCGGGAGGCGTAGGCGTCCTGCCAGTGGAGCACCACCCGGCCTATCCGGGCCGGTTCGGACAGCTCCATCTGCCACCAGGCGCCGTCCTCCAGCGGCGAGGACCAGCGGGTCGCCGGGTCGCCGTCGAGGGCGTACGCGGCCGGGAAGTCGGGCGTCTCGTCGCCGGAGGACGAGGCCGTGGCCGTACGGGCCAGGTCCTGGCCGCCCGTACGGGGGAAGGCCCGCACCGTCAGGACCCGCTCCTCGCCCGCGAACGACACCGGGACGGCGTACGAGCCGGCCGGCACGTCCGCCGCCACCGACACCTCCAGGGGGACGGTCGCCCGGGTACCGCGCGGCACCGCGGCCTCCTTCGGCAGCCGGACGGTGATTCCCTTCGGCGCGCGGGCGGTCAGTGCCCCGCGCACCTCCGCGGCGCGCCGGCCCTCCAGGACGACGTCCACCTGCTGCGCCGGGCCGCCGATCTCGGCGTCCGTCTCCGTGCGGGCCAGTTCGAGACCCGCGCGCGGCTCGTCGGCGAACCACGGCACCAGGGACCGCACCCGGCCGGGCGCGCCGCCGCTCCACACGATCCTCAGGGCGTCCGCCCGCAGTCCCTTCAGGTCCGCCTGGGTCCACCCGGAGGCGGCGAGCGGCCCGAGCCGGCGCCAGCCCTCACCGGGCACGTACGCCTCCAGGAAGCCGCCCGCGCTGCCCGGCTCGGTCATCACCGTCAGGGTCTCCACCGGCCGGGACCGCTCCAGCCGGACCGTGTACGCGTCCTGCGCCGCGTCCGCCCGCACCCCGGGCGCCCGGTCGCGGTCGGCGCCCGTCCAGGCGGCCGACTCCTCCGCCGCCCGGGCGAGGAAGCCGTCCAGGACGCCCTTGCCGACCGTCACGTCGCCCGTCCGCAGCCCGGCGCGCCGCCGTTCCAGGTCCAGCTGGGCCCGCCAGGCGCCGGCGCCGTCGCCGCGGCCCTGGGCGAGCAGCATGTCGACCGCCGTCTCACCCGCCGCGCCGTAGCGTGCGAGCCGCTCCAGCCAGGGGGCGGTCTCCGTGCCGAGCGCCCCGCCGGCCGTGTCCCGCAGGCGGGCGGGCGCCTCGCGCATGACGGTGAACGCGGCCCGCAGCTCGCGCGCCGCCTTCTCCCGGGCCACCGGGTCGCGGCCGGCGCGGCTCGCCCAGAAGGCGGCGGTGAGCGGCCTCAGATAGGCGGACTCGCCGTCCGGGTCGAGGATCGAGGAGGCGCCGTTCCCGGCGAGCGCCCGCAGCGCCTCGCGGGCCCTGGGCTCCGGTCCGGCCAGCTCGTCGACGGCGGCCCGCCACGACTCGTCGGGGCGGTAGCCCTTGGGGTTCCAGGCGTAGTCGGCGGTGGTGAACAGGGCCACGCGGGAAGCCGCGGCCTGTTCCATGCCGGTGGCGAGGAAGCCGGCGGATCCGGACGCGACGGCCGGCGCGCGGCCGGTCGCCGGGCCGAGGAAGAGCCGGTCGTGGGCGTAGTCGTTGACCGGGTAGTTGTCCATGGTGACGAGCGGGTGGCGCAGCGCCTCGCGCGCGTCGGCCAGTTCGCCGCCGGTGATGGTGCGCGGCACCACCCCGACGCCCGTCCAGGCCACCTCCACGCGCGCGTCGAGGGCGCCGGCGAGCGCGGTGCGGTAGGCGGTGGCGCCGTCCTGGTAGTACTCCGTCGGCATCAGCGACAGCGCCGCCGCGCCCGGGTACCGGGTGGCGAGGTGCCGGGAGACGGCGTTCGCCACGCGCGCGTGCGCGCGGGCGGCGGCCTCGGGACCGCGCCCGAAGGTGTCGGGGTCGTCGGAGCACGCCCACTCGCTGTAGCTGACGTCCTGGAACTGCAGCTGGAAGGCGCGCACCCCGAGCGCCCACATGGAGTCGAGCTTCCTCGTGAGCGCCGCGAGGTCGGCGTCGGAGGACAGGCACATGGCCTGGGCGGGGGCCACGGCCCAGGCGAGCGTCACGTGGTTGGCGGCGGCCCGGGCGGCGAGCTCGCGGAACGCGGCCCGCTCGGCGGCCGGGTAGGGCTCGCGCCACAGCGCCCGGCGGTAGGGGTCGTCCCCGGGCGCGTACAGGTAGCGGTTCTGCTTGGTGCGGCCCATGAAGTCGAGCTGGGCGAGCCGGTCGGCCCGCGACCAGGGGCGCCCGTAGAAGCCCTCGGTCAGTCCGCGGACGGCGGTGGCGGGCCAGTCGCGGACGACGACGCCGGGAAGCGTCCCGTCGGGGCGCAGGAGTTGACGGAGTGTCTGGACGGCGTGGAAGAGGCCGTCGGGGCCGGCGCCGTCGAGCACGACGGTGTCCCGGCCCTGGATCCGGCCGGTCGCGAGCCGGTAGCCGCCGTCCGGAAGGTCGCCCCGCTCGGACGCCCGCAGGGCGCGCAGCGCGGCCTCCGTTTCGAGGGATTCGCCGACGCGGACCAGGGGGCCGCGCCCGGGCGCCGTCGTGTGCACGGTCCGCACCCCGGCCGCGCGGAGCAGCTCGCGCAGGGCCGTCACGGCGTACGGATCGGCGTCGGGAGCGGCGAGCAGCGTCACCTCGGAGCCCAGCGGTAGGGCCGGTCCGGCACTGGTCAGGGACTGGGGCCGGGGCCACACGCCGGACGTCGTGCCCACCGTGGGGGCCGCCGGGGCCGCCGCCGCGTCGGGGGCGGTCACGGGGGAGGGGGCGCCCGGCGCCGCGTACGCGCCGCCCGGGGCGGCGCCGCCGAGGAGCCCGCCGATGACCGCGACCGCCACGGCCGTCGCGGTCCGCTTCCTGTGTCCGGGGTGCACAGGGGCTCCCTTCGGTCCCGTGGGTCACAAGTGGGTTACGAGCCCACCATCCGGCCCGACGGAGTGTCAATGCGCCTGGTCGAACTGTCTGCTTTGCCCGGTGACCTTTCGGCGAGGTGGCACCGTTTCGCCAAATTCGGCCGGTAAAACGGGGAACGATGGGTAGGGCTCCACCAACTGTCCTGATGTCTTACCTGTCGAGACGAAACCGGGAGATCCCGTGACCGCGACCGACCACGCCTGCAAACGGATATGGATTCCGAGGCAGGGCGTGCCGCTCACCAGCGAACCGCCCCTCGCCGATGCCACGCCGCTCATCAGCGAACCGCCCCTCGCCGAGGCCGCCCCCTTGACCAGCGAACCCACCGCCCGCACCACAGCGGGCGGTTCGGAGTCCCCCGGAGTGTGACGTGACCCTGGCCCGTCTCGCCGCCCTGCACGGCGTCGCCACCGAGTACGCCCCCTCCGAGGGCGTCACGGTCACCGTGCCCGACGCCACCGTCGTGGCCGTCCTGCGCGCCCTGGACGTCGACGCGTCCACGCCGGAGGCCGTCGCCGCGGCACTCGACGCGGCGGAACGGGCCGGCCGGGAGCGGCTGCTGCCGCCCACCGTCGTGCTGTGGCGCGAGGAGCCGGGGGAGCGGGAGGGGGCCGCCGGCGTCCCGGGCCCGCGGCCGCCCCGCGGCCTGCCGGCCGGCACCCGGCTCACGGTCACCACCGAGGACGGCCGGACCGTCGCCGGCCCCGACTGGCGTGGCCTGCCGCTCGGTGTGCACCGGCTCGCCGCGCACGCCCCCGACGGGCGCCGTTGCGCCGCCACCCTGATCGTGGCACCCGCGCGGGTACCGGTGCCCGAGGGGCGCGCGTTCGGCCTCCTCGTCCAGCTCTACTCGCTCCTCTCCGCCCGCTCCTGGGGCATGGGCGACCTCGGTGACCTGCGGGAGCTCGCCGACTGGGCGGGTCGCACGCACGGCGCGGGGTTCGTGCAGGTCAACCCACTGCACGCGGCCGTGCCCGGGGCCCCCACCGACCCCTCCCCGTACCGCCCCTCCTCGCGCCGCTTCCCCGACCCCGTGCACCTGCGGATCGAGGACGTCCCCGAGTACGCCCACGTCGACCCGGCCCGCCGCGAGGAACTGGACCGGATCCTCGCCGAGGCGGCCGAGCTGCGCGAACGGGTGCTCGGCAAGGGCGCCCTGATCGACCGGGACGCGGTCTGGGAGGCCAAACGGCGCGCCCTGGAGCTCGTGCACACCGTGGAGCTCGGCCCTGGCCGGCGCGCCGCCTACCGGGACTTCCTGGCCGAGCGCGGCCGGGCCCTGGAGGACCACGCCACGTACCAGGCCCTCGCCGAACGGCACGGCCACCAGTGGCGCCGCTGGCCGGAGGCGCTGCGCGACCCGCGCGCGGCCGAGGCGGCCGTGCGGGCCGACGCCGAGCTCGCCGGCCGCGTCGACTTCCACTGCCGGCTCGCCTGGCTGACGGACCGGCAGCTGGCCGCCGCCGCGCGCACCGCGCGGGAGGCCGGGATGGCGGTCGGGATCGTCCACGACCTGGCCGTGGGCGTGCACCCGGACGGCTCCGACGCCTGGGCGCAGCAGCACGTGTTCGCCGCCGGGATGTCGGTGGGCGCCCCGCCCGACGCCTTCAACGCCCGTGGCCAGGACTGGGGTCTGCCGCCCTGGCGTCCGGACGCGCTGGCCGCCGAGGGCTACGCCCCGTACCGCGGTCTGCTGCGCGAACTCCTGCGGCACGCGGGCGCGTTGCGCATCGACCATGTGATGGGCCTGTTCCGGCTCTGGTGGGTGCCCGAGGGCGACGAGCCCACCCGGGGCACGTACGTCCGCTACGACTCCGAGGCGATGCTCGCCCTCCTCGTCCTGGAGGCCCACCGGGCCGGGGCGGCCGTCGTGGGCGAGGACCTGGGGACGGTCGAGCCGGGGGTCCGGGAGGCGCTCGCCCGGCGCGGGGTGCTCGGCACCTCGGTGCTCTGGTTCGAACGGGACTGGGCCGGCACGGGCCGCCCGCTGCCCCCGGAGGACTGGCGGGCCGACTGCGTGGCCACCGCCACCACCCACGACCTGCCGTCCACCGCGGCCCGGCTCTCCGGGGACCATGTGACGCTGCGCCACCGGCTGGGGCTGCTGACCGGCGACCTGGAGCGGGAGCGCAGCCGGGACAGCGCCGAGACCACCGAGTGGCTGGGCGCGCTCCAGCGGCTCGGCCTGCTGCCGGAAGGGCCCGGCGACGAGGCCGCCGAGGTCCGCGCCGTCCACCGCTTCCTGGCGGCCACCCCGGCCCGCCTGGTGGGGGTGTGGCTGCCGGACGCGGTGGGGGACCGCCGGCCGCAGAACCTGCCGGGGACGTGGGACCAGTACCCGAACTGGCGGCTGCCGGTCGCGGGCCCGGACGGACAGCCGCTCGCCCTGGAGGAACTGGCCGCCGCGCCCCGCGCGCACGACCTGCTCCGGACCCTCGCGGAGCGGGTGGGAGCCCGTACGGCACCCCCGGGCGCGCGGTCCGTTTAGGTGTTCGCTACTTTTGCACCGTGGACAAGAAGAACGCCCTGCGCGCCGGCGCCGTCGCGGCCGGTACGACGCTGATGATGCTGCTCATGTCGTCCCCCGCGCTCGCGCTGACCCGCGACGACGGTGACGACCCGGCCCCCAAGCTGGAGGTCATCCAGACCATCGGTCTGTTCGTGGCCCTCCCGATCGCGCTGTTCCTGGTGATCACCGGCCTGGTGATGGTGCTCGACCGGTCCAAGTACCGCGTCAAGAAGGGCTGAGTCCCACTCCGGCGTTTCCCGAGGGCGCCGCACGGTACGACAGGTACCGCGCGGCGCTTTCGTGTGTCTTCCGCGCGCCTCCGGGTGCGTCCCGGTGTCACGCCGAGGTGGCGAGGAGCCTGCGCAGCAGGCCCGCGAGCTGTTCCGCCTCCTCGGGGGTGAGCGCCGCCTCCAGGGCGGCGCGCTGCTGCCCGAGGCCGGCGCCGACCGCCTGGTCGACGAGCTCCCGGCCCTCCTCGGTGAGCGTGACCCGCAGGCCGCGACGGTCGTTGGGGTCGGGGCTGCGGGTGATGAGCCCGGCCCGCTCCAGCTTGTCGAGCCGGCCCGTCATCCCGCCGGTCGTGATCATCAGCGTGGCGGTCAGCTCCCGCGGCGACAGGGTGTACGGCTCGCCCGAGCGCCGCAGCGTCGCGAGCACGTCGAACTCGCCGAGCGACATCCCCCCGTACGGCGCGTAGGCCTTGTCCACCTTGGCGCGCATGGCGTTGGCGAGCCGGTAGATCCGGCCGAACACGGCCATCGGCAGGGTGTCCAGGTCGGGGCGGACCCGCGCCCACTGGTCGGTGATGGCGTCGACGGCGTCGTGATTCTCCATGGCCCCAGTTTCCCTCTTCACTGACTCAGTTGCAAGAAAGCCACTTGCAAGTAAGTAGCTTAGTGGTAAGTTAATTACCGCCAAGCCAGTCCGGGTCGCCGCCCGGCCCGTCCAGCGCAGGGGGAACCGTCATGTCCCGCAAGACCGCCACCATCGCTCTCACCGCCCTCGCACCGATCTCCTGGGGCTCGACCTACTTCGTCACCACGGAGTTCCTGCCTCCCGACCGGCCGCTCTTCACCGGGCTGATGCGGGCCCTGCCGGCCGGTCTGCTGCTCCTGGCCGTCACCCGGAAGCTGCCGCAGGGTGCCTGGTGGTGGAAGTCGGCGGTCCTCGGCGCCCTCAACATCGGAGCGTTCTTCCCGCTCCTCTTCCTCGCCGCCTACCGCCTGCCCGGCGGTGTCGCCGCCGTCGTCGGCTCGGTCGGCCCGCTCTTCGTCGTGGGGCTCGCCGCCCTCCTGCTCGGTGACAAGCCGACGGTCAGGTCCATGCTGACCGCCGTCGCCGCCGCCTTCGGCGTCAGCCTGGTCGTCCTCAAGGCGGGGGCCGCGTTCGACACGGTCGGCGTGATGGCCGGACTGCTCTCCTCCCTCTCGATGTCCGCGGGCACCGTCCTGACCAAGCGCTGGGGCCGCCCCGAGGGTGTCGGCGCCCTCGCCCTCACCGGCTGGCAGCTCACCTCGGGCGGCGTGATCCTGCTCCCCGTCGCCCTGCTGGTCGAGGGCGCCCCGCCGGCCCTCACCGGCACCAACCTGGCCGGCTACGCCTACCTCGCCTTCGGCAACACCGCGATCTCCTACTTCCTCTGGTTCCGCGGCATCGAGCGCCTGAGCGCCTCCTCGGTCACCCTCCTCGGCCCGCTCTCGCCGATCACCGCCGCCGTCATCGGCTGGGCCGCGCTCGGTCAGGCGCTCGGTCCGGTCCAGCTGGCCGGCATGGTGATCGCCTTCGGTGCCACGCTGGTGGGCCAGCTGAACCCTGCGCCGAAGTCCACGGCGGTCGCCGAGGGTGCCGGGGTCTCCGGGGCCGCCGAGGGCGAATCGTTCAGCTCAACTGAAAAGAACGGTCAGGAAGTTTCGATGGACCTGGAGGGTTCGGCGATGCGACGGTAGACGGCATGACGCTGATCGCCGCACGCCACCCGACCACCCCCGACACCGCCACCCCCGACACCGCCACCAGCGCCACGGCCAACAGCGCCACCGCCACCGAGAGGCCGGCGCCCACGAGGAAGACCCGGGGCGCCGGCCTCGGCGTGCTCCTCGCGCTGCTCGCCACCGTCGTCTGGTCCGGCAGCTTCGTCGCCACCCGCGACATGGCCGACTCGGTCCCGCCCGTGCAGGCCGTCTTCTGGCGCTGGATCATCGCCCTCGTCGCCGTCGCCCCGTTCGCCGCCCGCCCGTTCTGGAGGCGGCGCACGGTGATCCGCCGTCACCTCGGATTCGTCGCGCTCGCCTCGCTCTTCGGCGTCGCCGCCTACAACACCCTGGTCCACCAGGCGGGCCTGACCACCTCCGCGTCCAACATGGGCATGTTCATGGCCGCGTCCCCGGTGCTCATGGCCGGCTACGCCCGGCTCGGCGGCGAACGGCTCGGCGCCCGCCGCCTCCTCGGGATGCTGACCGCCGGCCTCGGCGTGCTCCTGCTCGTCGGCAAGGGATCCCTCGCCGTCGACTTCGCGCCCGGCGACCTGTGGATGTTCGCCGCGGCCCTGTCCTTCGCCACGTACAGCGCGATGCTCAAGCGCAAGCCCGCCGGGATCGACGGACTCGCCTTCCTCTTCACGACGTTCGCCCTCGGAGCGCTGATGCTCGCCCCCCTCTACGCGGTCTCCCTCACCGTGCAGGGCGGCTTCCCGGTCGCACCCGGCACCGTCGGCCCGCTGCTCTACGTCGGCGTGATGTCCTCGGCCGTCGCCTTCTTCGCCTGGAACAGGGCCATCGGCCTCATCGGCGCCGCCCGCGCCGGAGTCGTCTACTACCTCCAGCCGGTCTGTGTCGCCCTCCTCTCCTACGCCCTCCTCGGCGAGCGCCTCGGAGTCCTGGGCGTGTCGTGCATGGCGCTGATCCTCGCCGGGGTCGCGCTCGCCGGTGCGACGAGCGCGCGTGCCGGCGCGGGGCGCGCGCCCCGGTAGGTTGCGCCCCATGACCGAGTGGGACATCAAGAAGCTCCAGATCCTCCGCACCCTCCGGGACCGCGGCACCGTCACCGCGACCGCGGAGGCGCTGCTCATGACCCCCTCGGCCGTCTCCCAGCAGCTCAGCAACCTGGCCAGGCAGCTGGGCGTCCAGCTCCTGGAGGCGCACGGCCGGCGGGTCCGGCTCACCGATGCCGCGCATCTCGTGCTGCGGCACGCCGAGGCGGTGTTCGCCCAGCTGGAGCGGGCCGAGGCCGACCTCGACGCCCATCTGCGGGGCGAGGCCGGGCGGGTGCGGGTCGCCGCGTTCTCCACCGCCGTGCCCGCGCTCGTCGTCCCCGCCGTACAGGCGCTGCGCCCCGCCCATCCGGGGCTCGACGTCCGGGTCAGGGAGGCCGAGGCGGCCGAGGCGTACGAACTCCTCGGCTCCGGCGAGGTCGAGCTGGCGCTCTCGCTGGCCGCCCACGCGCCGACCGCCCGCGACCCCAAGTTCAGCCGGGTGCCGCTGCTCGCCGACCCGCTCGACGTCGCCCTTCCCGCCGGGCACCCGCTCGCCGACGCGCCCGGCCTCCGGCTCGCCGACCTCTCCGCCGAGCCGTGGATCTTCGGGGGCTCCGGGCCCTGGTCGGAGATCACCACGGCCGCCTGCGAGGCCGCCGGCTTCGTGCCCGAGCAGGCCCACAGCGCGGCCGGCTGGACCGCGATCCTCGCCATGGTCGAGGCCGGGATGGGTGTGGCCCTGGTGCCCCGGATGGCCGCCGCCGAACGCCGTACGGGCGCCGGCTCCGGCGTCGTCATGCGGGTGCTCTCCGCCGACCAGCCGCGCCGTCACGTCGTCGCGGCGGTACGGCGCGGAGCGGAGGAGGGGCCGGCCGTGGCACGGGTCCTCGCGGCACTGCGCCGGGCCGCCGTCCAGCGCGAGACCCTTCAGAATGTTCAGTAGGACTGAAAAGACCTGTCGAAAACATTCGATGGACCTGTGAGGTGTCGGGGCGGCACAGTCGGGACATGAGCCTCCACGACGCCCACGCCGAGACCACGGACCCGCACGCCAACGACGCCGCCCCCTACACCGGCGGCGACCCGTACGCCGACTACCGCACCGCAGACTTCGCGTTCACCGAGCTCGTCGACCTCGCCGACCGCCGTCTCGGCGCCGGGGTCGTCGCTGCCGACGACGAGTTCTTCGCCGAGCGCGAGAACCTCCTCGTCCGCGAGCGCGCCGTCTTCGACCCCGAGCGCTTCGGGCACAAGGGCAAGGTCATGGACGGCTGGGAGACCCGCCGGCGCCGTGGCGCCGACGCCGACCACCCGTTCCCCGCCCCCGAGGACCACGACTGGGCGATCGTCCGTCTCGGCGCCCCCGGCGTCATCCGCGGCATCGTCGTCGACACCGCCCACTTCCGCGGCAACTACCCGCAGCGCGTGAGCGTCCAGGCCGCCGCCGTCGAGGGCACCCCGAGCCCCGGGGAACTCCTCGACGCGAAGTGGGAGGAGCTCGTCCCGCCCACCCCCGTCCGCGGCCACGCCGCCAACGGCTTCACCGTCGACGCCGAACGCCGCTACACGCACGTACGCCTCCGCCAGCACCCCGACGGCGGCATCGCCCGGCTCCGTGTGCACGGCGAAGTCGTCCCCGACCCCGAGTGGCTGGACGTCCTGGGCACCCTCGACCTGATCGCCGTCCTCAACGGCGGTACGTACGAGGACGCCTCGGACCGCTTCTACTCCTCGCCGACGCAGATCATCCTGCCCGGCACCTCCCGCAAGATGGACGACGGCTGGGAGAACCGCCGCCGCCGCGTGCGCGGCACCAACGACTGGGTCCGCTTCCGGCTCGCCGCCCAGGGCGCCGTCCGCGCGGTCGAGATCGACACCGCGTACCTCAAGGGCAACAGCGCGGGGTGGATCGCGCTCCAGGGCCGCAACGGCGAGCACGGCGAATGGTTCGAGATCATCCCGCGGACCCGGCTCCAGCCCGACGCCCTGCACCGCTTCCACCTGCCCGCCCAGGCCGTCGTCACCCACGTCCGTCTCGACGCCTTCCCCGACGGCGGCGTCGCCCGGATGCGCCTCCACGGCAGCCTCACCGACCAGGGGGCTTCCGAACTGCGCGCCCGGTACGCGCGGTTGACCGCCTGACGTCCCGCCGGTCGGCCGCTCCGACACATGTACGAAAAGATCATTAGGCTCCCGGGCATGAGATTCCTCCACAGAGCGGCCGCCGTGCTCGCGCTGCTGGCCGCCGCGGTCCTTTCGACCGCGGCGCCGGCCGCCGCCGACGTCGTCGATCCCGCCACCGCGCCGACGGTGCGGACCATCACGTACAACGTCTGCGGCGCGTCCACCTGCCAGAGCACCCTGGACCTGCCCACCTGGACCGCCAAGGTCAAGGAGCAGACCCTGGCCTGGGACGCCGACGTCCTGATGCTCCAGGAGCTCTGCTTCACCCAGTGGACGTCGGTGCGCACCGCGCTGGTCGACGCCGGCTACACCGCCGTCTGGGGCTTCGCGAGGAAGACCTCCAACTGCGAGCACTGGGGCGGCACCGACAACGGCTTCGGCCTCGGCATCTTCGTCAGGGCCTCAGCGGTCGACCGCTACACGGCCAACCTGACCACCCCCGGCACCGAGCCCCGCCCGGTGCTGTGCGCCCGGGGACCGGTCGACGGGCGCACGACGCTCGTCTGCAACGTCCACCTCGACCAGAAAATCACGCCCGACAACGGCTCGGCCGAGGCGCTCCGGTACGTCGACGGCTGGGCCGCGGGGCTCCCCGTGATCCTCGGCGGCGACTTCAACGCCGGTACGGAGCCGGGCTACGACCCGATGCTCGACCCGGTCCGCCGGGGCCTGCCCGGCACCGGCCCGTTCGCCGAGGCCGACGAGAACGACCACGAGTGGTTCGAACAGGCCGGCTGCGACGCCACGGCCACCGAGTGCCACTCGGGCGAGCCCACCGTGGCCTCCGGCAAGAAGTTCGACCACGTCTTCCTGAGCGCCCGCGACTTCCACACCGTCCGCGCCGACGCCCTCGAACCCGAGATGCCGGCCGACGCGAAGCCGCTCTCCGACCACAAGCTGCTGCGCGCCGCCGCCTACCCCGAGCCCCGGCCCGGCACCTCCGTCGGCGGCGACCTGACCGGCGACGGCCGGGCCGACTTCCTCGCGGTCAAGGACGACGGCAACCTGCGCCTGTACTCCGGCACCGGCGGCGGCGCCCTCGCCGGCCCGCGCCAGACAGGCACCGGCGGCTGGACCGGCGCCGCCGTCAGCCACCGCGGCGACTGGACCGGCGACGGCCGCGAGGACGTCCTCGCCCGCATCGGCGACGAGCTGTGGGTCTACCCGAACAAGGGCAGCGGCGAGCTCGGCGCCCGGATCGCCATGGGCGGCCGCCCCACCGGCTGGTCGAACGCCGCCGCCACCCCGCTGGCCGCCGGCGACGTGGACGGCGACGGCCTGCCCGACGTCCTCGCCCGCAGCACCACCGGCCTCTGGCTGCACCGCGGCGGCCCTGCCGTCGACGGCAGGCCCACCTTCGCCGCCAAGGCCGCCCTGCAGATCGGCGACGCCGAGTGGGCCGGCTACGACGTGATCCTGCCCGGCGACGTGACCGGCGACGGCAAGGCCGACGTGTGGGGCCGCGACCGCGCCACCGGGCAGATCCGGCAGTACGCGAGCCAGGGTGCCCAGCACCTGGGCACAGCCCGCGACCTCACCGGCGGCCCCTGGACCGCCGCCGACCGCCGCCTCGCCGTCTCCGCCGGCGACGTGACCGGCGACGGCCTCCCGGACCTGTGGACCACGCGCACCGCGGACACTGCCGAGAACCTGGAGTTCCTCCCGGGTACGGCCGGTGGCATCGCTGTCGGCGGCCTCGGCACCCCGACGACCATCGGCACCGGCGGCTGGCAGTGGGTCACGGCCCTCGGCTGACCCGGTGACCCGATGAACGGAGTGGGGCCCCGGACCGAAACCGGTCCGGGGCCCCACTCATGTCAGGCGAGCCGTCAGGCGGCAGCCGCGTCCGCCGCGCGCGCCCTCAGCGCGCGCTCGACGCCCGCGCGGCACTCCGTCACCAGACGCCGGAGCGCCGGAACCGGGTCGTGCTTCGCGATCCACGCGTCCGTGGCGTCCAGGGTCTCCTGCGAGACCTGGAGCGTCGGGTAGAGGCCGACCACGATCTGCTGGACCATCTCGTGGCTGCGGGTCTCCGAGACGCCCTTGATGGACGCGAAGTACTTCGCCGTGTACGGGGCGAGCAGCTCGCGCTGGTCGGACTGCACGAAGCCGCCGATCACCGCCTCCTGCACCGCGTTCGCCAGCTTGTCGGACTCGACGACCGACGCCCACGCCTCGGCCTTGGCGGCCTCGGTCGGACGGGCCGCGCGGGCCGTGGCGGCGTGCCGCTCGCCCGCCGCCGTACGGTCGCGCTCCAGCTCCGCCGCGATCTCCGGCTCGTCGAAACGGCCGGTCGCCGCGAGGCGCTGCACGAACGCCCAGCGCAGCTCGGTGTCCACGGCCAGCCCGTCGACGACCTCGCTGCCGTCGAGCAGCGCGGCGAGCAGGTCGAGCTCGGCCGCCTCGCGGGCGGTCGCCGCGAAGGCCCGTGCCCACGCCAGCTGGTGGTCGCTGCCCGGGGCCGCGGCCCGCAGCTGCTCCTGGGCCGCCGCACCCCAGCGCGCCAGGCCCTCGGCGCGCCACTCCGGCGCCGCGTACAGGTCGAGGGCCGCCTTGACCTGGCCCTGCAGCGACTGGACCACGCCGATGTCGGTCTCCTTGACGATGCCGGAGAGCACCAGGTCCAGGTACGCGCGCGTGGGCATCTCGCCGTCCCGCGTCATGTCCCAGGCGGAGGCCCAGCACAGCGCCCGCGGCAGCGACTCGGCGAAGTCGCCCAGGTGCGCGGTGACGTTCTTCAGGGACACCTCGTCGAGGCGGACCTTGGCGTACGACAGGTCGTCGTCGTTGAGCAGCACGACCGCCGGGCGCTGCCTGCCCGCGAGCTGCGGGACCGGCGTCAGCTCGGCCGCGTCGATGTCGAGCTCGACCCGCTCGGTGCGGACCAGCTTGCCGGCCGCGTCCAGGTCGTAGAAGCCGATCGCGATCCGGTGCGGGCGGAGCACGGCCTCGCCCTTGGCGCCGGCCGGCAGCGCCGGGGCCTCCTGGCGGACGCCGAAGGAGGTGATGGCGCCGTTCTCGTCGGTCTCGATCGCGGGGCGCAGGATGTTGATGCCCGCGGTCTCCAGCCACGCCTTCGACCAGGCCTTCAGGTCACGGCCGGAGGTCTCCTCCAGGGCGCCGAGCAGGTCGGGGAGGCGGGTGTTGCCGAAGGCGTGGCGCTTGAAGTACGCCTGCACGCCCTTGAAGAACTCGTCCTGGCCGACGTACGCCACCAGCTGCTTGAGGACGGAGGCGCCCTTGGCGTAGGTGATGCCGTCGAAGTTGACGAGCACGTCCTCCAGGTCGTTGATCTCCGCCATGATCGGGTGCGTCGACGGCAGCTGGTCCTGGCGGTAGGCCCAGGTCTTCTCCGCGTTGGCGAAGGTGGTCCAGGCGTGCGGCCAGCGGGTGCCCTCGACGGAGGCCTGGCAGGCGACCGAGGTGAAGGTGGCGAACGACTCGTTCAGCCACAGGTCGTTCCACCACTCCATGGTGACGAGGTCGCCGAACCACATGTGGGCGAGCTCGTGCAGGATGGTCTCGGCGCGGCGCTCGTACGCCGCGTCCGTCACCTTCGACCGGAACACGTACTGGTCGCGGATGGTGACCGCGCCCGCGTTCTCCATCGCGCCCGCGTTGAACTCCGGCACGAAGAGCTGGTCGTACTTGGCGAACGGGTAGTCGTACGCGAACTTCTCCTGGAACCAGTCGAAGCCCTGGCGCGTGACGTCGAAGATGTGGTCGGCGTCGAGGAACTCGGCCAGCGAGGGACGGCAGTAGATGCCGAGCGGGACGACCTGGCCGTCCTTCTCGTACGTCGAGTGCACCGAGTGGTACGGGCCGACGATCAGCGCGGTGATGTACGTGGAGATCCGCGGGGTCGGCTCGAAGACCCAGACGTCGTCCTTGGGCTCCGGCGTGGGCGAGTTGGAGATGACCGACCAGCCGCTCGGGGCCTTCACGGTGAACTGGAAGGTCGCCTTGAGGTCGGGCTGCTCGAAGGACGCGAAGACGCGGCGGGCGTCCGGCACCTCGAACTGGGTGTACAGGTAGGCCTGGCCGTCGACCGGGTCGACGAAGCGGTGCAGGCCCTCACCGGTGTTGGTGTACGCGCAGTCCGCGACCACCTTCAGCTCGTTGCGCCCCTCCTTGAGGTGCGGCAGCGCGATCCGGGAGTCCCGGAAGACGGCGGCGACGTCGAGGGCGTGCCCGTTGAGCACGACCTCGTGCACGGCGGGGGCGACGAGATCGATGAAGGTCTCGGCACCGGCCTCGGCGGAATCGAAGCGGACGGTGGTGACGGACCGGTAGGTGCCGCCCTCCTGCGCACCGGTGAGGTCGAGGTCGACCTCGTACGCGTCCACGGACAGCAGCTTCGCCCGCTGCTGCGCCTCTTCACGGGTCAGGTTTGTGCCAGGCACCCGGTCAACTCCTCGGTTTCGTGACGTTTGGCCCATCCTTCCACGGGGTGTGCGGGCCGCGCACGGTGCATTTCCCAGGGCGAACACGGGAGAGGGCGGCCACCCACGCGGGTGGCCGCCCTCCATGCGTACGAACGGGTGTCAGCCCTTGAGCTCCGCCGCGACGAGCTCCGCGATCTGCACGGCGTTCAGCGCCGCACCCTTGCGCAGGTTGTCGTTGGAGAGGAACAGCGCCAGGCCGTGCTCGACGGTCTCGTCGACCCGGATGCGGCCCACGTAGGAGGCGTCCTTGCCGGCCGCCTGCAGCGGGGTGGGGATCTCGGAGAGCTCGACGCCCTCGGCGTCCTTGAGCAGCTCGTAGGCGCGCTCGACGCTGATCGGACGGTCGAAGCGGGCGTTGACCTGCAGCGAGTGGCCGGAGAAGACCGGGACGCGCACGCAGGTGCCGGACACCTTGAGCTCGGGGATCTCCAGGATCTTGCGGGACTCGTTGCGGAGCTTCTGCTCCTCGTCGGTCTCGAAGGTGCCGTCGTCGACGATCGAGCCGGCGAGGGGGAGCACGTTGAAGGCGATCGGGCGCTTGTAGACGCCGGGCTCCGGGTAGGCGACGGCCTCGCCGTCGTGGGTGAGCTCGGCCGCGCGCTCGGCGACGGCCTTGACCTGGCCGTCCAGCTCGGCGACACCGGCCAGGCCCGAGCCGGAGACGGCCTGGTACGTGGTGGCGACCAGCGCGGTCAGGCCAGCCTCCTCGTGGAGCGGCTTGAGGACCGGCATGGCGGCCATCGTGGTGCAGTTCGGGTTGGCGATGATGCCCTTGGGGCGGTCCTTGATCGCGTGCGGGTTGACCTCGGACACCACCAGCGGGACCTCGGGGTCGCGGCGCCAGGCGGAGGAGTTGTCGATGACGACGGCGCCCTGGGAGGCGACCTTCTCGGCGAGGGCCTTGGAGGTGGTGCCACCGGCCGAGAAGAGGACGATGTCCAGGCCCGTGTAGTCCGCGGTGGAGGCGTCCTCGACGGTGACCCCGTCCAGGACGGTGCCGGCGGACCGGGCGGAGGCGAAGAGGCGCAGCTCGTCCACCGGGAAGTTCCGCTCGGCCAGAATCTTGCGCATGACTGTGCCGACCTGACCGGTGGCTCCGACGATTCCGACCTTCACGGGATTCCTCCGAATATGTGTGCAGGGTGGTGCCGCGACCATCATGCGTACGGCCCGGGGCGCCTTGTCCAATCCATTGTCCGAAGGACGGGACGGACCCGGCAGCCGCTAAGACGCCAAAGGGGGCGGACACCGTTCCGGTGCCCGCCCCCACTACTCCGCATGTCGGAGTGTGACCCTCGTCATGGTCCCCGTTACGGCGTGACCTTCTCGATCACGACGCTGCCGGTGCCCGCGGCGGTGCCGCGCGCGTTCAGCAGCTGGACCTCGCCGAAGAAGCTCCGGCCCTCGGGCGCGGCGGCGTTCACCACGACCTCGGCGGCGACCTGCGCGGACGCGCCGTTCGCCAGCTGGATCTGCTTCGACTCGTCGACCTTCACCGAGCCCAGCGCGGACGAGAAGTACACGTCCTTGTAGTCGTAGCTGGTGCCCTCGGCCGACGGCACCGAGTAGCCGTCGATGACGACGGTGTAGGTGCCCGCGGCGGGCTTGATCAGGGTGACGGACTCCTCGGAGTCGCCGTCGGCGGACTGGCCGACCTGCGTGTCGCCGAGCTTGACCGTGAGGTCGAGGTCGGCGGCCAGGTCGGAGCTGTTGCCGATGGCGATGTCCAGGCGCTCCACGCCCTCACCGATGGTGACGGTCTTGATCTGCTGCTCGTGGTGCTTGATGAGCGTCTTCTCGGTCTTCTGCGAGCCGAGCGAGCCGCCCTTCAGGTGCCCGTCGAGCGCGGCGAACCCGTTGGTGACGTTCCACTGCACGGCGGCCGGGGTGCCGATCTTCGCCTCGGCGACCGTCTGGACGGCCGGGTCGAAGTCGGCGCCGAGCACGGACACGTTCAGCGCGTACGGGTTGTCCAGGTCCGGCGAGGTGCGGCGGGACTCGACGATGATCTCCCAGACGCCCGGGACCGGGTTCGCGTAGGAGCGCAGGTCCGGACGGCAGGTGTTCGCCGGGTTGTAGTGCGGGTAGCACTGGTTGGTCGCGTTGTCCTCCAGGGCCACGCCGTACGGGTGCTGGGTGATGAACCGGGTCTGGCTCTTCTCCTTCAGCCCGCCGAGCGAGACCTCCAGGGTCTTGGCGCCCTTCGGCACGGTCACGAAGTACGACTTGTGGCTGTTGCGCTCCGTCGAGCCGGTGGCCGAGAAGCCGAAGCCCGGGGCGGCCAGGGCGTTCGAGACGACCGAGGTGGCGAGGATCTGCTTGTCGACGCCCTCGGTGCGCTCGTCGTCGGCCTCCAGGATGACGCTGTGCACACCCGCGGTGGTCGGGCGGGCCTGGAGCTTGACGGTGACCGGCTTGTTCAGCGGCAGGTCGACCTCGTCGTCGCCGAGGATGCGGAAGGTGCCGTCGTTGTACTTCAGGTCCAGCTCGTGCTCGATCGGCCGGTCCGGGCCGCTCGTGCGCGTGATGGTGACGTCGTAGACCTTCTTCTGGCCGACCTTGAGGCCGCCCTCGCGGTCGTACACACCGGTGCCGGTGTGCGGGGCCGGGAAGATCACGGTGTCGACCGGGGCCTCGACCTTGTAGTCGTGGGCGGTGGCCCCGTCCTTGATCGACTCCCAGGCGTCCACGATGTCGATGAGACCGGCGCCCTGCTCGTGGGCCGCGACGCCCGGGATGCGGTGGGCGGTCGAGACGAGCGCGGTGCGCAGGGTGAGCGGGGAGAGCTTGAGCCGCTTCTGCTTCGCGGCGGAGATCAGCAGCGCGCTCGCGCCCGCCGCCTGCGGCGAGGACATCGAGGTGCCGTTGAGCATGCCGTAGCCGGCGGGGAGCGCGTAGCCCGCCTCGGCGACGCCCGCGCCGGGCTGCCAGGTCGGGATGGTGTTCACGGCCGAGCCGGGGGCGGTGATGGTCGGCGTGAAGCCGCCGTCCTCACGCGGGCCGCGCGAGGAGAAGGGGAACATGTTGTACGACTTGGTCACGGCCGAGCCGTAGTTGGCGGCCCAGGTCGCGCGGGAGACGCCGGCGCCGACCGAGAGGACCTTGTCGGCCAGGCCGGGGTCGCCGATCGTGTTGATGCCGGGGCCCTCGTTGCCGGCCGAGATGACCAGCTGCACGCCGTACTCGTCGATGAGACGGGTGTAGAGGCGGGCGCGCACGTTGTCGCCGTCGTTCTGCAGCGGGAGGCCGCCGATCGACATGTTGACGATGTCGACGCCGCGGTTGGCGACGAGGTCGATCATGCCCTCGGTGAGGGCGGTGTTGGTGCAGCCGCCGGTCCAGGTGCAGGCACGGGCGGAGACGATCTTCGCGCCGGGGGCGGCGCCGTTCATCCGGCCGCCGAAGAGGCCGTGGGCGGCGGTGATGCCGGCGACGTGGGTGCCGTGCGAGGACTCGACCAGACCGACGTTGACGAAGTCGGCCTTCTTGCCGACCCACGTGCCGCCCAGCGGGTCCATCGGCACGTCCTTGCGGATCTGCACGACGAACGGGGTGCGCTCGACGACCTCGGTGGCCGGGTTGTCGGTGCCGAAGTAGCCGATCTGGAAGCCGTCCTTGTACGGCTTCATCGGCTCGTTGTTCGTGAAGTCGCCGTCCTGGTCGGTGTCCACGCGGACCGTGCCGGCGGCGGCGTCGTACAGCAGGCCGAAGCGGTCGGTGGTGTCGCCGTCCCGGTTGATGTCGCCCTTGGGGTCGCCGCCCGCGGTGACCGACTCGCTGAAGCGGCTCCACTGGTACGAGCCCTCGGGGGCCTTCCAGCTCTGGCTGCCGGCGGTGAAGACGGGGCCGGTGACCGGGGTGATCTGGGCGCGCCAGGTGCCGTCGCTCTCGGTGAGCGGGTCGGTGGCGGTGACCCAGTCGACGATCTTGCGCTCGCCGGTGGTGGTCTTCTGCAGGGCCGGGTGGCCGAGGTCGACACCGGAGTCGAGGACGCCGATGGTCACGCCGCGGCCGTCGGCCTTGGGGTGCTCCTTGACGAAGTCCACCGCACCGGTCTCGAAGGACGGGTTGTAGGGGTTCTTCGCCGGGGTGTCCTTGCCCGGGGCCGGGTAGGTCTGCGTGACGGTGGTGCCGTCGACGGCGCCCGTGGTGCCCGCGTCCGGGGTCGGGTCGTCGAGCTCGATCTCCGCCTGGAGGTCGACCGACTGGACCGAGGAGAGCTTGGTGGCCGCCTTGATGGCGGCGTCGGCCTTCGCGGTCGGCAGGGTGGCACGGACGTAGCCGAGCTTGTCGTCCTGCTTGCCGACGGAGGCGCCGGGGACGGCGTCGAGCTGGCCCGCGACCTGCTCCGTGGCGCCGGGGGCGGTGGCGACGAGGACGGTGACGTTCGGCGTGCCGGCGGCCTCGGCGTCGGACAGGCGCTGGGCGTCGGTGGCACCCAGCTTGTCGGCGGCGTCGGCGGTCTTGACCGGGGAGGTGGCGGCCGGATCGTCGGCGGCCAGAACCGGGGCGGCGCCGGCCGCGACGAGCGCGGTCACAAGTCCGGCGGCGGCGGCGATACGGGCCGCGCGTCTGGTCCCGGTGGTCGAGCGCCCGGGTATGGAGCTCTGTGTTTCGGGGGTGGTCATTTACATCCCTGTTTGTGAAAGAAGAGGGTCCGGATTTCGGTACCGGATGACCGCTCAGCCTTTCGCAAGGAACAGGGGTTTGGGGAGAGTTACCGGGCGGCGGAATGCGTACGTGGCGCACATCCGCCACTGCGGAACATGCGCCACGTAGGACGAACCGCCCCCAACGGGGGCGATGCGCAGGGGATCAGCCGTCCTTCGTGCGGGCGTAGTGGCGCGAGGCCTTGGCGCGGTTGCCGCAGGCGGCCATGGAGCACCAGCGGCGGGTGCCGTTCCGCGAGGTGTCGAAGAAGTGCAGGATGCACGCGTCGTGGGCGCACTTGCGGATGCGTTCCGGTTGGGCGCGGAGCAGTTCGAGGTAGTCCCGCGCGGCCGTCCAGCCCGGCCCCCAGGCGGGATCGGCGAACTCCGCCTCCTCGCCGGGCCCCTCGGTGGTCAGGGTGGCCCGGATCCGTCCGTGCCCCAGTACCGCGTCGACCCCGGAGGTGGCCGCAGGGTCGCCGGGCCGGTCGACGAGGGCGGCGAGGGCGTCCCGGGCGGCGAGGGTGCGCCGGAGGGTGGGCGCGTCGGCGGTGAACCGCCCGTCGAGCCCGTTGGCCGCGAGCCAGACGCCGAGTCCGTCCGTGTCGGCGAGCAGGTCCTGCCGGATCCCGTCCGCCATCCACCGGGTGTTGAGCAGGTCCAGGGAGACGGGCTCGCCGGTGAGCGGCCGAGGGTCGGTGACGGTCATGGCGGGGCGCCCTCCTCGGCGACGGGACCTGGGCTAACCCCTCAAGAGTACGTGACCGGTTGCGCTTGGCCCTTCTAACCTCTAAAGTCAAATTGAAGGGTTAGCCCCGGACGTCCGGGGGGACCGTCATCGAGAGGGGATCCACCATGTCGTTCACCGGAACGCTCGCCTTCGGCCACGTCGGTCTGAACGTCACCGACCTGGAGCGGTCGCTCGGCTTCTACGGGGACGTGCTCGGCTTCGAGGTCCTCGGCGAGGGCAAGGAGGAGGGGCGCCGCTACGCCTTCCTCGGCCAGGGCGGCACGCTCGTCCTCACCCTCTGGCAGCAGGCCGAGGGCGCCTACGACTCCGGGCGCGCGGGCCTGCACCACCTCGCCTTCCAGGCCGAGTCCATCGACCACGTGCGCGCCGCGGAGGCCGCGCTGAAGGAGCGTGGCGCCACCTTCGCGTACGAGGGCGTCGTCGCCCACGCCGAGGGCGCGGCCTCCGGCGGCATCTTCTTCCACGACCCGGACGGCACCCGCCTGGAGATCTCGGTCCCGAAGGGTGCCGAGGAAGCCGAAGCCCCGTCGGGCCAGGCCCCGACCTGCGGCTTCTTCTAGCCGAACGGGCGCACGGCACCGGAACGGCGCGCCCGCGCGACCGGAGGGCGCGCCCGCGTCAGGGGCCGCGCCCGCGTCAGGGGCCGCGCCCCGACCCCACCGACCCGCACTCGACCCAGGAGGCCCACGTGACCACCGCGTACCACCCCGGCTCCCTCGCCGTCCAGGAGAAGGTCGGCGTCCGGCAACTCGCCGAGCACGTGGGCCGCTCCATCGGGGACGGCATCCGCCCCGTCGCCGCCGCCTTCCTGGAGGCGCAGCCCATGCTGGTCCTCGGCGCGGCGGACGCGGACGGCAGGGTGTGGGCGAGCCTGCTGACCGGTGAGCCCGGGTTCGCCCGGGCCACCGGCCCGCACGGCATCTCGATCGCGGGCGGCGTCCCGGCCCACGACCCGCTGTCCACGGCCGTCACCGCCGCCGGCACCCCCGTCGGCACCCTTGCCCTCGATCCCCGGACCCGCCGGCGCATGCGCCTCAACGGCATCGCGCGCCCCAGCGCGCGAGGCCTGACCGTCGACGCGGAGCAGGTCTTCTCCAACTGCCCCAAGTACCTGCAGAAGCGGGAGCTGCACGGCTTCGCCGACACCGCCCCCGGCCCCCGGGACGGTGCCGTGCGGCGCGGCACCGGGCTCACCCCCGACCAGGAGCGCTTCGTCCGCGCCGCCGACACCTTCTTCGTCGCCAGCGCCGCCGCCGACGGGGTCGACGCCAGCCACCGCGGCGGCAACCCCGGCTTCGTCACCCCGCTCTCACCGACGGAGCTGAGCTGGCCCGACTACGCCGGCAACGCCATGTTCCTCACCCTCGGCAACCTGGAGGCCGACGGGCGCGCCGGCCTGCTCTTCCTGGACTGGCGCACCGGCACCACCCTCCAGCTCTCCGGAACCGCCCGCACGGCGTACGCCCCCGACGGCACCCGCACCGTCCGCTTCCGCATCGCCCACGTCGTCGAGACGCCGGCGGCGAGCCCCCTGCGCTGGTCGGAACCCGAGTACTCACCGGCCAATCCCCCCGTTGCGGAGCCCCGCCCATGACGACAGCGCCGCCCGCGCCCGCTGCGGCGACCACGGCCCGGCCCACCGCCCCCGCCCGCCCGCGCCCCAGGGTGCTGCTCGCCGCCACCGCGGTCAGCGTCACCGCGCTCCTGCTCCTGGTCGCCGTCGGCACCGTCCTCCACGAGCCGCTGCTCATCCCGCCCCTCGCCGCGAGCATGGCGCTCGTCGCGGGGGCGCCCGACCTGCCGCTGGCGCAGCCCCGCTCGGTCGTCGGCGGCCAACTCCTCTCCGCCCTCACCGGGTTCGCCGTCCTTGCCCTCACCGGCCCCGGCCTGTGGGGCGCCGCCCTCGCCGGCGGCCTGGCCCTCGGTGTGATGGGTGCCGCCCGGGCCCCGCACTCCCCGGCCGCGGCCACCGCCGTGATCGTGACCCTCCAGAACCCGCCGTTCTGGCCCTTCCTCGCGCTCCTCGCCCTCGCCACCCTCCTCCTCGTCGCCACCGGCCTGGCGGGCGCCCGCCTCGGCGGCCGCCGCTATCCCGCGTACTGGTTCTAACCTCCCTGTATGAAGACGGAGTTGAGGGTGGCGGCCTACGCCGTGTGTGTCAGGGACGGGGAGATACTGCTCGCCCGGTGGGTCGACCGCGAGGGGCGCAAGCGGTGGACCCTGCCCGGTGGGGGCATGGACCACGGGGAGGAGCCGGTCGCGACCGTGGTACGTGAGGTCGAGGAGGAGACCGGGTACCTGGCCGAGCCCACCGTGCTGCTCGGGATCGACTCCATCCGGCGCAACTGGCTGCGCCGGCTCGGCGGTCCCGGGGACTGGCAGGGGCTGCGGATCCTGTACGAGGCCCGGATCGCGGGCGGGGCGCTGCGGAACGAGACCGGCGGGTCCACCGACCTCGCCGCCTGGCACCCGCTCGACTCCGTGCCCTCCCTCGACCGCGTCGAACTCGTCGACATCGGGCTGCAACTCTGGCGAGACCGGCCCCCGTCGGGCCGCTCCCACCTCACCGATCCGGCGAACGGCTGAAAACGGCTCAACCGTCACGACCGGCCTCAACCCGCCGCACGCCTCCCGCGGTCCCCTCCCGTGACCGCAGTTCACGATCACGGGAGCCCGCATGTCTGCCGCACGTACCGTCCGTACCCTCCTCGCCGCCGGACTCGTCGCCGGGATCACCGCCACCGCGCTCGCCGCGCCCGCGGTCGCCGCCGCGCCGCCGGCCGAGCCGTCCCACGCCGCCACGCAGCAGGCCCTGGACGCGGCCGTCGCCGAGGGCGTGCCCGGGGCCGTGGCCCAGGCCCGTGACGGCAAGGCCCGCTGGGTCGGCACCGCGGGGGAGCGGAAGGGGAACGATCGTTTCCGGGTCGGTTCCATCACCAAGACCTTCACCTCCACCGTCCTGCTCCAGCTCCAGGCCGAAGGCCGGCTCGACCTCGACGACCCGGTCGAGAAGTGGCTCCCGGGCGTGGTGAGCGGCAACGGGCACGACGGACGGAAGATCACCGTCCGCCAGCTGCTCAACCACACCAGCGGCATCTACAGCTACACCGAGGACCCGGCCTTCCAGGAGAGGGTCTTCGGCACCGGCTTCCTGCAGCACCGCTACGACACCTGGACCCCGCAGCAACTCGTCGCCGTCGCCATGGCGCACGAGCCGGACTTCGCCCCCGGGAAGGGATGGAACTACTCCAACACCAACTTCGTGCTGGCCGGGATGGTCGTCGAGAGCGTGACCGGGCGTCCGTACGGCAAGGCCGTCGAGAACCGGATCATCAAGCCGCTCAAGCTGCGCGCCACCTCCGTTCCCGGTACCGACTCCCGCATGCCCAAGCCGAACTCGCGGGCCTGGTCCAAGCTCTCCCGCGAGGTCGGCGGGCCGACCTACGACGTGACCGAGCTCAACCCGAGCATCGCCGGCGCCGCGGGCGAGATGGTCTCCGACGCGAACGACCTGCAGACCTTCTACCGTGCGCTGCTCAAGGGGCGGCTGCTTCCCGCGGCCGAGATGAAGGAGATGACCGACACGGTCCAGATCTCTCCCGACCTGCCCGGCGTCGGCTACGGGCTCGGTCTCATGCGGCAGAAGCTGAGCTGCGGCAAGGAGGTCTGGGGGCACGGTGGCGGCATCCACGGGTCCACTTCCGCGGCCCAGGTCACCCGGGACGGCGAGCACTCCCTCGCCGCGAACTTCAACGCCGACTGGGCCGGGGACACCGAGAAGGTGATCGAGGCGGAGTTCTGCGGCACGGCCCCGAAGAAGCCGTAGCGCTCAGCGGGGCAGGACGACCACGTAGGCGGCCGGCTGCCGGTCCGACGCGGCCATCAGGGCCGTGCGGACCACGGTCGCCTGCTGGTCCATCGCCTCGCGCAGCTTGCGCGGGGTGATGTGGACGACGGTGATGCCCAGCCGCTCCAGGTGTTCCCGCTTGCGCGTGTACTCCGACCACAGCGCGTCGTCGTCCTGCCGCGGCGCCCGGGTGTCCAGCTCCACGGCGACCGCCTGGTCCGGCCAGTAGGCGTCCAGGCCGCCCAGGTGCGGGCCGCCCGGCAGCCGCAGGTCCACGTTCCACAGCGGGTCCGGCAGCCCGAACGCGCGCACCATCTCGTACAGCCGCTCCTCGGCGATCGACCGGCCCTCGGCGAGCAGCGAGTCCACCGCGTCCACCACGTGCGGCCGGGTGAGCAGCCGGGCCCGGTTCAACTCCCGGACCACCGAGCCCGGTTCGCAGTGCCCGCCGCTGACCGCCTCGGTGAGCAGCCGGCGGACGACCCCCTCGTCCGAGAGGGACGCGACGGCGTCGGCGAGCGCCCGGGGGACCGGGGCGACCGGCAGCCCGTCGACCTCCACGGGCTGCGGCCACTCGGTGCAGCGCACCACCCGGACGTGACCGGTGGACCGCAGACGTCGGGTGCGCGGCACCAGGACGTCGACCCGGTCGATCATCCCGGGCGGTGGAGCGGCGGCGAAGCGGTGCAGGGAGAGGGCGGCGAGCCCGGTGAGCATCGACTCGGAGCGGGCGTACCGGACGGCCTCCCGGAACCGGTCCACGCCGGTGTGGGGGAGGGGGGAGAGGGGGGCGTCGGGGGTGTTGTGGTTCATGTCGACGGTCTTCCGTCGTCCGCACCGCAATTAACCGCTGTTACAAGGCCGTCGCTCAATACGGACAACTCCGCACTAAAGTACGCGCGTTCGAGTGCCGAGGTACGGAGGCCCCCGGCGGTGCGCTCACCGCCGGGGGCCGTCCCCACTGTCCGCTTGTGCGACTACGCGACTACTTCGCGTGCCCGTCGCACTCCTGCGCCCGCAGCGCCCGCGCCAGGTCGTCGCGCGCCTCCAGGACGAGCCGGCGCAGCGCCGGGGCGGCGGAGGCGTGGTCCGTGAGCCACGCGTCGGTCGCCGCCAGCGTCTCCGGGCGGTCCTGCAGCCCCGGGAACAGGCCGCGCACCACGTCCATGCCGATCTGGATGGAGCGCTCCGCCCAGATCCGCTCGATCGCCGCGAAGTACTTCTCCGCGTACGGCGCGATCAGCTCGCGCTGCGAGGGCCGCACGAAGCCCGCGATCGTCGCCTCCACCAGGGCGTTGGACAGCGCGTCCGACTCGACGACCTGCGCCCAGGCCTGCGCCTTGACCGCCGCCGATGGCCGCGCGGCCAGGCAGCGCACCTGGTGCCGCTTGCCCGTCGCCGTGTCGTCGCGGGCCAGTTCCTCGCCGATCCGGACCTCGTCGGCGCGGCCGTGCGTGGCCAGCGGCTCCAGGAACGCCCAGCGCAGTTCCTGGTCGACGTCGAGCCCGTCGATCGCGGCCGAGCCGTCGAGCAGACCCTCCAGGAGCTGGAGGTCGGCGTCCGAGGAGGTCACGGCGGCGAAGAAGCGCGCCCAGGTCAGCTGGTGCTCGCTGCCGGGCTCGGCGATACGGAGCTCGCGCAGCCCGCCCTCGGCGAGCAGCCGCCCGCCCTCGGGCCGCCAGTCCGGCGCCGCGTAGTGGGTGACGGCCGACTGCGCCCAGGCGTGCACCATCTGCAGCACGCCGATGTCGGTCTCGCGGCCGGCGAAGTCGAGCACCACGCGCACGAAGTCGCGGGCGGGCATGAGGCCGTCGCGGGTCAGGTTCCACAGCGCCGACCAGCACAGGGCGCGGGCCAGCGGGTCGGTGATGTCGCCGAGGTGACCGCGCAGGGTGTCCAGGGAGGCCTCGTCGAAACGGACCTTGCAGTAGGTGAGGTCGTCGTCGTTGACGAGGACCAGGTCCGGCTTCTCTGCGCCCGCGAGCTCGGCCACCACCGTACGGGCGCCGGTGATGTCGGCCTCCACGCGCGCGTACCGCACGAGGTCCCCGCCGGAGAGCCGGTAGAGGCCGACGGCGGCGCGGTGCGGGCGAAGCTCGTCGCCCTCCTGCAGGACGGCGAGTTCGGTGATCCGGCCCTCGGCGTCGTAGGTGACGACGGGGGTGAGGGTGTTGACGCCGGAGGTCTGCAGCCAGGACTTCGCCCACGTCTTCATGTCCCGGCCGGAGGTCTCCTCCAGGACGGTCAGCAGGTCCGCGAGGCGCGTGTTGCCGTAGGCGTGCCGCTTGAAGTAGCGGCGCGCGCCCTCCAGGAACGCGTCCCGGCCCGCGTACGCCACCAGCTGCTTCAGGACGGAGGCACCCTTGGCGTAGGTGATGCCGTCGAAGTTCAGCTTGGCGTCCTCCAGGTCACGGATGTCGGCCGTGATCGGGTGCGTGGAGGGCAGCTGGTCGGCGCGGTACGCCCAGGCCTTGCGGTTGTTGGCGAAGGTCACCCAGCTGTTGGTGAAGCGGGTCGCCTCGGCCAGCGAGAACGAGCCCATGAAGTCGGCGAAGGACTCCTTCAGCCACAGGTCGTCCCACCACACCATGGTGACCAGGTCGCCGAACCACATGTGGGCCATCTCGTGCAGGATCACGTTGGCCCGGCGCTCGTACGCCGCCTGGGTCACCTTGCCGCGGTAGATGTACTCCTCGCGGAAGGTCACCATGCCCGGGTTCTCCATCGCGCCGAGGTTGTACTCGGGGACGAAGGCCTGGTCGTACTTCCCGAAGGGGTACGGGTAGTCGAAGTTGTCGTGGAAGAAGTCGAAGCCCTGCTTGGTGATCAGGAAGACGTCGTCCGCGTCGAAGTGCTTCGCGAGGCCCTTGCGGCACATCGCGCCGAGCGGGATCTCCAGGTCGCCGCGCCGGTAGGTGTCGGTGACGTAGTGGTACGGACCCGCCACCACGCAGGTGATGTACGTGGAGATCGGCGCCGTCTCGGCGAACCGCCACCTGCCCTCGGCGTCCTGCTCGCCCACGCCGTTCGACCAGACCGTCCAGCCCTCGGGCGCGTCCACCTCGAAGCGGTACGGGGCCTTGAGGTCGGGCTGCTCGAAGTTGGCGAAGACCCGGCGGGCGTCGGCCGGCTCGTACTGGGTGTAGAGGTAGACCTCGCCGTCCTCCGGGTCGACGAAGCGGTGCATGCCCTCGCCGGTGCGGCTGTAGGCGCACTGGGCGTCGACGACCAGCTCGTTCTCGTCGGCCAGGCCGTCGAGGGCGATGCGGGCGCCGTCGAAGACGACCGCCGGGTCGAGCGTGCGCCCGTTGAGGGTGACCGCGTTCACCGAGGGGGCGATCAGGTCGACGAAGGTGCTGTCTCCCGCGCCCGTGCGGCGGAAGCGGAGCGTGGTCACCGAGCGGAAGGTGCGCACGCCCTCCCCGGACTCGCCGACGGCCGAGCGCAGGTCGAGGTACACCTCGTACCCGTCGACGGACAACAGCTCCGCCCGCTCGTGGGCCTCGTCGCGGGACAGGTTCTCACCGGGCACGGTCACTCCTTCGTGGCTCGTTCGAAACAGCACCGATCCTCCCATGTGCCACTGTCGCAGGGCACCACGGGAATGCCGGAGCGGATCGCCCGCGTTGCCCGTTCGGCGCATTCAGAGCACCTCAGAGGAGAGTCATGTCCGAGACCAGGACCACCGCCGAGTTCTACTTCGACCCGCTGTGCCCGTGGGCCTGGATGACCTCTCGCTGGATGCTGGAGGTGGAGAAGGTGCGCCCCGTCGACGTGCGCTGGAAGGTGATGAGCCTCGCCGTCCTGAACGAGGACCGCCTCGACGACCTGCCGGCCGACTACCGCGAGATGATGGAGACCCAGGCCTGGGGCCCGGTCCGCGTGGTGATCGCCGCCCAGCAGCTGCACGGCGACGAGGTCGTCGGCGAGCTCTACACGGCGCTCGGCACCCGCTTCCACAACCAGGGCGAGGGCCCCACCCGCGCGGCGATCGAGGCCGCGCTCGCCGACGTCGGCCTGCCGGCCGACCTCGCCGCCTACGCCGACAAGGACACGTACGACGCCGAGCTCCGAGCCTCCCACAAGGAGGGCATCGAGAAGGTGGGCCAGGACGTCGGCACCCCGGTCATCGCCGTTCCCGGCGCGGACGGCGAGGAGGTCGCGTTCTTCGGCCCGGTCGTCACCCCGACCCCGCGCGGCGAGGCGGCGGCACGGCTGTGGGACGGCACGCTGCTCGTGGCGTCGACGCCGGGCTTCTTCGAGATCAAGCGCACGCGGACGGCGTCGCCGAGCTTCGAGTAGGCGCCCCCGTGCGCAGACGGCCCCCGCGGTTCACGTCACCGCGGGGGCCGTCCTTTTCATCCACCTGCCCGGTGAAGGTTGAGAAGACGATCACGAGCAGGAGTCCGGAGAGCCCGGGGGCTCAGAAGGAGATCAGCGGGATGCTGGCCTTCGCGGCGGTGTAGCGCTTCTGCACGTCCTGCCAGTTGACGACCTGCCACATGGCCTCGATGAAGTCGACCTTCTGGTTCTTGTACTGCAGGTAGAAGGCGTGCTCCCAGGCGTCGAAGACGAGGACCGGCACCGAGCCCTGGCCGACGTTGCCCTGGTGGTCGTAGACCTGCTCGACGATCAGGCGGCCGCTGATCGGCTCGTACGCGAGGACGCCCCAGCCGGAGCCCTGCGTGGTCGCGGCGGCCTTGGTCAGCTGGGCCTTGAACCTGGCGAAGGAGCCGAAGGACTCGGTGATCGCGTCGGCCAGCTCGCCGACCCCGTCGACGGCCAGGGGCTCGCCGCCGCCGCCGTCCTTCGGGCTGTTCATGTTGTTCCAGTAGATGGAGTGCAGGATGTGGCCCGACAGGTGGAAGGCCAGGTTCTTCTCCAGGCCGGTGATCGATCCCCACTGATCCTTGTCGCGGGCCTCCTCCAGCTGCTCCAGCGTGTCGTTCGCACCCTTGACGTAGGCGGCGTGGTGCTTGTCGTGGTGCAGCTCGATGATCTGCGGATTGATCACCGGCTCCAGCGCCGCGTAGTCGTACGGCAGCTCCGGAAGTGTGTAGATCGCCATGCGCCGAACCCTTAGCCCTTCGACCGACTGCTTATTGCAACTTATATGCAAGTGCAGGCTAGCAGTAGGTGCGGCACAAGTTGATCAGTCTTCGGTCCTAGGTCCAGACGGCGCGAACACCGCTGTGGTGCGTGCGGCGTCGGGGGCCCCGCCCGGCGGCCGGAAGCACGACCGCGCCCCGCCGGAAGCCCGGCGGGGCGCGGTCGCGTGCGGAAGAGGGCCGGTCAGGTCTCGTCGGCCACCGTCTCGGCCGGCGTCGCCGGCTCCGACGCGGTCCCGCGCGCCTTCTGCAGCGCGAAGCCGATCACCGCGAGCGCCAGCGTCAGGGCACCGGTCGAGTAGAGCTGGATGCGGGTGCCCTCCTCGCGGGCCATCAGGACGAAGACCGCCGCCATGCCGAGCAGTGCGACCCAGGTGAGCACCGGGAAGCCCCACATCTTCACGACCAGCTTCTCGGGCGCCTCGCGCTCCGTGCGGCGGCGCAGCATCAGCTGCGAGGCCGCGATGAAGAACCAGACCACGAGGATGATCGCGCCGATGGTGTTGAGCAGCCAGATGAAGGCCTTGTCCGGCGACCAGTAGCTCAGCAGCACACAGCCGAAGCCGACGACGCAGGAGACCAGGACGGCCGGGCGCGGCACGCCGCCGAAGGTGCGGCCGAGCGCCTTCGGGCCCTGGTCGCGGGCGACCAGCGAGCAGGCCATGCGGGAGGCGCCGTAGATGTTGGCGTTCATGGCGGAGAGCAGGGCGACCAGGACGACCACGTTCATGATCTGGCCGGCGGCCGGGATGCCCAGGTGGTCGAGGGCGGCGACGTACGGGCCCTTCTCGACGACCGCCTTGTCGCCCCACGGGACGAGGGTGACGATGACCGCCATGGAGCCGATGTAGAAGAGCGCGATGCGCCACATCGCCGTACGGACGGCCTTGGCGACGCCCTGCACGGGGTGCTCGGACTCGGCCGCCGCGATGGTGACGGTCTCCAGACCGCCGTACGCGAACACCGAGGCGAGCAGGCCGACGATCAGGCCCTCGGAGCCGTGCGGGAAGAAGCCGCCGTCGCCGGTGAGATTGGCGGTGCCGGGGGCGTCGGTGCCGGGCAGCACGCCGAGGATGGCGAGCACGCCGATGCCGAGGAACAGGACGATCGCGCCGACCTTGAGCGCGGCGAACCAGAACTCGAACTCGCCGAAGTTCTTCACCGCCGCCAGGTTCGTGGCGCAGAACACCAGCATGAAGAGGGCCACCCAGGCCCACGCCGGGGTGCCGGGGAACCAGCCGGTCATGATGTTCGCGGCGCCGATGCCCTCAAGGCCGACGGCCACGCAGAGCAGGAACCAGAAGGCCCAGCCCGCGGTGAAGCCGGCCCACGGCCCGAAGGCGCGCTCGGCGTGGACGGAGAAGGAGCCGGAGGCCGGATTGGCCGCGGACATCTCGCCCAGCATCCGCATGACCAGCATGACGAGCACACCGGAGATCGCGTACGCGAGGACGATCGACGGGCCGGCCGCCGCGATGCCGGCGCCGGAGCCGACGAAGAGACCGGCGCCGATGACGCCGCCGAGGGCGATCATCGACAGATGACGCTGCTTGAGGCCGTGCGTCAGGCCGGTGGGGGCGGTCGCGCCGTCCTTGCGGTCGGCCGGCGCGGGCGCGGTGGTCCGAGACATGGGCGAACCCTGTTCAGTAGCTGAGACGGGGAGGGTGGGCCACAGTCTGTGGGGCCGCACCGCTCACAGGGAACGGATGTCCGCTATACGGTCACGACCTTCACACAAGGTGAAGATTCAGTTTCGCTTCGTGGGGGAGGTCGGCGGGGAGCCCGACGGGGAGGCCGAGGGAGAGTGCGAAGGGGAGCCCGAGGACGTGCCGGAGCCGGGGGATCCGGGAGGGGCGGAGGCCGCGGCGGAGGCGGAGACGGCGGTCGCGGCCGGGGCGCGCCGGCCGCGCAGCTCGCGTCCCCACGCCACCACCAGCACCGCCGCCGTCGCCCCGGCCGACCACAGCACCTGCGGCCTGGCCCCGTCGTCGAGCAGCATCAGCACGAGCACCGCCGCCATCGCGGCGAGCGCCGCCCAGGTCAGCCAGGGGAACCCCCACATGCGCAGGGCAGGCGTCTCCGGCGCCTCGCGCTCGATCCGGCGCCGCAGCCGCAGCTGGGAGACGGCGATCAGTGCCCACACGAACAGCAGGACCGCGCCGACCGCGTTGAGCATGTAGAGGAAGACCGAATCCGGCCACTTCAGATTGAGCAGGACGGAGACGAAGCCGAAGGCCACGGACGCGAGCACCGCCCGCCGCGGCACCCCTCCGCCGGAGATCCGGAGCAGTCCCTCCGGTGCCTCTCCGCGCTCGGCGAGCGAGAACACCATCCGCGAGGAGCCGTACAGGTTGGCGTTGAGCGCCGACAGCAGCGCCACGAAGACCACCACGTTCATGATCTGCCCGGCCGCGGGCACCCCGATCGCGTCCAGGACGGCCACGTACGGCGACTCGCCCGGCTCCATCGCGGTCCACGGAAGCAGGGTCACGATCACCAGCATCGAGCCCACGTAGAAGAGGAGGATGCGCCACACCGCGCTGCGCACCGCCCGGGCCACGTTGCGCGCCGGGTCGTCCGACTCGGCAGCCGCGATCGTCACGACCTCCAGACCGCCGAAGGCGAACACGACGGCGAGCACACCGGACACCACGCCCGCCCAGCCCTGCGGCAGGAAGCCGCCCTGCCCGGTGAGGTTCGCCAGGCCGACCGGGTCGGTGTCGGGCAGCCAGCCCACGACCGCCAGCACGCCGAGCACGAGGAACAGCACGATCGCGCCGACCTTGAGCGCGGCGAACCAGAACTCGAACTCGCCGAAGTTCTTCACCGCCGCCAGGTTCGTGGCCGTGAACACCACCATGAAGAGCAGCACCCAGGCCCACTGCGGGACCCCCGGCACCCAGCCGTGCGCGATCCGGGCCGCGCCCGTCGCCTCGACGGCGAGCACCACCACGAGCAGGAACCAGTACAACCAGCCCACCGAGAAGCCGGCCCAGCGCCCGAGCGCCCGCTCCGCGTGCACCGAGAAGGCGCCGGAGGCCGGCATCGCCGCCGACATCTCGCCCAGCATGCGCATGACCAGCATCGCGAGCGCGCCCGCGAGCAGGTACGACACGACGATCCCGGGACCGGCGACGGCGATGCCCGCGCCCGAGCCCACGAAGAGCCCCGCGCCGATCACCCCGCCGAGGCCCAGCATCGTCAGATGACGCTGCTTCAGTCCAGGGGAGAGAGGCTCCGGTTCGGGGGCCACAGGGTCGTGCATGAGGGATCCGCGCTCTCGGACGGTTTATGGAGACCCCACAGTCTCTCCGGTGACAGGCCCATGGCGCAAAAGGGACCCTTGCGCAGGAGTTCCCAGTGACAAGGGTCACTCTGCATTCGGTAGGGGAACCGGCCTTTGTTTGATCTCCACGAAGGGCTCAACCCCCGCTTTGTGGGCGGCTGATGGTGATCGGCCGGTCACTGCTGGCATACGGTCGAGCGTGTCCCGCCCTTTCCCCCGTCCCCGTCACCCCGCGGAGTACCGATGAGCACCGCCGCCGCCCCCGTCTCCTCCCTCCGTTCCGGCACGGTCCTGGCCGACCTGATCCCGGCGAGCAGGGTCCGCGACCTCGCGCTCGTCGTCGGCGGCGCCGCGCTGACCGGCCTCGCCGCCCAGATCTCCGTCCCGGTCCCGGGCTCCCCGGTCCCGGTCTCCGGCCAGACCTTCGCCGCCCTGCTCGTCGGCACCGCGCTCGGCGCCCGCCGCGGCTTCCTCTCCCTCGGCCTGTACGCCGTCGCCGGCATGGCGGGTGTGCCGTGGTTCGCCCAGGCCTCCTCCGGCTGGGCCATGCCGTCCTTCGGCTACATCCTCGGCATGCTGCTCGCCGCCACGGTCGTCGGCGGCCTCGCCCGCCGCGGCGCCGACCGCTCGGTCCTGCGCACCGCCGGCACCATGGCGCTCGGCTCCGCGATCATCTACGCGGTGGGCGTGCCCTACCTGGCCCTGGCCACCGGCATGACCTTCGGTCAGGCGGTCGCCGCGGGCCTCACCCCGTTCCTGATCGGCGACGCGCTCAAGGCCGCCCTCGCCATGGGCGCCCTGCCGGCCGCCTGGAAGCTCGTCGGCCGCAAGGGCTGACGCCCCCTTCCCCCCCCGAAGAGGTTCGCCGGGGTCGAGTTCCGACTCGACCCCGGCGAACCTCTTCGCCGTTGCGGAGTCGTGGGGTCGGACAGGGAAAGGCTCCCCGTTCCCGAGCGGTCGGTGTACGGAGAGCCTTTCGCCGATACCTGACGGTCCCCGTCAGGTACGGATTCAGATCGTGTCGGCGGGTTCCGCCTGGCCCTTGGCCTTCACGAGGCGGTCCTTGACGAGACCGATGGCGAGCACGAGCGCCGCCACGAGCAGCGAGAGCACGACCTGCTCGCGGTTGCTGCCGCCGTCGTAGACCATGTAGCCCAGGACGAAGACGATCATCGCGGCGGTGGCCCAGGTGAGGTACGGGAAGAGCCACATCTTCACGACCAGCTTCTCGGGCGACTCGCGCTGGATGATCCCGCGCATCTTCAGCTGGGTGATGCAGATGACCAGCCACACGAAGAGGGCGACGGCGCCGGAGGAGTTCAGCAGGAAGGCGAAGACGGTGTCGGGCCACTTGTAGTTGAAGAAGACCGCGACGAAGCCGAAGACGACCGAGGCGAGGATCGCGGTCACCGGCACACCGCGCTCGTTGGCGCGGGCGAAGGCCTTGGGCGCGTCACCGCGCCGGCCGAGCGAGAAGGCCATGCGGGAGGCGGTGTAGAGGCCCGAGTTCAGGCAGGACAGCACCGCGGTCAGGACGATCACGTTCATGATCTGGCCGGCGGCCGGGATGCCGATGGAGTCGAGGGCGGCGACGTACGAGCCCTTGTCGACGATCGACTTGTCGTTCCACGGCAGCAGGGTGAGGACGACGAAGATCGAGCCCAGGTAGAAGACGCCGATCCGCCAGATGACGCTGTTGGTGGCCTTGGTGACGGCTCGCTGCGGGTCCTCGGACTCGCCGGCGGCCAGGGTGACGATCTCGCTGCCCATGAAGGAGAAGACGACCATCAGGACACCGGTGAGGATCGCGCCCGCGCCCATCGGGAAGAAGCCCCCGGCGTCGGTGAGGTGCGCGAGGCCCGCGCCCGGGTTGTCCGAGCCCGGCAGCACGCCGAAGACCGCGAGGAAGCCGATGACGACGAAGGCGGCGATGGCGACGACCTTGATGCCGGCGAACCAGAACTCGAACTCGCCGTACGAGGCGACGGAGCCCAGGTTGGTCGCGGTGAGCACGACCATCACGATGAGCGCCCAGGCCCACTGCGGCACGGCCGGGATCCAGCCTTCGAGGATCTTGGCGCCGGCGGTCGCCTCGACGGCGAGCACGACGACCCAGAAGAACCAGTACAGCCAGCCGATGGTGAAGCCGGCCCAGCGGCCGAGCGCCCGGTCGGCGTAGGCCGAGAAGGAGCCGGAGGACGGGCGGGCGGCGGCCATCTCGCCGAGCATCCGCATCACGAAGACGACCATGGCGCCGACGAGCGCGTAGGACAGCAGGATGGCGGGTCCGGCCGCGGCGATGCCGGAGCCGGAGCCGACGAAGAGGCCGGCACCGATGACGCCGCCGATGGCGATCATCGAGAGGTGGCGGTTCTTGAGTCCGGCCTTGAGGCCGTCGGAGCCGTTGGTTCCGGGGGAAGACTGGGAATCACCGGTGTTTCCGGCGCTCCCGCCTTCCTTCGCCAGGGTCGGCTGCGGGTTCATGAACGCTTCCTTCGGGTGGGGGGCAGCTCGGGTCGCGAGCCGGAGACATGTAACCCGGAGACCCGCGAGTACGGAAGAGCTGATTCCGGATCGTGATTCAGGACATGAGGTCCGGACCAATGGGACGGAAGTCCCGGACCAAGGTCCCGACCCCGCTGACCGCTACCCCGCCCCTGGCGTGCCACACTCGTGACCATGCGCGTCTACCTCGGCTCCGACCACGCCGGATACGAACTCAAGAACCACCTCGTCGAGTGGCTGAAGGCCCATGGCCACGAGCCCGTCGACTGCGGCCCCCACATCTACGACGCCCAGGACGACTACCCGCCGTTCTGCCTGCGCGCCGCGGAGAGGACGGCCGCCGACCCGGACAGCCTCGGCATCGTGATCGGCGGCTCCGGCAACGGCGAGCAGATCGCCGCCAACAAGGTCAAGGGGGTGCGCGCCGCCCTCGCCTGGAGCGTGCAGACCGCCGCCCTCGGCCGCGAGCACAACAACGCCAACGTCGTCGCCGTGGGCGCCCGCATGCACTCCCAGGACGAGGCCACCACCTTCGTCGAGGTCTTCCTCAAGACCCCCTACTCGGGTGACGAGCGCCACACGCGCCGCATCGACATGCTCGCGGCGTACGAGACCACCGGCGAGCTCCCGCCGATCCCGGCCCACCACCCGCAGGAGCCCACCGCCTGATGCCCGAAGGGCACACCATCCACCGGCTGGCCGCCGACTACCGGGAACGGTTCGGCGGCCGGCCTGTGCGCGTCTCCAGCCCCCAGGGCAAGTTCGCCGACTCCGCCGCCCTCCTCGACGGCACCGTCCTCGACGGCACCGAGGCCCACGGCAAGCACCTCTTCCTCGGCTTCCCCGGAGACGAGTGGGTCCACATCCACCTGGGCCTCTTCGGCAAGGTGACCTTCGGCGACGCCCCCGCGCCGCCGCCCACCGACACCGTGCGGCTGCGCCTCGCGAACCCCGACGCGTACGTCGACCTGCGCGGCCCGACGACCTGCGCCCTGATCACCGACGCCGAGAAGCGGGCGATACACGACCGGCTCGGCCCCGACCCGCTGCGCGCCGCGGACGGCCCCGAGAAGGCCTGGCACCGGATCTCGAAGTCCCGCACGACGATCGCCGCCCTGCTCATGGACCAGAAGGTCGTCGCGGGCGTCGGCAACGTCTACCGCGCCGAGGTCCTCTTCCGGCACGGCATCGACCCGTACCGCGCGGGCAAGGACCTGACCGAGCGGGAGTGGCGGGCGATCTGGGACGACCTCGTCGCGCTGATGCGGGAGGGCGTCCGCCTGAACCGCATCGACACGGTCCGCGCCGAGCACACCCCCGAGGCGATGGGCCGCCCGCCCCGAGTCGACGACCACGGCGGCGAGGTCTACGTCTACCGCCGCGCCCACCTGCCCTGCCACGTCTGCCACACGGAGATCCGCACCGCGGACCTGGCCGCCCGCAACCTCTTCTGGTGCCCGGGCTGTCAGACCGGCTAGCGCCAGGGCGGGTCTCCCGGGCCCTGCCGGGCCCGCGGCGTCCCGGGTGGACGCCGCCCGTTTCCCTCCGCCGGCTCCTAGAACCCGTGCGGCAACCACGGCGCGACGGCTGACCCGAAGGCGACCGACGCCCCGACCAGGGACCCCTGCCGCAGCTCGCGCACGCGCCCCGCCGCGGCAAGCGACACCAACGACACGCCCCCCAGGTACGCCGCCCCCAACTCCCGCACGGACAGCGCGAGATCGGCGGGCGCGTCCGTACGCACGCACACCGCCCCCTCCGCGCCCCCCGTCAACCGCCACCGCCCCTCGTTCCACGGACAGAACGCGTCCGCGACCTCGAACACCACGTCCACCGGCGTCTGGTACGTCCGCGCCGCGAGCGCCGCGCCCACGTCCACGAGCCGCACGTGCAGCGCGTCCCGGACGGTCGGCTCGCAGCGCCGGACGTCCGTGACCAGGTGCTGCCAGGCGTCGTCCACGGGCCGGCTGTGGATCCGTACCTGCGAGGTCAGGTCCACCGAGCACAGGAAGCGCCACAGCGCCGCCTCCGCCGCCGGGTCGAGCCCCGCCAGCTGGTGCACCGACACCGAACCGTTGGCACCCGCGAAGGACCACTCCGGCTTGACGGCGTAGTGCGCGTACCCCACGACCTCGCCGTCCCGCTCCGCGAGCACGCACTGCCGCGGCGAGGCGCCCTCGCGATCGGCCGGCGGGTCGAGCAGCGCGAGCCGCTCCCAGCCGGGCCGCCGCTCCAGCATCCCGGGCCGGGCCCCGACCAGCCGCGCGTACACCGCCTCGGTCGCGTCGAGCGCCTCCGTCGGCGACGTCACCCGCAGCGACACCCCGTCCGTGCCCTCCGGCACGGCGAGCCGCACCCGGTGCGTGTCGATCGTCGCCCGCACCGCGTACGCGCCCACGCCGTACCCGAAGCGCCCGTAGATCTCCGGTTCCGAGGCCGTGAGCACGGCGAGCGGCTCGCCCCAGGACCGGACGTCCTCCAGCTGGCGCCGCATCATCGAGGTGAGGATGCCGCGCCGCCGGTGCGTCCCGGCCACGCTGACCATCGTGACGCCCGCCGCCGGCACCACGGCGCCGCCCGGCACGGACAGCCGGAAGGTGAACGCGCCCGCCGTGCCGACGCAGCGGGCCCCGTCCCACGCGCCGAGGAAACGGTCGTGCTCGGTCAGCTCCTGCCAGAGCTTGCGCTCCTCGTCGGCCTCGGCGACGCCGCCGAACGCGAGTTCCAGGACGGCGTACCACTTGTCCCATTCGGCAGGGTCGAGCACCCGCAGTTCAGTCGTCATATGCCATCGATATCAGCGCCCCGTCGACCGACGCGACCCGATTTCGAATGCAATGTCACCTGGGTCCCCCTGCACGAGCTCCGATCGGGTGGATAGGGTCCAGGCCAATGGGACGTCGCGGCGGAGTGGACTCGTACGCGGCCCGGATGCGCAGGAGCGCCCACCGGGCCCGCGTCGCGCTGCGTCGGTCCGGGGTCGACTACTTCCGCGGCGACGGCTCCGACTGGGTCGCCCTGGCCGGACTCCTCCTCACCGTCCCGGCCATCGCCTGCGGCACCCTCGTGAACCCCGTGTGGTGCTCACCCGTGGCACTCGTGCTGCCGATCGTCGCCGGCGGGCTGATCCTGCGCCCGGCCAGCCTCCTCGGGCTGTACGCGGCGGCCGCGGGCGCGCTCATCGTCGAGTCCGTCGTCCTCGGCCCGTACACCCAGGGCCCCGCCCGGGTCACCCCCGGCACGGTCCTGGTGGTCGCGGCCTGCGGGCTGTTCGGGCTGCTCATCGCGCAGTTCCGGGCCCGCGTCGGCGTCCCCTGGCGGCGCGGCGGCACCATGCTCTTCGACCTGCGCGAACGCATTCGCGTCCAGAGCGCGCTGCCCCACCTCCCGGCCGGCTGGCACCGCGAGATGGCGCTGCGCCCGGCCGGCGGCCAGTCCTTCTCCGGCGACTTCGTCGTCGCGGCCCGCACCCACGGCGGGCGCACCCTGGAGGTCCTGCTCACCGACGTCTCCGGCAAGGGCATGGACGCGGGCTCCCGCGCCCTGCTGCTCTCCGGGGCCTTCGGCGGGCTCCTCGGCTCGCTGCCCCCGCACGGCTTCCTGCCCGCCGCCAACGGCTACCTGCTCCGCCAGGACTGGGACGAGGGCTTCGCCACCTCCATCCACCTCGTCCTCGACCTGGAGTCCGGCGACTACGAGCTCCTCTCCGCCGGCCACCTGCCCGCGCTCCAGCTGCACGCGGGCAGCGGCCGCTGGGAGGAGAAGGCCGCCGAGGGCCCGCTGCTCGGGGTCTACGACGGCGCCGAGTTCCACCCGGTCAAGGGCTCCCTGCGGCCCGGGGACGTCCTCATGCTCTTCACCGACGGCCTCGTCGAGAGCGCCGACCGCGACATCGCCGAGGGCATCGACCGCCTCACCGGCGAGGCCGACCGCTACGTCTCCGCCGGCTTCGAGGGTGCGGCCTGGCACCTCATCGAGGCCTGCGCGAAGGACGTCAACGACGACCGCGCGCTCCTCCTGATCAACCGCAAGGGGTAGGACGCATGTCCCAGTACGTCGACATGGACGGCGAAACGCTCTGGAACCCGGCGAACAAGGCCGGGAACCTCTTCCTGCGGCACGTGCGGCTCTGGGAGGAGGAGCTCGGCCTGCCCTCCGGCATCGGCGAGATGGCCAACGACGAGATCGACGTCGCGCGTGAGCCGTTCACGGCCTTCGTGGCCGCCCTCGTCGCCCATCAGCGGGCCACCGGCCACGGGGTGGTCCTCGCCCTGTCCGAGGGCTTCGCCGGGACGGTCCTGGCCCTCGCCGACCGCGCCGGCATCCCCCTGCCGCCGGCCACCGAAGAGCGTCCGGAGGCGCGGGAGGCCGTCCAGATCACCTCCGCCGGCATCGTCCCGCCGCCCGGGGACGCCCGCCTGGTGGCCCTGCGCGAGCGCATGGCCCGGTCCATGCCCCGCTGAGCCCGCCGCACGGCGGAGGCACCGCACTACGCTGACGCCCATGACCGGCACCCCCTACCTCAGCCTCGCCGAGATCGAGGCCCTCGCCGTCACCGCCCACGCGGGGCAGACCGACAAGGCGGGCCGCCCCTACGCGGAGCACCTGCGGGCCGTCGCCGACGGCGTGCGGGCACGGGGCGGCAGCGACGCGCAGGTCGCGGCGGCCTGGCTGCACGACTCCGTCGAGGACGACGCCCTGTCCGAGGCGTGGCTGGCGCAGGCCGCCCTGCCGGCGGAGACCAAGGCGATGGTCCGCGCGCTCACGAAGCGGCCGGGGGAGGGGATCGAGGGCTACACCCGTCGGATTCTGGCCACCCCCGGCGCCCTCCTGGTCAAGGAGTCCGATCTCGCGCACAACGCCGACCCGGCCCGGCTCGCCGTCCTCGACGCCCCGACCAGGGACCGGCTCACCGCCAAGTACGCCGAGGTGCGGGCCCTGCTGGGACTTGCGGAGCCGCCCGCCGCGACGCGGTGACCCGAAAGGAATGGGTCACCTTGGCCTGATTCTTGCGTCGACGATTCGTCACCCGGCCGCAGTGGGCAGGAAGTTGGTGGCACGATAGATGTGGCGGGGGTGTTCTGTGACGTGCGCTCCCGGGCGGCAAGGCGGGAACCGACCGAGGGTGTGATCAGTTGTGGCCATTTCACTGTCCGTGGTGCTGCTGTTGGCGATCATCATGGTGGTGCTGATCCGTGGCGGGAACCTGAAGGCCGGACCGGCCGTCGTCGCGGTGCTGTTCGGCTTCTTCCTCGCCTCCACGGGCATGGCCGACGACATCCAGCGCTTCCTCGACTCGATAACGCAGACCGTCGGGTCCATCAAGTTCTGAGCGCCGACGACGAAGGCCCGCCGGACGGTGTCCGGCGGGCCTTCGTCGATGGAGCGGGCGACGGGAATCGAACCCGCGTAGCTAGTTTGGAAGACTAGGGCTCTACCATTGAGCTACGCCCGCGAGCAGCGCGCCGTGAGTGATCACCGCGGCGGCACGGACGCCATCGTAGCGGGTCCGGGCAGGTCCGCGCACACCCCTCGGAAAGTGGGGGCGTCGCACCGTCTCCGTCCATGTACCCTACGTGTCGCACCGACGGGGTGTGGCGCAGCTTGGTAGCGCGTCCGCTTTGGGAGCGGAAGGCCGTGGGTTCAAATCCCGCCACCCCGACCAGCAAAGATCACGTTGTGGGGCGCGAGGCGCTTGCGGTTACTATGCAAGCTGCGTGCCCGTGTGTCTCTCTGACCGGGCCGATCGGCCGGAGCCGCCACGGGCGGCGCCGCCGGAAACCAGGAATCAGCCACCAAGGAGACCGAACCGTGAAGAGCGCCGTGGAGACCCTGAACCCGACCCGGGTTCGGCTCACTGTCGAGGTGCCCTTCGAGGAGCTCAAGGACAGCCTCGACGCGGCGTACAAGAAGATCAACCAGCAGGTCACGGTCAAGGGCTTCCGCAAGGGCAAGATCCCGGCTCGCGTGATCGACCAGCGGTTCGGCCGTGGTGCGGTGCTGGAGGAGGCCGTCAACGACGCGCTCCCGAAGCTCTACACCGAGGCGGTCAACGAGGCCGAGGTCAACCCGCTGGGCCAGCCCGAGGTCGACATCACGGAGCTGAAGGACGGCGAGAAGCTGGCCTTCACCGCCGAGGTCGACATCCGCCCGGCCATCGAGATCCCGGACTACTCCGGCATCGAGGTCGAGGTCGACGCCGTCGAGGTCACCGACGAGGACATCGAGAAGTCGGTGGAGCAGCTGCGCGAGCGCTTCGCCTCCACCAACCCGGTCGAGCGCGCCGCCACCGAGGGTGACGTCGTCACCATCGACCTCGAGGCCAAGGTCGACGGCGAGGTCCTGCCCGACGGTGTCGCCTCCGGCGTCTCGTACACCATCGGTTCCGGCGAGCTGCTCGACGGCATCGACGAGGCCGTCACCGGCCTGGAGGCCGGCGGCGAGGCCACCTTCACCTCGCAGCTGAAGGGCGGCTCCGCCGAGGGCAAGGACGCCGAGGTCACCGTCAAGGTCACCGCCGTCGCCGCCCGCGAGCTCCCCGAGCTGGACGACGAGTTCGCCCAGATGGCGTCGGAGTTCGACACCCTCGACGAGCTCAAGGCCGACAGCCGCAAGCGCCTCGAGAACATGAAGCAGTTCGACCAGGCCACCCAGGCCCAGGAGCGCGTCCTGGAGAAGTTCCTGGAGCTCGCGGAGATCCCCGTTCCCGAGAAGCTGCTCGAGGACGAGATCAACACCCGCAAGCACAACCTGGAGCACCACCAGCTCGGTCAGATGGGCCTGACCCTCGAGAAGTACCTGGAGTTCCAGGGCAAGACGGTCGAGGAGTTCGACGCCGAGACCAAGGAGCAGGCGGTCAAGGGCATCAAGACCCAGTTCCTGCTCGACGAGCTGGTCTCCAAGGAGCAGCTGAACGTGGACCAGGAGGAGCTCACCGAGCACCTCATGCGCCGCGCCGCCTCCTCCGGCATGTCCCCCGACCAGTTCGCCCAGGCCGTCGTCCAGGGCGGCCAGGTGCCGATGCTCGTCGGCGAGGTCGCCCGCGGCAAGGCCCTCGCGGTCGTCGTCGAGGCCGCCAAGGTCGTCGACACCAACGGCGACGTGGTCGACCTGTCCGACGAGGACGAGGAGCAGGCCACCGAGACGGTCGAGGCCGTCACCGGCGAGGCCGAGGTCTCCGAGGACAAGTAAGGCTCACCGGGAGGCCCGCGCCTCGCGCTGAACCCCGCGCCACGGGCCCGGACGCACAGTTGTGCGCCCGGGCCCGTGGACGTAGCGGGAACCCTCCGGGAACCCCCTCGTGACCCGTTTATGCGCGCCCAACTACCTTGCGCTCCCAGCGAACAGTTCGGGAACCGGGATGGCGTTGTCCTACCTGCGCGTTAGGGTCCATGAATACGAGGGCACTGCCCTCAGAACGAGACGCGAGACGGCCCGGGGCCGTCGGAGACGAGCAGGTGGATACGTGACGAATCTGAAGCCTTACGCCGCGGGTGAGCCGTCCATCGGTGGCGGCCTCGGCGACCATGTCTACAACCGGCTGCTCGGCGAGCGGATCATCTTCCTCGGCCAGCAGGTCGACGACGAGATCGCCAACAAGATCACCGCGCAGATGCTCCTCCTGGCCGCGGAGCCGGAGAAGGACATTTACCTGTACATCAACAGCCCCGGCGGCTCGGTGACGGCCGGCATGGCGGTCTACGACACCATGCAGTTCATCCCGAACGACGTCGTCACCATCGGTATGGGCATGGCGGCCTCGATGGGCCAGTTCCTGCTCACCGCCGGCACCCCCGGCAAGCGCTTCGCGCTGCCGAACACCGACATCCTGATGCACCAGGGCTCCGCCGGCATCGGCGGCACGGCCTCGGACATCAAGATCCAGGCCGAGTACCTCCTCCGCACGAAGAAGCGCATGGCCGAGATCACCGCGCACCACTCCGGTCAGACCGTCGAGGCGATCATCCGCGACGGCGACCGCGACCGCTGGTTCACCTCGGAGGAGGCCAAGGAGTACGGCCTCATCGACGACATCATCACGCACGCCGCGGGTGTTCCGGGCGGCGGCGGCACGGGCGCCTGAGCCCAGGCAGCCCGCTCCGACAGCCCCAGCCCACCGATCGCCCTCAGGATGGTGAACAGCCCCATGACCCCGAACTTCTCCGCGAGCGGCCTCTACAGCGGCCCGCAGGTGGACAACCGCTACGTCGTCCCGCGCTTCGTCGAGCGCACCTCGCAGGGCATCCGCGAGTACGACCCGTACGCGAAGCTCTTCGAGGAGCGCGTGATCTTCCTCGGCGTGCAGATCGACGACGCCTCCGCCAACGACGTCATGGCGCAGCTGCTGTGCCTGGAGTCGATGGACCCGGACCGCGACATCTCGATCTACATCAACAGCCCGGGCGGCTCCTTCACCGCCCTCACGGCCATCTACGACACGATGCAGTTCGTGAAGCCGGACATCCAGACGGTCTGCATGGGCCAGGCGGCCTCCGCCGCGGCCGTGCTGCTCGCCGCCGGCACCCCCGGCAAGCGGATGGCCCTGCCGAACGCGCGCGTGCTGATCCACCAGCCGTCCGGCGGCACCGGCCGTGAGCAGCTCTCCGACCTGGAGATCGCGGCCAACGAGATCCTGCGCATGCGCAGCCAGCTGGAGGAGATGCTGGCCAAGCACTCCTCGACGCCGATCGAGAAGATCCGCGACGACATCGAGCGTGACAAGATCCTGACGGCCGAGGACGCCCTGGCGTACGGCCTGATCGACCAGATCGTCTCGACCCGCAAGAGCACGGCCGCCGCGGCAGCCTGACGCTCGACCTTCCCTTGCCGCGGTTGGTGTGGCCGAATCCCGTCCATGCCAACCGTGCCAAGGGGGGCCCGAACGGGGGGCCCGGCAAGGTACCGTCGAATATGAGGCACCAGGAGTCGCTGAACCAAGCACTCCCAGGCGAAGGGGAAGCACCTCGTGGCACGCATCGGTGATGGCGGCGACCTGCTCAAGTGCTCGTTCTGCGGAAAGAGCCAGAAGCAGGTGAAGAAGCTCATCGCAGGCCCCGGTGTGTACATCTGCGACGAGTGCATCGACCTCTGCAACGAGATCATCGAGGAAGAACTCGCCGAGACGAGCGAGGTGCGGTGGGAGGAGCTCCCCAAGCCCCGCGAGATCTACGAGTTCCTCGAGGGGTACGTCGTCGGGCAGGAGCCCGCGAAGAAGGCCCTCTCGGTCGCGGTGTACAACCACTACAAGCGCGTCCAGGCCGGCGAGAACGGCGGCGCGCAGGGCCGGGACGACGCCATCGAGCTGGCGAAGTCCAACATCCTGCTGCTGGGCCCCACGGGCTCCGGCAAGACGCTGCTGGCCCAGACGCTCGCCCGCATGCTCAACGTGCCGTTCGCCATCGCCGACGCGACGGCGCTGACGGAGGCGGGCTATGTCGGCGAGGACGTCGAGAACATCCTGCTCAAGCTGATCCAGGCGGCCGACTACGACGTCAAGAAGGCCGAGACCGGGATCATCTACATCGACGAGATCGACAAGGTCGCCCGTAAGAGCGAAAACCCGTCGATCACGCGCGACGTGAGCGGCGAGGGCGTGCAGCAGGCACTCCTCAAGATCCTGGAGGGCACCACGGCCTCCGTCCCGCCGCAGGGCGGCCGGAAGCACCCGCACCAGGAGTTCATCCAGATCGACACGACGAACGTGCTCTTCATCGTGGGCGGCGCCTTCGCCGGCCTGGAGAAGATCATCGAGTCGCGGGCGGGCGCCAAGGGCATCGGCTTCGGGGCGACCATCCGCTCCAAGCGCGAGATCGAGGCGAGCGACCAGTTCCAGGAGGTCATGCCCGAGGACCTCGTGAAGTTCGGGATGATCCCCGAGTTCATCGGCCGTCTTCCCGTCATCACCTCCGTCCACAACCTGGACCGCGAAGCCCTGCTGAAGATCCTGGTCGAGCCCCGCAACGCGCTGGTGAAGCAGTACCAGCGCCTCTTCGAACTCGACGGCGTGGAGCTGGACTTCGACCGCCCGGCCCTGGAGGCCATCGCCGACCAGGCCATCCTCCGCGGCACCGGCGCCCGTGGCCTGCGCGCCATCATGGAGGAGGTCCTCCAGTCGGTGATGTACGAGGTCCCGTCCCGCAAGGACGTGGCCCGCGTGGTCATCACGGCCGACGTGGTCCGCGACAACGTCAACCCGACGCTGGTCCCGCGGATCGTGAAGAACGACGGCCGGCACGAGAAGAGCGCGTAGCGGCACCACGCACACAGCGAGAAGGGGCGCCCCGCCGGTGAGACCGGCGGGGCGCCCCTTTCGTCATGGGCCCGATCAGGCCTTGACGCGAACTTCCTTGCGGAGCTTGGCCGTCGTGGCGGCGGCGTCCTCGGCGGAGCCGCCCTTGCCGGACAGCAGCGAGGCCATGTCGACCGGGACGACGATGCCGACCGTGCTGTGGTCGGCCCACACGCAGAAGGTCATGGTCATCGCCGGGGTGCCGGCCGTGGCGTCGGCCTTGGTCTTGGCCTGCTGGCACTTCAGGACCGCGCCGTCCAGATCGGCCGGCTTGTACTCCTGCGGGCTGCCCTCGAGCTGCGGCTCGTCGGCCTTGCCCTTGTCCTTCTCGGCCTCCGTCTTGATGGTGGCGAAGATGGTGTCGACGACCTGCTCCGGGTCGTCGATCTCGCCGTAGAGACCGTTGAACGAGATCATCTTGGCGCCCAGCGGGTTGGCCTCGTTCTTCACCTCGTAGGAGGCGCCGACCTCCTTGGCGTTCTTGACGCCGTTCTTCTCGGCCTCCTTGAGCGACTTCTTGTCCTCCTCGGAGCTCTTCCCCTCCTGGGACTTCTTGTACTCGACGAGCACCGTCGCCGGGGTGATCAGCTTGTGCGGGCCGTCGTCCGCGACGTTGGAGCCGCCCCCGCCACCGAGCACGAAGTACGCGCCCACGCCCAGTGCCGCCACCACGGCGATGCCACCGATGATCCAGCCGGCCGGGCTCTTCTTGGCGGCCGGCGGCGGGGGCATGTAGCCGCCCGGGCCCTGCGGGGCGCCGTACGGGGGCTGCTGGGGCGGCTGGCCGTACGGCCCGGGCTGCTGCGGCTGCTGCGGGTAGCCGTACGGCTGCTGCGGCGGGACGCCCTGCGGGGCCTGCTGCGGGTAGCCGTAACCGGGCTGCGGCTGGCCGCCGTACGGACCGGGCTGCTGCGGCTGCTGGCCGTAAGGGCCCGGCTGGCCGTACGGCCCGGGCTGCTGCGGCTGGCCGCCGTACGGGCCCGGCTGGTTGTAGCTCATGGACAGGTTCCCCTCACAGGATGTTTATGCGTAGCGAACATCCTGTCGGAAGCCGTGCCGCGCCGGGGCGGTGGGGGTCACACCGTTACCGAACAATCGAGTTTCAGGAGGACCGTCGGACACCCCTAAACTGGCCCCGTGACCGAGAACACTCAGCAGCAGACAGCAGCCACCACCGAATTGCCGACCCAGTACACGCCGGCCGAGGTAGAGGGGCCGCTGTACGAGCGCTGGGTAGAGCGCGGGTACTTCGAGGCGGACGAGAAGAGCGACAAGCCGCCGTACACCATCGTCATCCCGCCGCCGAACGTCACCGGCTCGCTCCACCTGGGCCACGCCTTCGAGCACACGCTGATCGACGCCCTCACCCGCCGCAAGCGCATGCAGGGCTACGAGACGCTGTGGCAGCCGGGCATGGACCACGCCGGTATCGCCACCCAGAACGTCGTCGAGCGTGAGCTCGCCAAGGAGGGCAAGTCCCGTCACGACCTGGGCCGTGAGGCGTTCGTCGAGCGCGTCTGGCAGTGGAAGGCCGAGTCCGGTGGCCAGATCTCCGGTCAGATGCGCCGCCTCGGCGACGGCGTCGCCTGGTCGCGCGAGCGCTTCACCATGGACGAGGGCCTCTCGCAGGCCGTCCAGACCATCTTCAAGAAGCTCTACGACGACGAGCTGATCTACCGCGCCGAGCGCATCATCAACTGGTGCCCGCGCTGCCTCACCGCGATCTCCGACATCGAGGTCGAGTACCAGGACGACGACGGCGAGCTCGTCTCCATCCGGTACGGCGAGGGCGACACGGAGATCGTCGTCGCCACCACCCGCGCCGAGACGATGCTCGGTGACACGGCCGTCGCCGTCCACCCGGACGACGAGCGCTACAAGCACCTGGTCGGCACCGAGATCGAGCTGCCGCTCACCGGCCGCCGCATCCCGGTCGTCGCCGACACGCACGTCGACCCCGAGTTCGGCACCGGCGCCGTCAAGGTGACGCCGGCTCACGACCCGAACGACTTCGAGATCGGCCAGCGCCACAACCTGCCGTCGATCGCCGTCATGGACGAGCACGCGGTCATCACCGTCCACGGCCCCTTCCTGGGCCTGGACCGCCTGGAGGCCCGTTCCGCCATCGTCGCCGCACTGCGCGCCGAGGGCCGGATCGTCGCGGAGAAGCGTCCGTACACCCACTCCGTCGGGCACTGCTCGCGCTGCAAGACCACCATCGAGCCGCGCCTCTCGATGCAGTGGTGGGTCAAGGTCGGCCCGCTCGCGAAGGCCGCCGGTGACGCGGTCCGCGACGGCAAGGTCAAGATCCACCCGCAGGAGATGGAGAAGCGGTACTTCGACTGGGTCGACAACCTGCACGACTGGTGCATCTCGCGCCAGCTGTGGTGGGGGCACCGCATCCCGGTCTGGTACGGCCCCAACGGCGAGGTCGTCTGCGTCGGCCCTGACGAGGAGCCGCCGGCGGGCGAGGGCTGGCACCAGGACACCGACGTCCTCGACACCTGGTTCTCCTCCGGCCTGTGGCCGTTCTCCACGCTCGGCTGGCCCGAGCGGACCGAGAGCCTCGCGAAGTTCTACCCGAACTCCGTCCTCGTCACCGGCTACGACATCCTCTTCTTCTGGGTCGCCCGGATGATGATGTTCGGCCTCTACGCGATGGACGGCGTCCCGCCGTTCCACACCATCGCGCTGCACGGCATGGTCCGTGACCAGAACGGCAAGAAGATGTCGAAGTCCTTCGGCAACGTGGTCAACCCGCTGGACTGGATGGACCAGTACGGCTCCGACGCCGTCCGCTTCACCCTGGCCAACGGCGCCAACCCGGGCGTCGACGTCCCGATCGGCGAGGACTGGGTCAAGGCCTCCCGGAACTTCGCCAACAAGATCTGGAACGCCACCCGCTTCGCGCTCATGAACGGCGCGACGATCGAGGGCGAACTGCCCCCGGTCGAGCAGCTGTCCGCGACCGACCGCTGGATCCTGTCCCGTCTCAACAAGACGGTCGCCCAGGTCGACGCCTACTACGAGGACTACCAGTTCGCGAAGCTCAGCGACGCGCTCTACCACTTCGCGTGGGACGAGGTCTTCGACTGGTACGTCGAGCTGTCGAAGACGACCTTCTTCGCCGGCGGGGAGCAGGCCAAGGTCTCCGGCCGGGTCCTCGGCGAGGTCCTGGACGTCATGCTGCGCCTGCTGCACCCGATCGTCCCGTTCGTCACCGACGCCCTGTGGACCACCCTCACCGGGCGCGAGTCCCTGGTCATCGCCGAGTGGCCGACGGACAGCGGCTTCCGTGACGAGGCCGCCGAGGCCGAGATCGAGAACCTGCAGCAGGTCGTCACCGAGGTGCGCCGCTTCCGCGCCGACCAGGGCCTCCAGCCCGGCCAGAAGGTCCCGGCCCGCCTGGAGCTGGACGGCACCCCGCTCGCCGCGCACGAGGCGGCCATCCGCCAGCTGCTGCGTCTCCAGCCGGAGGGCGAGGGCTTCTCCGCCACCGCCTCCCTGCCGGTCGCCGGTGCCACCGTCGCGCTCGACCTCTCGGGCACGATCGACGTCGCCGCCGAGCGCAAGCGCCTCGCGAAGGACCTCGCCGCCGCGGAGAAGGAGAAGGCGCAGGCCGAGGGCAAGCTCGGCAACGAGGCCTTCCTGGCCAAGGCGCCGGACAACGTGGTCGACAAGATCCGCACCCGCCTGGCCAAGGCGGAGGAGGACATCGCCCGCATCCAGTCCCAGCTGGAGCGTCTGCCGCAGGCGTGAGCCGTACGCCGAAGGCCCCCGGAACCGCACCTGGTTCCGGGGGCCTTCGGCGTTTCCCTGCGGCGGCGCCGTCTCGCATTTCGGACAAAGTTGGCCCTCGTGCCCCATCTCACATCAGACGGGACTTCAGGTCCTCGGTGACGGGACCAAGGACCCGGGATGATGGAACGCATGCTTCCCCTTCCCGCCCCGTCCGCGCTGCGCCGCTGCGTGGACCGGTGGGCCGTGTCGCCCCGCGCCATGGACGTCGTCGCCGCGCTCAGCGCCTTCGGCCTCATGGTCCTGGACGTGCCGGGGCTCGCCCGCGAGGACAACTCGCTCACCGGGATCACCGCCACCCTGGTCCTCGCGGCCGGCGCGGCCACCCTCGTGCTGCGCCGGCGGGCGCCGTGGGTGCCGTTCGTGGTGGCGATCGTCCTGATGGGCTGGCTGCACGAGCTCACGATGATCCAGTTCGCGCTGTACTCGCTGGGCCGCTTCCGCGGGCGGCGGACCGCCGTCCTGGCCACCCTGCTGTACGTCGGCGCCGCCTACGCCTACTTCAACACCCCCGGCTGGCCAGCCCGGCACGGCGCGACCCTCAGCGACTTCCTGAGCCTCGTCGTCCCCATCGGCGTCCTCGCCGCCGGCGTCGGCATCGCCGCCTACCGCCACGACCTCGTACGGGCCCTGGAGGTCCAGCGCCGCGAGGCCGCCGCCCGGCAGGCCGTCCAGGAGGAGCGGATCTCGGTCGGCCGGGACGTCCACGACCTGGTGGGCCGGGAGCTGACCGTACTCGCGGTGCGGGCCGAGGTGCTCGCCGTACGGGCCAGGGGAGAGGCGCACCAGAAGGCCTTCGAGGAGCTTGCCGACACCGCCCGGCGCGCCCATCACATGCTCAACGAGACCCTCGTACGGCGTGCCGACGGCGGCGCCGCCACCCCGGGCCTCGAAGGGCTCGCGGCCCTCGCCGAGGAGAGCGAGCGCCTGGGCAGCCCCGTCGACGTCCAGGTGGCCGAGGAGGCGAAGGCGCTGTCGCCGCTGCGGCAGGCGGCCGTCCACCGGGTCGTGCGGGAGTGCCTGACGAACGCGGCCAAGCACGCGCCGGGCCTGCCGGTGAGCGTGTCGATCACGGTCGAGGGTCCCGCGCTGCGCGTCGAGGTCCGCAATCCGCTGGCCCAGACCCCGCCGGACCGTGCACCGGTGTCGACCGGCACCGGCCTGTTCTCCATGGAGGAGCGCGTCACCAGCATGGGCGGCACGCTCGACGCCCGCCGCGAGCACGGCGCGTACGTGGTCACGGCGACCCTCCCGTCGGGCCTGGCCGACCGCTAGGGCCCGCCGGGCGGGATCGCGCCTGCTGCCCGCCCGCCGGCCGACCCCTGCCGGCCTGCCGCCCCGCCGCCCCGGGCCGCCCCGCGGGCCCGTACGCCGCGGGCCGTATCCCGCCGGCCGTACCCGCGCCGGGCGGGCTCCGGCGGCCGGTGGGTCGAAAGTCCCGAAAGGGGTGGGTCCGATGTCCTGTCGGTGCCGCTCCGTAGACTGGGGGCGTGAGTGAGCCGAGCGACCCGCGCGACCAGTTCGACGACAGCGACCAGGGCGACCTGTTCGACGACATCGTCGACGACGAGACCGACCTCCCCCCATCTCTCGACTCCGCTCGAGAAGGGGGCACCCCCACCCCCGACCTGGCGGTGATCGAGGCCGGCAGCCGCACCCTGCGCACCATGGCCGGTCCGCCGCAGGGCGACCCCGTGCCCTCGCGTCCCGCCGACCCCGAGGTCGACAAGGCGCTGCGCGAGGTCGAGACCGAGCTGTCGACCCGCTGGGGCGAGACCAAGCTGGAGCCCTCGGTCACCCGCATCGCGGCCCTGATGGACGTCCTCGGCGAGCCGCAGCGCGCGTATCCGTCGATCCACATCACGGGCACGAACGGCAAGACCTCCACGGCCCGCATGATCGAGCTCCTGCTCGGCGCCTTCGACCTGCGCACCGGGCGCTACACCTCGCCGCACGTGCAGACCATCACCGAGCGGATCAGTCTGGACGGCGCCCCGATCGACGCCGAGCGCTTCATCGAGACGTACCAGGACATCAAGCCCTACGTGGAGCTGGTCGACGCCCGCGAGGAGTACCGGCTCTCGTTCTTCGAGGTCCTCACCGGGATGGCGTACGCGGCCTTCGCCGACGCCCCGGTCGACGCGGCGGTGGTCGAGGTCGGCATGGGCGGCACGTGGGACGCCACCAACGTCATCGACGCCTCCGTCGCCGTCGTCACCCCGATCGACCTCGACCACACCGACCGCCTCGGCGACACGCCCGCCGCGATCGCCGGCGAGAAGTCCGGGATCATCAAGCAGGGCGCGACGGTGATCCTCGCCCAGCAGCCGGTGGACGCGGCCCAGGTGCTCCTGAAGAAGGCCGTCGACGTCGACGCCACCGTGGCCCGTGAGGGCATGGAGTTCGGCGTCGTCTCCCGCGAGGTCGCCGTCGGCGGCCAGCTCCTCACCCTGCGCGGCCTCGGCGGCGAGTACGACAACGTGTTCCTGCCGCTGTACGGCGCGCACCAGGCGCACAACGCGGCGGTGGCGCTCGCCGCCGTCGAGGCCTTCTTCGGCATCGGCTCGCAGCACGCCCGGACGCTCGACCTCGACACGGTCCGCCGGGCCTTCGCCCAGGTGGCCTCGCCGGGCCGTCTGGAGGTCGTGCGCTCCTCTCCCACGGTCATCCTGGACGCCGCGCACAACCCGCACGGCGCCCGCGCGACCGCCGACGGCATCACCGAGTCCTTCGGCTTCTCCCGGCTCATCGGTGTGGTGTCCACCAGCGCCGACAAGGACGCCCGCGGCTTCCTGGAGGCCTTCGAGCCGATCTTCGCGGAGGTCGTGATCACGGCGAACTCCAGCCCGCGGGCCACCGACGTCGACGCGCTCGCCGCGATCGCGGTCGAGGTCTTCGGCGAGGACCGCGTGGTCGTCGAGCCGCGGCTCGACGACGCCATCGAGGCCGCGATCACGCTCGCCGAGGAGGAGGACGAGTACGCCGGCGCGGGCGTCCTCGTCACCGGTTCGATCTTCACGGTCGGCGATGCCCGGCTGCTCCTGAAGCGAGGCTGAGCCGATGCGGGTGCTGTGTTCCTCGACCCTGATCGGCGAGTTCTTCGTGATCGGTTTCGCCGGCCTGGTCGCCATGAAGGACGACACGCTGGCGATGTCGACGGTGTGGTGGGTCTGCGGGATCGCCATGGTCCTGTCGGTGCTGCTGTGCGGGATGACCACCCGTCCGGGCGGCGTCCAGATGGGCTGGGCGCTGCAGATCGCGCTGATCGCCAGCGGCTTCGTGGTGCCGATCATGTTCTTCCTCGGGGCGGTCTTCGCCGCCCTGTGGTGGGCCTCCGTGCACTACGGGCGCAGGATCGACACCATCAAGGCGGACTGGGCCGCCCGCCAGGGCTCCGCAGGGCCTGACGCTGCGTGATCGGGGCCGGTCCGGGCCCTGTAGATTCGTCAGTCCCGCACACCGTTGTCTGAAGGAGTTCCACCGTGAGCCAGCGATCGCTCGTCCTGCTCAAGCCCGACGCCGTCCGCCGTGGTCTGATCGGCGAGATCATCGGCCGTATCGAGCGCAAGGCGGGCTGGACCATCACGGCCCTGGAGATGCGCGAGCTGGACCAGGAGACGCTGGAGCAGCACTACGGCGAGCACAAGGGCAAGCCCTTCTACGAGCCGCTGATGGGCTTCATGCAGTCCGGTCCGGTCGTCGCGCTCGTCGTCGAGGGCGAGCGGGTCATCGAGGGTCTGCGCACGCTCGCGGGCCCGACCGACCCGATCGCCGCCGCCCCGGGGTCCATCCGCGGCGACTTCGGCACCATCGTCCGCGAGAACCTGATCCACGCCTCGGACTCCGAGGAGTCCGCCACACGTGAGCTGAAGATCTTCTTCCCGGGTCTCTCCTGACACCTGCTCTGACCGGGCGTCAGCCGATCAGCGCCATGACCTGGGGGCGACCGAAGGAATTCGGTCGCCCCCAGGCATATGAACGCCGATCCCGGGAACGGATCGCCGCGTCATTCCGTCACCTATACAGAGGTGGACTGGGGCGGTCCGCCGCGCGGTATCCGTGCGGGCGGCACTACGATGGAAAACTCCACGCCGCACCACCTTCAGTCACCTCGCCGACCTGAGAAGCCGTCAACGCTCCGATAGGGAAGGCCCGACGCATCCTCATGGGAAACAAGGGGAACTCAATGTCGTTCATCGGCCGTGACATGGCTGTCGACCTCGGGACCGCCAACACGCTGGTGTACGTCAGGGGTCGAGGCATCGTTCTGAACGAGCCGTCCGTCGTCGCCATCAACACCAACACCGGCGGCATCCTGGCGGTCGGTGCCGAGGCGAAGAAGATGATCGGCCGGACGCCCGGGAACATCGTGGCCGTCCGCCCGCTCAAGGACGGCGTGATCGCCGACTTCGAGATCACGGAGCGGATGCTCCGCTACTTCATCCTCAAGATCCACAAGCGCCGCTACCTGGCCCGCCCGCGCGTCGTGGTCTGCGTGCCCTCGGGCATCACCGGGGTCGAGCGCCGTGCCGTCATCGAGGCCTCCACCCAGGCCGGCGCCCGTCAGGTGCACATCATCGAGGAGCCGATGGCCGCGGCGATCGGCTCGGGCCTCCCGGTCCACGAGGCCACCGGCAACATGGTCGTCGACATCGGCGGCGGCACCACCGAGGTGGCCGTCATCAGCCTCGGCGGAATCGTCACGGCACAGTCCATCCGGGTGGCCGGCGACGAGCTCGACAACGCGATCATCCAGCACATCAAGAAGGAGTACTCGCTCCTCCTCGGTGAGCGCACCGCCGAGCAGATCAAGATCACCATCGGCTCCGCCTACGACCTCGACCAGGACGAACACACCGAGATCCGCGGCCGCGACCTGGTCTCCGGCCTGCCCAAGACGGTCGTCATCTCCGCCGCCGAGGTCCGCAAGGCCATCGAGGAGCCGGTCAACGCCATCGTCGACGCGGTGAAGACCACCCTCGACAAGTGCCCGCCCGAGCTCTCCGGTGACGTCATGGACCGCGGCATCGTTCTCACCGGTGGCGGCGCCCTGCTGCGCGGCCTCGACGAACGCCTGCGCCGTGAGACCGGCATGCCGATCCACATCGCCGAGGACCCGCTGGACTCCGTGGCCCTCGGCTCCGGCAAGTGCGTCGAGGAGTTCGAGGCGCTGCAGCAGGTGCTCGACGCCCAGCCGCGCCGCTGACCGGCGGAGCCCCGTACCACCGCACGACCGCACCACCGCACGGACAACTCCATCCACCCCCGGGCCCCCGGCCCGGGGCCCTGTCACCCCCCTGTCGATTCGAGGAAGGGCACGGCCGCCGCACGTGAGGGACACACGAGAGAGCCGGCTGCTCCTGGTGCTGCTGATCGCCATCGCGTTCGCACTGATCACGGTGGACATCCGAGGAGGCCAGGAGTCGCCGGTCGACGGTGCCCGACAGGCCGCGGCCGCGGTCTTCGGTCCCGTCGAGAACGGAGTCGCCTCGGCGGTCGACCCGATCGGCAACGCCATAGGGGCGGTTCGCGACTCCGGGGAGCGGCACAACCGCATCGCCGCACTGGAACAGGAGAACGCCGCCCTCAAGGCCAAGCTCGGCAGCGACGACCGCAACCGCAACCGGCTGCGCGAGCTCGACGCCATGCTGAAGACCGCCGGCGCCGGCCAGTACGGCATCAAGGGCGCCGAGGTCATCGCCATAGGAGCCGCCCAGGGCTTCTCATGGACCGTCACCATCGACGTCGGCGCCCGCGACGGCATCCGCCGCGACATGACCGTGCTCAACGGCGCCGGACTGGTCGGCCGCGTCACCACCGTCGGCCCTTCCACCTCCACCGTGCTGCTCGCCAACGACCCCGACTTCACCGTCGGCACCCGCATGGAGAAGACCGACGAACTCGGTTTCGCCACCGGGCAGGGCGACGGCCCGCTGCTCGTCCAGCTCCTCAACGGCAAGGCGAAGGTGAAGCCCGGCGACCGGCTCGTCACCTTCGGCTCGCAGGCCGACAAGCCCTTCGTGCCCGGCGTGCCCGTCGGCGAGGTCGTCCGCGTCGACCCCTCGGGCGGCGGACTGACCCGCAACATCTACGTCCGCCCGTACGTGGGCTTCACCAAGCTCGACATCGTCGGCGTCGTCGTCCAGGCCCCGCGCACCGACCCGCGCGACATGGTCCTGCCGCAGAAGCCCAAGCCCGCGCCGACCGTCACCGTCACGGTCACCCCGCCGCCCCCGGACGGACAGCAGGCCCAGAGCGACGGCCAGAAGCCCGACCAGGCCCAGCCGTCGGGCGACCAGCCCGCGCTGAAGCCCGAGGAGACCCAGCAGCCGCAGGACCAGGGGGAGACACCGTGAAGTTCAACCGCATCCTCCTCTCGGCCGTCCTGGTCGTCGTCGCCCTCGTCGTCCAGGTCTCCGTCCTCGCCCGCCTCCAGCTCCCCGGCGCCGTCCCCGACCTCGTCCTGCTCACCGTCGTCGGCCTCGCCCTCGCGTACGGACACGTCACCGGCGCCCTCGTCGGCTTCACCGCCGGCCTCCTCGCCGACCTCGCCCCGCCCGCCGACCACGCCGCCGGGCGCTACGCCCTCGTGCTCTGCGTCGTCGGCTACCTCTGCGGACTGGCCCGCCCCGAGAACGGCCGGCTGAAGTCCGCCTCCGGTCCGATGGCCGTGGTCGTCGTCGCCGCGCTCGGCTCCACCCTGCTCTACGCGGGCGTGGGCGCCCTCGTCGGCGACACCGCCGCCCGCCATGTCGGCCTCGGCTTCCTGCTCTTCACCGCGGCCCTCTACGACCTGCTCCTCGCGCCCTTCACCGTGCCGCTGATCATGGCGCTCGCCCGGCGCGCGGAGAACGACCCGCTCGCCGAGGCCGGGACGAACGGAGCCGACGTCGCCTCCGGCTGGCTCTCCTCCGGCACCGGCCTGAGGATCGGCACCCAGCGCAGCGGCCTGCGCGTCAAGGCCGCCCGGACCCGCGCCTCACGCGCCGGACGCATCAAGGGAGTCAAGCGACTGTGACCGAGGGGGCAACGGCAGCATGAGCAACATCCCCGAGACCGGACGGACCCCCCGGGTCCAGATCCGGCTCGTCGTCATCCAGGTCCTCGTCTTCTCCCTGCTCTTCACCCTCGGCGGACGCCTCTGGTACCTCCAGATCCGCAACGGCAAGGAGTACACCGACGAGGCGAAGAGCAACCACGTCCAGCAGGTCGTCCAGCCCGCCGTGCGCGGCTCCATCCTCGACGCCCGCGGCGTCCCGCTCGCCGACAACGAGACCCGGCTCGTCGTCTCCGCCTCGCGCACCGAGCTCATGAAGATGAAGGACGACGGCAAGGCCGTCCTCACCCGGCTCGCCGCCGTGCTCGGCATGAAGCCGATCGACGTCATCAACAAGATCCGGCTCTGCGACTCCAAGACCCCCAAGCCCTGCTGGAACGGCTCGCCCTACCAGCCGATCCCCGTCACCGACGAGGCCACCACCCAGCAGGCCCTGCAGATCCGCGAGCGCGCCGAGGACTTCCCCGGCATCACCGCCGAACCGGCCGCCGTGCGCCGCTACCCGGCCCCCGGCAAGTCCCGCACCTCGCAGGTCCTCGGCTACCTGTCGCCCGTCACCGACGACGAGATCGAGAAGGCCAAGGACAGCGACTCGCCGTACCTGCGCTCCGACCAGGTCGGCCGCTCCGGCCTGGAGCGCACCTACGACAAGCAGCTGCGCGGCAAGGCCGGCGTCACCCGCTACGAGGTCGACAACCTCGGCCGGGTCATCGGCCAGGCCAAGAGCGACCCCGCCGAGCCCGGCGCCAACGTCGTCACCTCCATCGACGCCCGCGTCCAGGCGGTCGCCGAATGGGAGCTGCACAACGCGATGGTCGAGGCCCGGAAGACCTTCGACAAGAACACCAACGAGAACTACAAGGCCGACGCCGGCGCCGTCGTCGTCATGGAGACGAAGACCGGCCGGATCGTCGCCATGGCCTCACAGCCCGACTACGACCCCAACGCCTGGGTAGGCGGCATCTCCGCCAAGGACTACGCCGCCCTCACCGGCAAGGACTCCAACTTCCCGCTGCTGAACCGGGCCATCCAGGGCCAGGCCGCCCCCGGCTCCATCTTCAAGGTCATCTCGACCACCGCAGCCGTCAACGCGGGCTACGACTTCGACGGGCGCTACCCGTGCACGAGCTCGTACTCCATCGGCAGCCAGGTCTTCAAGAACTTCGAGTCGCAGAACCACGGCCCCATCAGCCTCGGCCGCGCCCTCGAAGTCTCCTGCGACACCGTCTTCTACGCCCTCGCCCACCAGCAGTGGATCAGGGACGGCGGGATGAAGCCGAAGAAGAACCCCGGCGACTGGTTCTACAAGACGGCCCATCAGTTCGGCCTCGGCGCCGAGACCGGCATCGACCTCCCCAACGAGGTCACCGGCCGCGTCCCGGACCGCCAGTGGAAGCAGAAGTTCTGGGAGGCCAACAAGGACTGGTGGTGCAAGTACGGCAAGAAGGGCGGCACGTACGTCCAGCAGCTGTCGTACGAGAACTGCCTCGAAGGCAACCTGATGCGCGCCGGCGACTCGGTCAACTACTCCATCGGACAGGGCGACACCCTCGTCACCCCCATCCAGATGGCCACCATCTACGCCGCCATCTCCAACGGCGGCACCCTGTGGAACCCCACCGTCGGCAAGGCCGTCGTCAGCGCCGACGGCAAGAAGGTCACCGAGATCGCGCCCCGGTCGCACGGCAAGCTGCCGTTCAACCCGGAGACCCGCGACTTGATAGACGAAGCCCTCGCGGGAGTCGCCACCCGCGGTACGGCCGCCTGGCGGTTCGGCGGCTGGCCGCAGGACAAGATCCCGATGCACGCCAAGACGGGTACCGCGGAGGTCTACGGCAAGCAGACGACCTCCTGGTTCGCCACCTACACCAAGGACTACGCGATCGTCATGACGATCGCCCAGGGTGGTACGGGCTCCGGCGCCTCCGGCCCCGCCGTGCGCAACATCTACGACGCGCTCTACGGACTCGACGACGCCGGCAACCAGGACCTGAAGCGGGCCCTGCTGCCGCAGCCGCAGAAGACCCTGCCGAAGATCGAGGCCGACGGCTCCATCGACGCGCCCCGGATCACGCCGTACGACCCCGAGGCGCAGAAGGTCGACCCGAACGACCCGCTGAAGGCCGACGCCACCAAGCCGACGCAGGACCCCACGCAGCCGGCGAAGAAGCCGGACGACGACCCACAGGAACTCGCGGGCCCGCCCGCCACCCACCGAGGGAGGCTCTGACCGATGACCGCACCCCACGGCTTCTCCGTCTCCCGCTACGCACCCGAACGCGGCACCTTCGCCAAGCTCACCGCCCGCGACTCGGTGCTGCGCCGGCTCGACTGGCCGATCCTGCTGTCCGCGCTCGCCCTGTCGTTCCTCGGCTCGCTCCTCGTGTGGTCCGCCACCCGCGGCCGCACCGAGCTCAACCAGGGCGACCCGTACTACTTCCTGTTCCGGCACGTCCTCAACACCGGCATCGGCCTCGCCCTGATGATCGGCACGATCTGGCTCGGCCACCGCACCCTGCGCGGGGCCGTGCCGTTCCTCTACGGCCTCTCGATCCTGCTGATCCTCGCCGTGCTCACCCCGCTCGGCGCGACCATCAACGGCGCGCACGCCTGGATCGTCATCGGCGGCGGCTTCTCGCTCCAGCCCAGCGAGTTCGTCAAGATCACGATCATCCTGATCATGGCGATGCTGCTGGCCGCGAAGGTCGACGCGGGCGACCAGGTGCACCCCGACCACCGCACCGTCGCCAAGGCGCTCGGGCTCGCCGCCCTGCCCATGGGCATCGTCATGCTGATGCCCGACCTCGGCTCGGTCATGGTCATGGCCGTCATCGTGCTCGGCGTGCTGCTCGCCTCCGGCGCCTCCAACCGCTGGGTCCTCGGCCTCATCGGCGCGGGCGTCCTCGGCGCGGTCCTCGTCACCACGCTCGGCATGCTCGACGAGTACCAGATCAACCGCTTCGCCGCCTTCGCCAACCCCGACCTCGACCCGGCCGGCGTCGGCTACAACACCAACCAGGCCCGGATCGCCATCGGCTCCGGCGGGCTCCTCGGCTCGGGCCTCTTCAAGGGCTCGCAGACCACCGGCCAGTTCGTGCCCGAGCAGCAGACCGACTTCGTCTTCACCGTCGCGGGGGAGGAGCTCGGCTTCGTCGGTGCGGGCCTCATCCTGGTCCTGCTCGGCGTCATCCTCTGGCGCGCCTGCCGCATCGCCCGCGAGACCACCGAGCTGTACGGCACGGTCGTCGCGGCCGGCATCATCGCCTGGTTCGCCTTCCAGTCCTTCGAGAACATCGGCATGACGCTCGGCATCATGCCGGTCGCCGGCCTGCCGCTGCCCTTCGTCTCGTACGGCGGCTCGTCGATGTTCGCCGTCTGGGTGGCGATCGGACTGCTCCAGTCGATCAGGGTGCAGCGACCGATAACGGCCTAGGTGCACTGCCGTTCCGTCCCGTTCGCGTCTAGATTCGTCTCATGGCGGAGACGAAACGCGAGATCGAGCGTAAGTACGAGGCCACGGCGAAGACGGCGGTCCCGGACCTCGTCGGCACCGGGGGCGTGGCCGCCGTGTGGGACGAGGGCGTCACGGAACTCGACGCCGTCTACTACGACACGCGGGACCTGCGGCTCGCCGCCGACGCCCTCACCCTCCGCCGCCGCACCGGCGGCGCGGACGAGGGCTGGCACCTCAAGTTCCCCGTCGCCTCCGGCATCCGCGACGAGATCAGGGCCCCGCTCTCGGAGACCCTCCCGGCCTCCCTGGCGGGGCTCCTGCGCTCCCGCGTCCGGCACGCCCCCGTCGTCCCCGTCGTCCGCCTCCGCTCCTCCCGCGACGTCCGCCGACTGCTCGACGACCAAGGCCGCCCCCTCGCCGAACTGTCCGTCGACACCGTCCACGCCGACCGCCTCACCGGAACGGGCGAAGCCACCTGGACCGAGATCGAGGTCGAACTCGCCGACGGCGCCGACGAGGCACTCCTCGACACCGTCGAGAAGCAGCTGAAGAAGGCCGGCATCCGCCCGTCGGCATCACCGTCGAAGCTGGCCAGAGCCCTGGAGGAGACGGGCGCGGGCACACCCCCGCGGCCGGACGGGCCCACGGAGCCCGGCACCGCCGGACACGCCGTCCTCGCCTACGTACGGGAGCAGATCGACGCCATCGTCGCGCTCGACCCCGCCGTCCGACGCGACCTGCCCGACGCGGTGCACCAGATGCGCGTCGCCTGCCGCAGGCTGCGCAGCGCCTTCAAGTCGTACCGCAAGGTGCTCGACCGCGGCGTCACCGACCGCGTCGGCGACGAGCTGAAGTGGCTCGCCGGCGAGCTCGGCGCCGCCCGCGACGAGGAGGTGCTCACCGCGCGCCTCGACGCCCGGCTCGACGAACTGCCGAACACCCTTCGCCTCGGCCCCGTCCGCGCCCGGCTGCGCATCCGCAGCACGCGCCGCGCCGACGACGCCCGGCGCACCGCGCTCGCCGCGCTGGACTCCCCTCGCCACCTCACGCTCCTCGACACCCTCGACGCCCTCCTGGCCGATCCGCCGCTGCGCAAAGCGGCCGGACGCGACGCCCCCGACGTGCTCGCCCGCGCCGTCCTCAAGGACTTCGACCGGCTCGCCCGACGGGTCGAGCACGCCCTCGCGCTCGACCCCGGCCAGGAACGCGACCTCGCCCTGCACGCCGCCCGCAAGGCCGCCAAACGCACCCGCTACGCCGCCGATGCCGCCCGCCCCACGCTCGGCAAGCCCGCGAAGCGGTTCGCCAAGCGCGTGAAGGCCGTCCAGTCGCTCCTCGGCGAGCACCAGGACAGCGTGGTCGCCCGCACCGCGCTGCGGGAGATCGCCGTCCAGGCCCACGAGGCCGGTGAGACCGCCTTCACCTGGGGCCTTCTGTACGGACGCGAGGAAGCCGCCGCCCTGGCCGGCGAGCGGGAGCTCCCCGCGGCCTGGAAGCGGGCCTCGGCCCCGAGAATCCGGGCGGCGCTGAGCCACTGAGCACCGGGGTACGCTTGAGAGTCGCCCCCCTGCCAGCTCACGAAGGTTCGAGATGTCTGCTGCCGAGTCTGTCTTCCCGCAGCTCGAAGCTCTGCTCCCGCACGTGCAGAAGCCGATTCAGTACGTCGGTGGAGAGCTGAACTCCACGGTCAAGCCGTGGGAGTCCGCCGACGTCCGCTGGGCTCTGATGTACCCGGACGCGTACGAGGTCGGCCTGCCCAACCAGGGCGTCATGATCCTCTACGAGGTACTGAACGAGCGCGAGGGCGTCCTCGCCGAGCGCACCTACAGCGTGTGGCCGGACCTCGAAGAGCTGATGCGCGAGCACGACGTGCCCCAGTTCACCGTGGACAGCCACCGCCCCGTCGGCGCGTTCGACGTCTTCGGCCTGAGCTTCTCCACCGAGCTCGGCTACACGAACATGCTCACGGCCCTCGACCTCGCCGGCATCCCGCTGGAGTCGAAGGACCGGACGGTCGACCACCCGATCGTGCTCGCCGGCGGCCACGCCGCCTTCAACCCCGAGCCGATCGCGGACTTCATCGACGCGGCGATCATCGGCGACGGCGAGCAGGCCGTGCTCGACATGACCGAGATCATCCGCCAGTGGAAGGCCGAGGGGCGCCCGGGCGGCCGCGAGGAGGTCCTCTTCCGCCTGGCCAAGACCGGCTCCGTGTACATCCCGGCGTTCTACGACGTCGAGTACCTGCCGGACGGCCGCATCGGCCGTGTCGTCCCCAACAAGTCCGGTGTGCCGTGGCGCGTCTCCAAGCACACCGTCATGGACCTCGACGAGTGGCCGTACCCCAAGCAGCCGCTCGTCCCGCTCGCGGAGACGGTCCACGAGCGCATGTCCGTCGAGATCTTCCGCGGCTGCACCCGCGGCTGCCGCTTCTGCCAGGCCGGCATGATCACGCGCCCCGTGCGGGAGCGAAGCATCACCGGCATCGGCGAGATGGTGGAGCGCGGTCTGAAGGCCACGGGCTTCGAGGAGGTCGGCCTCCTCTCGCTCTCCTCCGCGGACCACTCCGAGATCGGCGACATCGCGAAGGGCCTGGCCGACCGGTACGAGGAGGACAAGATCGGCCTGTCCCTCCCGTCCACCCGCGTCGACGCGTTCAACGTCGACCTCGCCAACGAGCTGACCCGCAACGGGCGCCGCTCCGGTCTCACCTTCGCCCCCGAGGGCGGCTCCGAGCGCATGCGCAAGGTCATCAACAAGATGGTCTCGGAAGAGGACCTCATCCGGACCGTCTCCACCGCGTACGGCAACGGCTGGCGCCAGGTGAAGCTGTACTTCATGTGCGGCCTGCCGACGGAGACGGACGAGGACGTCCTGCAGATCGCCGACATGGCGATGAACGTGATCGCCGAGGGCCGCAAGGTCTCCGGCCAGAACGACATCCGCTGCACCGTCTCCATCGGCGGTTTCGTCCCGAAGCCGCACACCCCCTTCCAGTGGGCCCCGCAGCTCTCCGCCGAGGAGACGGACGCGCGCCTGGAGAAGCTCCGGGACAAGATCCGCGGCGACAAGAAGTACGGCCGCTCGATCGGCTTCCGCTACCACGACGGCAAGCCCGGCATCGTCGAGGGCCTGCTCTCCCGCGGCGACCGCCGCATCGGCGCCGTCATCCGCGCGGTGTACGAGGACGGCGGCCGCTTCGACGGCTGGCGCGAGCACTTCTCGTACGACCGCTGGATGGCGTGCGCGGAGAAGACCCTCCCCGAGTTCGGCGTGGACGTGGCCTGGTACACGACCCGCGAGCGCACCTACGAGGAGGTCCTGCCCTGGGACCACCTGGACTCCGGTCTCGACAAGGACTGGCTCTGGGAGGACTGGCAGGACGCGCTCGACGAGACCGAGGTCGAGGACTGCCGCTGGACGCCGTGCTTCGACTGCGGCGTGTGTCCGCAGATGGACACGGCCATTCAAATCGGCCCCACCGGCAAGAAGCTGCTCCCGCTCACGGTCAAGAAGTAGCCGCATAACGCTCTGGCGACGGCCCGGCGGAGGGTGAACCCTCCGCCGGGCCGTCCGCGTCCCTGTGGTCATGAGCACGGAAACGCCGGCCCCGGTCCCGCCGCCCCCGCACGCGCTGATCCGCATCCCCGTGCGCATCGTCGTGCTGGTCCTGATCCTCCCGGTGCGCATGGCCTGGGACGCCCTCAAGGTCACCGGTCGCTTCCTCGAGCGCGCCCTCATCCGCCCCGCGGGCCGCGGCCTGGTCCTGCTCCTCCACCACGCGGTGCGCCGCCCCGCCCACTGGCTGTGGCGCCGTGTCCTGGCCCCGACGGGCCGGGGGATCGCCTGGGCGGGCGCGACGGTGTGGCGCGGCGTCACCCGGGTGTCCGGCGTCCTGTGGCGCGGGCTCGGACGGGGCCTGCGGGGCGTGGGCGTCGGGGTCGCGTGGCTCGGCCGGGGGGTCGCGCTGCTCGTCGGGTGGATCGCGAAGGGGGTGGCCTGGCCGCTCGTCGCGCTCTGGCGGTACGTGGTCGTGCCCGTCGCCCGCTACGGGATCGCCGTCCCGGCCGACTGGCTGCTGGGGCGGGTGCTCGCACCGCTCGGCGCGGTGCTGTGGCGGTACGGGGCGGTCGCCCCCGCCCGGTGGCTCCACCGCTGGGTGCTCGCCCCGGCGGGCCGGGGCACGGTGTGGCTGCTCACCCGTTCGGCGCGCGCCCTGGCCTGGGTGCTCACCGGACTCGGGCGGGGGATCGCGGCCGGAGTGACGGGACTCGGCACCGTGCTCCTGGTGTGGCCATGGCGGTACGTGATCGTGCCGCTGGTCACGTACGGGATCGCCCTGCCCGCGGCCTGGCTGTGGCGGCGGATCCTCACGCCCCTCGGACGTGAGATTCGCGACGCCCTCGCGATCTGCTGGCGGGCCGCCGGCTTCGTGTCCGTGGCCGTCGGCCGCGGTCTCGCCCTGCTGGCCCGGAACCTCGTGGCGCGCCCGCTGGTCTGGGCGGCGCGCCACCTCGTCGCGCGCCCCTTCGCCTGGCTGGCGCGCAACCTGGTCGCGCGCCCCGCCGCCTGGGTGTACCGCGAGGTGTGCACCCCGGCCGGGCACTGGATGCGCGACTCCGTCTGGGCCCCGGCGCGCCGGTCCGCCGCCGAGGCCCGCAGGGCGGCGCGGGCCGCGCTCGCCTCCGCCCGTGCCACCGTCACGCAGGCCCGCCGGGACGCCTGGCGGGCCCTGGTCGGCGGACGGCCCGGGGAACCACAGGTGGCCCGGGCGCGTACTCTGGGTAGTACAACGAACGTCCCCGGCGCGGCGCCCGCACCCGAGATCTCCCCGCAGCAGCGGGGGTGAGCCGGGCGGGACCCCCGGGACACCCACCGCATTTCGAGGGCGGCGCGCCCCCCGCGCCCGCTCCGCACCGAGGAGAAGAACCACTGGGCAAGCGACAGCCCGAAGGCCCGCCGCCCGCACCGGCGGTGCAGCGCATCCGACTGCGCTACACCAAGCGCGGCCGCCTCCGGTTCACCAGCCACCGTGACTTCCAGCGCGCTTTCGAGCGCGCGCTGCGCCGTGCCGAGGTGCCCATGGCGTACTCGGCCGGGTTCACCCCGCACCCCAAGGTGTCGTACGCCAACGCCGCCCCGACGGGTACGGGCTCCGAGGCCGAATACCTGGAGATCGCCCTCACCGAGACCCGCGATCCCGAGACCCTGCGGGGCCTGCTCGACGAGTCCATGCCGAGCGGTCTCGACATCGTCGACGCCGTCGAGGTCCGGACCTCCGGCCTCGCCGACCGGCTCACCGCCTCCGTGTGGGAGCTGCGGCTCGACGGTGTGGACATCGAGGAGGCGCAGAAGGCCGTCGACGCGTTTCTCGCGGCCGAGACCGTGGAAGTACAGCGCAAGACCAAGAACGGTCTGCGCACCTTCGACACCCGCGGTGCCGTAGTGGAGCTGACCGCGGCCCCCGCCCAGGGCGATCCCCAGGGTGATAGGCCGCTCGACAGCGCCTGTGCGATACTGCGGCTGGTTGTTCGGCACGTGACACCTGCCGTGCGACCCGACGACGTCCTGTCCGGTCTCCGAGCTGTGGCCGACCTGGCGCCGCCGGTCCCCGCTGCGGTGACCAGGCTGGCGCAGGGGCTCTTCGACGAGGAGTCCGGCACGGTGACCGACCCGCTCGCGCCCGACCGCGAGGCAGTCAAGGCCGCTCCACCCACGGCCGCCGCGACCGCCTCAGCGACGGCGCCGGGTGCGGGTACCGCGTAGGGAGCGGTCGTTGTAGCGCCGCCCTGGTACTCGGGAGCCACCTGGGTCGGGCAGCGCACCCACCAGGAGACTTTCGCCAGGCCGTACGCACAGGGCGTACGGAACCGGCGAGCCAGACATAGAGCTCCCGTGTGGCGCCCGCGCCCCGGACGGCGGCACCGCGCTTCCCGCGCGTCCGTGCCGCCGGACCGGACGCGGCGCCCGGGAGCGTGACGGGAGAACCGCCCGCATGCTCGAACAGCACGAAGAGAACGAGAACAACGCGCCCGGTGACAAGCTGCCGCCGCGTCGTCGTCGCCGTGCCGCCTCCCGGCCCGCCGGTCCGCCGGTGACCGCCGAGGTAGGTGCCGACACCGCCGAGGTCGTGGAGGCCGTCGCGGCCCCCGCCGCCGAGGCCGCGCCCGCCGAGGAGCCGGCGCCCGCGCGTCCGCGCCGCCGTGCCACCCGCAAGGCCACCGCCCCCGCCGCCGCGCCCGCCGAGGCCGTGGAGACTCCCGAGGCCGCTCCGGTCGCCGAGGAGGCGCCCGCCGCCGAGGAGGCCGCCCCGGCCCGTCGTACCCGCCGCCGCGCGACCCGCGCCGCCGCGGCCCCCGAGGCCGAGGCCCCGGCCGCCGAGGCCGCCCCCGTCGCGGAGCCCGCCCCGGTGGCCGAGGCCGCCGAGGAGGCGGCGCCCGCTCCCCGCACCCGCCGCCGCGCCACCCGCGCCGTGACCTCCCCGGAGCCCGTCGAGGCCCCGGCGGCCGAGGCCCCGGCCGTGGAGGCCCCGGCCGAGGAGGAGGCCGCCCCGGCCCCGCGTACCCGCCGCCGTGCCACCCGTAGGGCCAGCGCGCCCGAGGTGACCGCGGACGCCGCCGCCGAGATCGCCGCGGAGACCTCCGGCGAGTCGCTGCCCGAGGACACCGTCGAGGCGATCGCCTCGCACGCCGCGGACGTCGCCGCCGCCGAGCAGGCCGCCACCCGCGGCCGTGGCCGCCGCCGTGCCGCCTCGCCGCAGTTCACCGCCGAGCCGGCCGCCGAGGCCGAGGAGGCCCCGCGCGCCCGCCGCGCCGCGCGTCCGGCCGTCGCCGTCTTCCAGGCCCCGGTCTTCACCGAGCCCATGTTCCAGACCCCGGAGACCGCCGCGGCCATCGCCGCCGCGGAGGCCGTCGAGGAGGAGCAGGAGGAGGAGACCGCCGAGGTCGCCGAGGTCGCCGAGGTCGCCGAGCGCGTCGAGAGCGGCGCCCGCCGTCGCCGCCGCCGCCGCGGCGAGCCCGTCGCCGTCGAGCCCGTCCCGGCCACCGTCGCCGACGAGCCCGAGGTCGAGTCCACCCCCGAGGCGGAGGCCGAGGTCGAGGACGAGGGCGAGACCGACGAGACCGAGGAGTACGAGGAGCGTCCGTCCCGGCGCCGCCGCCGCGGTGGCCGTCGCCGTCGCCGCGGAGAGCTCGCCGAGGCCGAGGGTGAGGAGGCCGACGAGGCCGAGGAGCTCCACGCCGAGGAGGGCGAGGAGTCCGAGGAGGAGGAGTCCGAGGAGGCCGAGGGCTTCGGCGGCTCCAGCAGCTCCCGCCGTCGCCGTCGCCGTCGCCGCCGCAGCGGTGAGGGCGCCGCCGAGGCCGAGGGCACCGACGAGGACGGCGTCCGCACGGTCGTCAAGGTCCGCGAGCCCCGCCCGGCCCGCGAGAAGGCCGAGCCGAGCGACGAGGTGCAGTCCATCAAGGGCTCGACCCGTCTGGAGGCCAAGAAGCAGCGCCGCCGCGAGGGCCGCGAGCAGGGTCGCCGCCGCGTCCCGATCATCACCGAGGCCGAGTTCCTCGCGCGCCGCGAGGCCGTCGAGCGCGTGATGGTCGTCCGCCAGAACGGCGAGCGCACCCAGATCGGCGTCCTGGAAGACAACGTGCTCGTCGAGCACTACGTCAACAAGGAGCAGGCCACCTCCTACGTCGGCAACGTCTACCTGGGCAAGGTCCAGAACGTGCTGCCGTCCATGGAGGCCGCCTTCGTCGACATCGGCAAGGGCCGCAACGCCGTCCTGTACGCCGGCGAGGTCAACTTCGAGGCGCTCGGCATGGGCAACGGCCCGCGCCGCATCGAGGCCGCCCTCAAGTCCGGCCAGTCGGTCCTGGTGCAGGTCACCAAGGACCCGATCGGCCACAAGGGCGCCCGTCTCACCAGCCAGGTCTCCCTGCCGGGCCGCTACCTCGTGTACGTGCCCGAGGGCTCGATGACCGGCATCAGCCGCAAGCTCCCCGACACCGAGCGTGCGCGTCTGAAGACCATCCTCAAGAAGATCGTCCCCGAGGACGCGGGCGTCATCGTGCGCACCGCCGCCGAGGGCGCGAGCGAGGACGAGCTGCGCCGTGACGTCGAGCGACTGCAGGCGCAGTGGGAGGAGATCCAGAAGAAGGCGAAGAACGGCAACGCTCCGACCCTCCTCTACGGTGAGCCGGACATGACCGTCCGGGTCGTCCGCGACATCTTCAACGAGGACTTCTCCAAGGTCATCGTCAGCGGCGACGACGCGTGGGAGACCATCCACGGCTACGTCTCGCACGTGGCGCCCGACCTGGCCGACCGCCTGTCGAAGTGGACCAGCGAGGTCGACGTCTTCGCCACGTACCGCATCGACGAGCAGCTGATGAAGGCGCTGGACCGCAAGGTGTGGCTGCCGTCCGGCGGCTCGCTGGTGATCGACAAGACCGAGGCGATGGTCGTCGTCGACGTCAACACCGGCAAGTTCACCGGCCAGGGCGGCAACCTGGAGGAGACCGTCACCAGGAACAACCTGGAGGCGGCCGAGGAGATCGTCCGGCAGCTGCGCCTGCGCGACCTGGGCGGCATCGTCGTCATCGACTTCATCGACATGGTCCTGGAGTCCAACCGCGACCTGGTGCTGCGCCGCCTCCTGGAGTGCCTGGGCCGCGACCGCACCAAGCACCAGGTGGCCGAGGTCACCTCGCTCGGCCTGGTCCAGATGACCCGCAAGCGGGTCGGCCAGGGCCTCCTGGAGTCCTTCTCGGAGACCTGCGTCCACTGCAACGGCCGCGGCGTCATCGTCCACATGGAGCAGCCCGCCACCCACGGTGGCGGTGGCGGCGGCAAGCGCTCGAAGAAGCGCGGCCGCGGCGGCGCCGAGCACGTCCACGAGCACGAGCACGAGGCCGTCGAGACCCTGGCCGAGGCGGAGGCCCCGGCCGAGGCCGAGGTCGAGACCGCCGCCGAGGTCGCGGCGGAGCTCGCCGCCCCCGTGGCCCTGCCGGAGCCGATCGGCGCGGACGAGGAGCTGTACGGCAGCGTCGCCGAGGCCGAGGCCGCCGCCTCGCGCGGTGGCCGTGGCCGCCGCCGGGCCACCCGCCGGGTGTCGGCGCCCGCCGCCTCGCCGGTCGTGACCGAGACGGAGACCTTCGAGGTCGTCGTCCCGGAGCCGAAGCCCAAGGCCGAGCCGGCCCCGGTCGCGGAGCCCGTGGCCGAGCCGGTCGCGGAGCCGGCACCGGCGCCGGTGGCCGAGGAGGCCGCCCCCGCGCCGCGTACCCGTCGCCGTGCCACCCGCAAGGCCACGGCCCCGGTGACCGCCACCTCGGAGCCGGCCGCCGAGGCCGTCGCCGAGACGGTCGTCGAGTCGGTCGCCGTCGTGGAGTCCCCGGTCGCCGAGCCGGCTGCCGAGCCCGTCGTCGAGGAGGCCCCCGTGGCCGCCCCGCCGAAGGCCCGCCGCCGGGTGGTCCGCAAGGCCACCGCCCCGGCCGGTTCGCCGACCGGTGCCGAGGAGGCCGCCGTGGTCGTGGTGGCGTCCGCCGCCCCGGCCGAGCCGGTGGCGTCCGCGGAGCCGGCGGAGTCCGCGGAGGAGGCCGCCGAGGCCCCCGCCCCGGCCAAGAAGACGGCTCGCAAGACCGCCAAGAAGGCCACGGCGAAGAAGGCCGCCACCAAGAAGACGGCGGCGGTCAAGAAGACCGCGGCGAAGAAGACCACGACGGCGAAGAAGGCCGCCAAGAAGACCGCCGCTCCCGCGCAGGACTGACCCAGTCCCCTGACGCGACCCGTGTGGACCGTCCTTCCGCCGAGGACGGTCCACACGGCATTCACCCCGGATCGGAACCAGGAACCAGCCCGATGAACAACACCCCCGCTCCCCGCGTGCGCAAGGCCGTCATCCCCGCCGCCGGTCTCGGCACGCGCTTCCTTCCCGCCACGAAGGCGACGCCGAAGGAGATGCTGCCCGTCGTCGACAAGCCGGCGATCCAGTACGTCGTGGAGGAGGCGGTTTCGGCAGGGCTCGAGGACGTCCTGATGATCACGGGCCGGAACAAGCGTCCGCTCGAGGACCACTTCGACCGGAACTACGAGCTGGAGGAGGCGCTCACCCGCAAGGGCGACGACGAGCGCCTCGCCCGGGTGCAGGAGTCCAGCGAGCTGGCGACCATGCACTACGTGCGCCAGGGCGACCCGCGCGGCCTCGGCCACGCCGTGCTGTGCGCGCAGCCGCACGTCGGCGACGAGCCCTTCGCGGTGCTGCTCGGCGACGACCTGATCGACCCGCGCGACCCGCTGCTCGCCCGCATGCTGGAGGTCCTCGGCGAGCACGGCGGCAGCGTCGTGGCGCTGATGGAGGTCGACCCCGCGCAGATCCACCTGTACGGCTGCGCGGCCGTCGAGCCGGCCGACGACGCCGACGTCGTGCGGATCACCGGCCTGGTCGAGAAGCCGGAGCCGTCCGAGGCGCCCAGCAACTACGCGATCATCGGCCGCTACGTCCTGGACCCGGCCGTCTTCGGCGTCCTGAACGAGACCGAGCCGGGTCGCGGCGGCGAGATCCAGCTCACCGACGCCCTCCAGAAGATGGCGGCGGACGACCGGCTCGGCGGCCCCGTGCACGGTGTCGTCTTCAAGGGCCGCCGCTACGACACGGGCGACCGCGGCGACTACCTGCGGGCCATCGTGCGCCTCGCCTGCGAGCGCGAGGACCTCGGACCGGACTTCCGCGCCTGGCTCAAGGGCTTCGTCGCCGAGACCGCCGAGATTTGACCCCTTACGGGCGCCGCCCGTAACCTAGACCGTCGGCGTGTCGACTGACATGCCGCACCTCTGAGCACCTCCCTCCCGGTCCGCCGGGAGAGGCCGCTCGTCCGATCCGGATCGCCGCAGGCCCCCTGGGCCCGCGTGTGGGCGGCTGGCGTCAGAGGTCCCCATTACCGAGTGAGAGAGAGATCCGCGTGTACGCCATCGTGCGCAGCGGTGGTCGCCAGCACAAGGTTGCTGTCGGCGACATCGTTGAGGTTGACAAGATTTCCACCGCCAAGGCTGGCGACACGGTCGAGCTCTCGACCCTGCTCGTCGTCGACGGCGACGCCGTGACCAGCGACCCGTGGGTCCTGGCGGGCATCAAGGTGCTGGCCGAGGTCGTGGACCACACCAAGGGCGCGAAGATCGACATCCTGCGCTACAAGAACAAGACCGGCTACCGCCGTCGCCAGGGTCACCGTCAGCAGTACACGGCGATCAAGGTCACGTCCATCCCGACGGCCGCGAAGTAAAGAGGGACTGAGCAATGGCACACAAGAAGGGCGCATCGTCCACCCGGAACGGTCGCGACTCCAACGCCCAGCGGCTCGGCGTGAAGCGCTTCGGCGGTCAGGTCGTCAACGCGGGTGAGATCCTGGTCCGCCAGCGCGGCACCCACTTCCACCCGGGCTCGGGTGTCGGTCGCGGTGGCGACGACACGCTGTTCGCCCTGCAGGCCGGTTCGGTGCAGTTCGGCACCTTCCGTGGCCGCAAGGTCGTGAACATCGTTCCGGTCGCCTGATCGGAACAGCTTGGCGGAGGCGGACCTCACTTCCCGATCAGGGAAGCGGGTCCGCCTTTCGCGTGTTACTAGATAGACATTCCGTACGAAGCTGACTGCTGGAGGCACAGAACCATGACCACCTTCGTGGACCGCGTCGAGCTGCACGTCGCCGCGGGTAACGGAGGCCACGGCTGCGCCTCCGTTCACCGGGAGAAGTTCAAGCCGCTGGGCGGCCCCGACGGCGGCAACGGCGGCCGTGGCGGTGACGTGATCCTGGTCGTCGACCAGTCGGTCACCACCCTCCTCGAGTACCACCACTCCCCGCACCGCAAGGCCACCAACGGCAAGCCCGGCGAGGGCGGGAACCGCGCCGGCAAGGACGGCCAGGACCTGGTCCTGAGCGTGCCCGACGGCACCGTCGTCCTGGACAAGCAGGGCAACGTCCTCGCGGACCTCGTCGGCCACGGCACGACGTACGTCGCCGCCGAGGGCGGTCGCGGCGGCCTCGGCAACGCGGCGCTGTCCTCCGCCCGCCGCAAGGCGCCCGGCTTCGCGCTGCTCGGTGAGCCCGGCGACCTCCAGGACATCGTCCTGGAGCTCAAGACCGTCGCCGACGTGGCGCTCGTCGGCTACCCGAGCGCCGGCAAGTCCTCGCTGATCTCCGTCCTCTCGGCGGCCAAGCCGAAGATCGCGGACTACCCCTTCACGACGCTCGTCCCGAACCTCGGCGTGGTCACGGCCGGCTCGACCGTCTACACCATCGCCGACGTCCCCGGCCTGATCCCCGGCGCCAGCCAGGGCCGCGGCCTGGGCCTGGAGTTCCTGCGCCACGTCGAGCGCTGCTCGGTCCTGGTGCACGTCCTCGACACCGCGACGCTGGAATCCGACCGCGACCCGGTCAGCGACCTCGACGTCATCGAGGAGGAGCTGAAGCAGTACGGCGGCCTCGACGACCGCCCGCGCATCGTCGTCCTCAACAAGATCGACATCCCGGACGGCCAGGACCTCGCGGACATGATCCGCCCGGACCTGGAGGAGCGCGGCTACCGCGTCTTCGAGGCCTCCGCGGTCGCCCGCACGGGTCTGAAGGAGCTGTCCTTCGCCCTCGCCGACATCGTCGCGAAGGCGCGTGCCGCCAAGCCCAAGGAGGAGGCGACCCGCATCGTCATCCGCCCGAAGGCGGTCGACGACGCCGGCTTCACCGTCACCTACGACGAGCACGAGGACGTGTACCGCGTCCGCGGCGAGAAGCCCGAACGCTGGGTCCGCCAGACCGACTTCAACAACGACGAGGCCGTCGGCTACCTGGCCGACCGCCTCAACCGCCTCGGCGTCGAGGACGAACTGATGAAGGCCGGCGCCCGCGCCGGCGACGGCGTGGCCATCGGCTCGGACGAGAACTCCGTCGTCTTCGACTGGGAGCCCTCGATGATGTCCGGCGCCGAGATGCTCGGCCGCCGCGGCGAGGACCACCGGTTCGACGCGCCGCGTCCGGCCACGCAGCGTCGTCGTGACCGTCAGGCGGAGCGTGACGACGCGCAGCGTGAGTTCGACGAGTTCGAGGCCTTCTAGGCCCGGTTCGTCGCCTGAGCGTGGGGCCCCTGTCGGATGTTAGTCCGGCGGGGGCCGCTCGGTTTTCCGGCGCCCGAAGCCTGTGAGGCCCCGTGGGCCGAGCGGTGCGAGGGTGGCGGTGGGGGCTTCAGCCCACCGGTTCGGGTGGCGAGCGGGAACAGGAAAGGGGCCCGCCTCCTCGTTCGAGGAGGCGGGCCCCTTTCGTGGCGCGTCAGAAGGTCAGCCGACCGGTTCCGGTTCGGGTTCCGGATCCGGGTCCGACGTGGGCTTCGTGGACTGCTTCGGCTCGGGCTTCGGCTCCGCCGGCTCGGGGCGCTTGGTGAAGCGGGGCTTCGCGCCGATCAGCGGGAGACACATGATGCCGATGAACATCGGGGCGAACATGTACCGGGCCAGCGGGGCCGGGTTCGCGGCGACGACCGTCAGCTGGAGGGCCAGCGGGATCGACAGCAGGGCCACCGGCGCCCACGTGCGGTGCTTCCGGGAGAACGCCAGGACGATCGCGTACGCCGCGTAGCACCAGATCGCGCCGCGGAAGAGGATCCACTGCAGCTGCGGGGTCTTGCTGGCCTGCCACACGAAGTACGCCGCGTGGTTCAGCTTGTAGGACAGCGGGCGGATCTTCATGATCGGGCGGTACGGGCTGTCCCGGACCTCCTCGTTCCACTCCGCCCAGCCGAACAGGTTGTGCGGCACGGCCGGCGGGCTGATGAGCGTGTGGCCCATCTGGTCCACCGGACCCGGGAACGGCGACCACGCGATGTGGGAGCGGCACAGCCGCGCCCCGATCATCTTGTCCGGCGTGCGGTCCAGGACCCGGAACCACAGGTCGAGCAGCTGGTCGTTGTACTTGGCCGCCTTCTTGCGGTTCATCGGCTTCTGCATCGCCCAGTCGGCGTTGTAGCAGTTGGCTGCCCGCCCGCTCCAGTGGTCCAGCGGCGCGATCTTCGCCATCAGCGCCTTGTCCTTCTTGGTGAAGGTCTGCGGCGCCTGCCCGTACACCACCGCGATGTCCGCGTAGTTCATCGCGTACACCTGGTCCTTGGTCGGCGTCTTCACGCCGAGGCCCGGGTAGACCACCGTGTTCAGGACCGCCGCGATCAGCACCGGCACGACCGTCGCGAACAGCAGCCAGCGACGCATCTTCGGCAGCGTGAGCAGCAGCACCGGGACGGCGATGACCGCGACCAGCAGGCCGTTGTTGCGGAAGATGCCCATGCACAGGAAGCCGAGGAACAGCATCGCGATCTCGTTGCGGAAGGCCTTGTCCCGGACCTGGGACTCGCCCCGCAGCCGGCGCGCGGCCAGCCGGCCCGCCGCGCCGAAGGCGACGACCGCGCCGATCGCGAACGGCACGTCCTTCCACACGAAGATCACGAACGTGCCGATCGACGGCAGCAGCGCGCACGCCACGGCCGCGGCGAACAGCCACTTGCCCTTGATCCCGAACATCCGCAGCGTCACGGCCACGTACGCGAGCGCCGCCGCCATCGCCACGGACTGCAGGAACGTCAGCACCGCCAGGTCCCCGGTGATCTGGATGGACAGCCAGACCAGGGCGTCGTAGGCCACCGAGTGGTTCGACATCCAGTGGCCGGTGGTGACGTGCCACACGTACGAGATCGAGTCGTAGCTCATCCCGCCCGGGTAGAACGCCGCCCACCAGACCAGGTAGATCAGCTGTGTCGCGGCGTACACGGCCAGCGGCAGGCGCCGCCGGACGGGGATCCGCTCCATTATCCGGTTCATCCGGTTCACGAAGGGGATGGAAGACGTGGTCAACGCTGCTCCGCGGGCTGCTCGGTGGACGGGCGTTCGGGGTGGGCGAGCTCCAGCATCCGGCGGATCACCCGCTCGGAGGCGTGGCCGTCGTCGAGGTCGCAGAACACGTCGCGGAACTCGCGGTACGCGTCGGTGTATCCGGCGCTGATCCGGTCGATGTCGCTCAGCGCCTCGATGAGTTCGTCCGACGTCTGCAGCAGCGGACCGGGGGCCCGCTTCTCGAAGTCGAAGTAGAAGCCGCGGAGCTGGTCGCGGTAGTACTCGAGGTCGTACGTGAAGAAGAGCATCGGGCGGCCGGTGTTCGCGAAGTCGAACATCAGCGACGAGTAGTCGGTGACCAGCACGTCGGTGATGAGGAACAGCTCCGCGATGTCCGGGTAGCTGGACACGTCGAAGACGAAGCCGTCACCGGCGCCGGGCACGGCGTCCACGATGTTGGAGTGCTTGCGGACGAGGAGGACGTGGTCCTCGCCGAGCCGCTCGGCCGCCTTCTGGATGTCCAGGCGGAGATCGAACTTGTAGTTGCCCGCCTGGTAGAACTGGTCGTCCCGCCAGGTCGGCGCGTACAGCACGACCTTCTTGCCCTCGGGCAGCCCGATCCGCTCCCGGACCGTGCGCGCCAGGTCCTCCGTCTTGGCGGACAGCAGTACGTCGTTGCGCGGGTAGCCGGACTCCAGGATCTCCCCGTCGTACTGGAACGCGCGCTTCATGATCGGGGTCGAGAAGCGGTTCGGGGAGACGAGGAAGCTCCAGCTGGGGGTCTCCTCGGCCACCTTCTGCAGGTACTTGCGGTCCGCGAACTGCACGCTGTCGATGTCGTGGCCGATCCGCTTGAGCGGGGTGCCGTGCCAGGTCTGCACGATGACCTGGCCCTCACGGCGCCGGATCCAGAACGGCAGGTGCGTGTTGCTCACGATGAAGCGGCTGTTGCCCAGCGCCTCGTACCACTCGCGGCTCCAGCGGCGGATGACCCGGACGCCCTCGGGGATCTCGGCGCGGCGGTCCTCCACGACCCAGACGTGCTCCAGGTCGGAGCCCTGCCGCACCAGCTCCTCGTAGACGGCGCGTGGCGAGTCCGAGTACTGGCGGCCGGAGAACGACGCGTACAGGACGGTGTCCTTCAGCGGCGAGGTCCGGGCCTTCTGGTACACGGTGGTGCGCATCTCGCGCTGGCGGAACCAGCCGACGTCCTCGGTGTCCAGGTCGGGCGCGGCGTCGACGAGCAGCCGGTCGTAGAAGCGGTGGGTCAGCGCGTACTCGCGGCCGCGCACCGTGAACTCGACCGGCAGGGTGCCGAGGGCCGAGGGGACGGCCCGGACGGGCACCTCGACGCGGCTGTCGACGGTCCGCACGAACAGGTACCAGCGGCCCTGGCGCAGCGGCACCTTGGTGAGGCCGCCGGGCACCGGCAGGAAGTCGGCGCGGAAGGCGCCGTCCTCGACGGTGACCGGGTGGGTGTGCTCCTCGGCGTGCCGGCTGTGGCGCAGGACGAGCTCCAGCGGCTCGGCGGCCTCGTCGGAGGTCACCGGAACGGCGCCGGTGAGGACGATCCGGCCCTCGGCGCTGACGGTGGCGTCCGCGACCATGGGCTGCACCGGCTGGGTGCGCAGCACGAGCCGGCCCACGCCGTCGTTGGTGACGGCGACGGTACGGGTGCCCCACGCGGCGGTGTCCCCGCCGGCGAGCGGGTACTGGCGGCCCAGGTCGCCCTCGCGGTCGTCCACGGCCACGGCGTGCTTCTTCTTGCCGAGCAGCAGCTCGGCGGCCCACTTGTCGGTGACCTCCGGGTCCTCCGAGTCGCGGCCGTCGACGTCCAGGTCGGCGAGCGGCACCCGGACGGTGAACGTCTCGCCCTGTCGGGTGACGGGGAGGTCCATCTTGGCGCCGGAGGTGCCGTGGGTGAGGCGGATCACCGGCTTGGCGTCCGCCGCCGCGGCCTCGTGACCGAGGACACCGGACAGCTCCAGGGCGCCGTCGACCAGCTGGTGGCCGGTCAGCTTGGCGCGGACCCGGTCGACCCGCACGTACAGGTGGGCGTCGGCGACGAACGGGACGACCCGCACGTCCTTCTCGACCCAGTGCTGGGCCGGGCTCTCGGCGCTGCCGCTCTCTCCGGCCTTCAGCCGGGTGCGACGCACCACGCCCTCCTGCACGGTGGCGACGGTCAGCCGCCAGACGGCGTCGCGCCAGCCGCCCCGGCCCTTCAGCTTGGCCGGGTTGAGGTCGAGCGAGAAACCGGACCAGTCGTAGTTGTGCAGGGACTGGCCGGAGGTCTGGGTGGCCTTCGGCGCCTTGGTGCGGCTGGGCCGGACCAGGACGGTGCGCCGGCTGCCGTTCTCCCGCAGCATGAGCACGCGCAGCGAGGGCTTCGGCTTGGGGGCGGCCAGGTTGCGGATGTAGGCGTGGCCGTCGAGGTGCAGTCGGCCGCCGCGCCAGACGACCTCCTCGACGCGGGCGCGGGCGGAGAACTCGGAGCCGACCCGCAGCACGTCACGGGGCACGCCCTTGTCCTTGTCGAGCACCGGGTAGTCGGCGAAGTGCCGCAGGCCCTGGCGGGTGACCGGGATCGCCCGGCCGGTCTCGCGCTCGTACGCGATGAGCTCCAGGAGCTCGTCGAGCCGGCCCTGGGTGATCAGGTGGCACTTGAGCCGCAGCGACACGTCGACGCGGGCGAGGACCTTGGGGTCGACCCGGCCGAGGAAGTCGGCGGCACCCTGCAGGAACAGTTGGCGGAATTCGTCACCGGCCTCGTCGAGCACGCCCATGAAGAGCGGCAGCTCGTCGCTGATGAAGATCTGGTCGTACCAGCGCTTGTGCTCCGCGTACGCCTCGCCCGGCTGGGAGGCGAGGAACCGGCTCACGGAGTCGCACGACCTTATGCGGTCGCGGACGTTGACCGGCTCGGTCCGGCGCTGGGTGATCGAGGGGGCGCCGCCGGTCCGCTGCCGCCACAGGTAGACGGGCTCGGCGAGCACGTCCACGCTCTTGGCCTGGAAGTGGGCCGGGAGGGTCACCGGGGCGTCCTCGTAGAGGATGCCGGGGAACTCGAAGGCGTGCTTGTCCCAGAAGGAGCGCCGGAAGACCTTGTTCCACGCGGTGCGGTCGTAGACGAGCTGCTTGTCGCGGGTGATGTGGGTCTTGTCGCGGTCCTTGCCGAGGCGCTTCTGGTGCAGCGGCGAGGGCAGGATCTCGCCCGCCTTGAGCAGGTTCACGTTGCCGCTGGCGAAGTCGGAGCCGGTCGCGTCGAGCTTGGCGACGAACCGCTCGTACGTCTCGGGCAGCACGATGTCGTCGCTGTCGACGAACGCGAGGTACTCGGTGCCGTCCGCGAGGTGCGCGACACCGGTGTTACGGGCGGGACCCAGCCCCTGGTTCTCCTGCGCGACGACGCGGAACCGCTTGTCCTTCTCGGCCCACGCGTGAGCGATCGCGAGGCTGCCGTCCGTGGAGCCGTCGTCGACGACGACCGCCTCCCAGTCGGTGAACGTCTGGTCGGCGATGGACTGCAGGCACTCGTCGAGAAAGAGCTCCACGTTGTAAACGGGAACGACTACTGACAGGCGGGGAGGCATTGGGTACTGCGCCTTTCCTCAAGGTGTTCGTTCGTGACGGCGACGTACGGCTCGCCGGACACGGTAGCTCTAGCCGCGGGTGCGAGGGGTCGGGCGCTCCGGGGGGAGTGCCACCGGCGGTACATTCTCCTCGTTCAGGAAGACCCGTCGTACCACGCGCTCGGCGGCGAAACCGTCGTCGAACTCACAGAAACGCCTCCGGAACTCGGTCCGCAGCTTCGCGGAGTCGGCGTCGGACCAGCGTCCGGAGAGGAAGACGTCCAGCAGCGCGGGCTCGGTTTCCACGACGTGGCCCGGGGACTCGACGTGGATGTCGAAGTAGGTGCCGCGGGTCGCGCGGTAGACCTCCCAGTCGTTGGCGAAGATCACCACCGGCCGGTCGAGCAGGGCGTAGTCGAACATCAGCGACGAGTAGTCGGTGAGCAGGCAGTCGGCCGCCAGGAACAGCTCCTCGACCGAGGGGTGCCGGCTCACGTCGACGATGCCGGAGCCCGCCTTCGGGCCGGTGCCACCCGGGTTCTCCAGGTGGAAGTAGTGGGCCCGGGACAGGACGGTGAAGCCCTCGCCGAGCTCGGCCGCCAGGTGCTCCAGGTCGAGCAGCGGCTGCGGCACGCTCTGGTAGTCGCGGTGGGTGGGTGCGTACAGGACGACCGTGCTGTCGGCGGCCAGGCCCAGCTTCTCGCGGGCCGCGCGCCGGTCCTCCTCGGTCGCCTTCACCAGCACGTCGTTGCGCGGGTAACCGTAGTCGAGCGAGCGGTACTCGGCCGGGTAGGCGCGGTCCCAGACGGCGGTGGTGAAGCTGTTGGAGGAGACGCTGTAGTCCCAGCGGTCCACGCGCTCCATCAGCGACTTCATGTCGAGCTCGCCCTGGGCGATGGGGAACTCGGTCAGGTCGACGCCCATCCGCTTCAGCGGGGTGCCGTGGTGGGTCTGCACGTGGATCTGGCCGGGGCGCTTGACCACCCGGGTGGGGAAGTTCACGTTGTTGACGAAGTACTTCCCGCGGGCCATCGCGCGCCAGAACCCGAAGGAGCCGGGGTGCACGACGTTCGTGCCGGGCGGCGGGGTGTTGCGCGAGCCGGGCTTGAGGACCCAGGTGGTCTTCACCTTCGGCGCCAGTTCGAGCAGCTTCTGGTGGACCGCGGCCGGGTTGCAGGCGTAGTCGGTGTTCCAGTACGCGGCGAAGACCGCCGTGTCGTTCTGCACCGGCAGCATCCGCTGGGCCCGGTAGTAGCCGGCCAGGACCGCGGTGCGCAGCGGCTTGCGCAGCTTGCGCGGGGCCGCCTTGGCGCGCCGGGCCGCACGGTAGGCGCGCCGGGCGGCGCCGCGCAGCGGGGCGGGCAGCTTGTTGACGGCCTTGCGGGAGGAGGCGCCGCCGGCGGCCCGCGGGCTGGTGTGCCCGGCGGGACGGAGCCGCGCCTCGTACCGGAGGTACGTGGCGTGGAACTCCGCACGGGCCTCGTCGGGGAGGCGGCCGGGGGAGTTCTCGACCACCCGGAAGTGGGTGATCATGCGGTCGAAGAGCGGGGCGCGCCAGCGGTCGAACTCGGGGTGCGCGTCGAGGAACGCGAAGACCTTGTCGTACTGGTCGAACACGTCGAAGTGCTTGCGGCTGGTGCTGTGCAGGATGCTGCCCTGGCGGCGCTGGCGGTAGTGCACGCAGATCCGGGGCAGCACCGCGATCGACTCGGCGGCGACCAGCACCGGGTAGGTCCAGGGGGTGTCCTCGTAGTAGCCGACCGGGTACTCGAAGCCCCAGCGGTCGAGGAAGTCGCGGCGGTACGCCTTGTTCCAGGCGACCTGGAGCAGGTCGAGCAGCTGCGGGTTGTCCGCGAGGCCGACGGCGCCGCGCGGGCTGTCGGCGAGCACCTTCGCCTTGGCGTTGGGGGCGATCCGGCCGTCCCAGTGGGTCCGCGCGTAGTCGAAGACCAGCAGCTCGGGGTCGCCGGTCTCGGCGAGCCGCTGCGCGACGGCCGCCAGCGAGCCGGGCAGCAGGGTGTCGTCACTGTCGAGGAACAGCAGGTAGGTGCCCTTGGCCCGGGCCATGCCGACGTTCCGGGCGCGGCCCAGGCCGACGTTCTCGGCGAGCTGCACCGCCACGACCCGCGGGTCCGCCGCCGCGTACTCGTCCATGATGACGCCGCAGGCGTCCGGCGAGGCGTCGTTGACCGCGATGACCTCGAAGTCCCGGAAGGACTGGCTCAGGACGGAGTCGAGGCAGTCCCGCAGGTACGCCTCGACGCCGTAGGCCGGAACGATGATGCTGAACCGGGGAGCGGCCGCGTCGTCGGACGGCCGTTCTGCTGCTTGAGTGGGAGTCATGAGGCGTGGCTTCCGGACGGACGAGGGGCGGACGAGGTGCGGCGGGACGGGGTGTCCCGCGGGCGGCGTTCGGACAGAGTTCCGCGGGGCGGCGGGAGTGCTCCCGCCGCCCCGCGGGGACGGTCATCGCGCGTTGGTCAGGGCGTACCCCAGCAGACTGCGCACGGCGGCCGACTGGCGATGGCGCAAGGCCCCCGGGACCATCGTCAGCGCGTGCAGCCGCATCGACAGATGACGGCGGGCGGCGCGGGCGGCCTTCGGCCAGCCGTGCCCGTCGAGCTCGTCGGCCACCTCGTTGAAGAAGCGGACGGCCTCGCCGAAGCGGGCGCCGGACACGGCCTCGGAGGAGGACAGGCTGCCCGAGTGGCGCCGGTAGCGGAAGGCGGTGGCGGGCTCGACCACGAGCTTCTCGCCGCGCCGGATCAGCTCGATGATCAGCGCCAGGTCCTGGATGACCGACAGGTCCTCCCGGAAGCTGACCGCCTTGACGGCGTCGGCGCGCCACACGATCGACGGGAAGTAGAGCCAGTTGCCGCCGAGCAGGTTCGCGGCGAGCGGCTCGCCCGAGAGCACCAGCCGTCGGCCGGTGTTCTTCGGGGCGTACAGGCGCTTCTTGACCTCGTCGCCCAGCGTCGTGGAGGTGTTGCCGTGCTCGTCGATGACCTCGACGCCCGGCTGGTAGATCGCCGCGTCGGGCACGGCCGCGACGGCGGCGCGCATCGTCTCGACGTAGGTCGGCAGCAGCAGGTCGTCGCTGCCGAGCATGGTGAAGTGGGTGGACTCCACCAGGTCGACGCACTTGCGGAAGTTCCGGGTGATGCCCAGGTTCTGCTCGTTGCGCTGGTACCGGACCCGGTCGTCGCCCAGCGAGGCGAACCACCCGGGGACCTCCGGCTCCCTGCCGTCGTCGACGACGGTCAGGCGCCAGTCCTTGTCGGTCTGGTCGAGCACACTGCGCACCGCGGCCTGCATCAGGGCGGTGTCGCCGTAGTGCGGCAGCATGATGTCGAGCGTGCCGAGGCCCTCCGTGCCGTGCACCGCCGTCACTTGCCCTTCCCCTTGGGGCCGAGGGCGGAGCGGCGGCTGAGCGCGAGCAGCAGGATCATGCCGATCCGGCCCAGGTAGAGCGTGGCCTTCCAGGGGGACTGGCTGGGCGTGCCGGTGGCACGCGGGCGCATCGCGACGGGCACCTGCTCGACGCGGTAGCCGGCCCGTACGACGGCGATCGTGGATTCCACGGTGTCGCCCAGGTACTCCACCGGGTACCAGTGCGCGAACACGTCGATCAGGTCGCGGTTGGAGGCGCGGAAACCGGAGGTGACGTCGGTCAGCTTGGTCTTGGCCATCCGCGACAGCCAGAACGCGAGCACCTTCATGGCCCACTTGCGGGGGCCGCGGGTCTCGTAGTCGCCGGTGCCCGCGAAGCGCGCGCCCATGACGAGGTCGGCACCGGTGTTGAGGTGCTCCAGGAGCTCGGGCACGTTGCGCGGGTCGTGCTGGCCGTCGGCGTCGACCTGGATGGCGACGTCGTAGCCGCGGTCGTGCGCGTAGCGGTAGCCGGCGCGCATGGCGCCGCCCACGCCGAGGTTGTACGGGAGGGTCATCACGGTCGCGCCCGCACCGCGCGCCACGGCGCTGGTGTCGTCGGCCGAGCCGTCGTCCACGACGAGGACGTCGACGCCCGGCAGCGTGGTGTGGACCTCCTTGATGACGTCGGCGACGCCCTCGGCCTCGTTCCACGCGGGCATGATGATGAGTACGCGCTTGCCGTCGATCACTTGCGGCCCCCCTGCGCGGCCCCGTCGTTCTGTTCCGCGAGCTGCCCGCGGAGTTCCTGTACGTCGATGCGGAGCAGTGCCACTTCCTCCGAAAGGGTGCGCCCCTCCTCTTCCAGGTGACCCACCTCCCAGCTGAGCTGGAGGCAGACGATGAAGAGGAACGCCACGCTGAGGAAGAGGATCAGGCTGACGCCCGAGGCCACGCCCACCGCGCGGGCGACCGAGTCGAGACCGGTGGGGAAGAAGCCGAGCGGGATGATCACCAGTCCGGTGAGCACCCACAGGAAGGCGTACTTCTCCTTGAGCTTGCGGCGACGCAGCAGCTCGATGATGCACGCGACGAGAAAGACTCCGGTGACCGAAGTCAGCATCCACAACTTCACGCGCGGCTCCGGTCTATCGGGCGACTCATGGAAAGGGCCTGTCTACTTCCGAAGTGGGGGTGAAAAGGCGCCGTAAGGCTGCAGCCCACTGTCCGTCTGGGGGGTCACGGAGAGTGAGGGAATGGTGATCATTCCTATGAGTGGACCGAACGGTAGCCTACACGAGAGCGAAGAACGAGAGTCATCACGACGACGACCGCCAGCGACCCCACGGCATAGGCGACCTCGACCCTGGTGCGCAGCTCCAGCGGACTCAGCGTGACCGCCAGGAGAACGCCCGTTCCCACGATCCAGGCCAGCAGCTGCTGCCGCGCGGCGCCACTCGTGAGAAGTGCCTGGCCGAGCACCATGGCCAGCATGTACAGGGTCGTGCCGAGCGCCAGCCACATGAAGTCCACCGGCCCCAGCACGTCCGGCGAACCGAACAGCACCGGCAGCAGCAGGGGACCCAGCGCGACCGCGCCGACGCCGAACGCCGCGCCCAGACCCGCGGTGATCCCACTGGCCCGCAGCAGCAACCGTCGGTAGCCACGGCCGTCGCCCTCGGCCTGCGCCGTCGACAGCCCCGCGAGCAGCGAGGCCTGGAAGGCGCCGAACGCGAACAGCGGCACCCGGGCCAGGACCAGCGCCGAGAGCAGCGCGGCCACCAGGGCACTGTCGTCCGTCGCGATCAGCTTGGTGCTGATCACCGCGATGTTCACCAGCACCTGCGCGAGCAGCGTCGAACCGACGAGCAGGCCCAGGTGCTCGATGAGCTCCCGCCACTGCGCCGTCGAACCCGGCCGCGCCCCGCGCAGCACCGGCGGAAGCGTGACGAGCACCGAGATCAGCGGCGCCACGGTCATGATCGCCGCGAACACGAACGCGGACGTCACCCCGGCGAGCGCCAGGGCCACCGAGAGCACGATCCGCAGCAGGCCGTCGAGGCCCAGCTGCAGCCCGTACGCCTCGAAGCGGCCGAGCCCGGCCAGTATGCCGCGGGTGACGTGTGCGCAGGCCAGCGCCGCGAAGGCGCCGCCGAGCGCCAGGACCAGGCTGCGGTCGCCGTGGAAGAAGAGGTCGGCGATCGGCCCCGCGAACACCGCGAGCGGCAGCAGCACCGCCGTGAGCAGTCCGAAGGAGAGCGCCGCCCCGCGCCGCAGCACGGGCAGGGCGCCGTCCCCGGCCACCACGCGGGCGGCCACCACACGGGTGACCTCCTGCTCGACAGGGAAGAACAGGCCGAGCCCGATGGAGGCGACGACCGTCCACAGGACGGAGAAGCTCGCCATGTCGTCGACGGACAGCGAATGGCCGGCCGCCGCGAGATGCACGTAGTTGGCCCCGCCGAGCAGCGCGGTGCCGATGCCGACGAAGGCGGTGCCGCGCGGCAGGGCCGTGGTGATGCGGTCGAGCAGGGTCACGCGCCGGACCGTCCGCCCGGAGTCATGGCCCGCAGCGCCTCGGTGAGCTGGTCGCGCCAGTGCGGCTGCGGGGCCACGCCCGCCTCCGCCCAGCGCTCGTGCGCGAGCACGCTGTAGGAGGGCCGGCGCGCGGGGCGCACGAACTTCTCCGACGTGGTCGGCCGCACCCGCTCCGGGTCCAGGCCGGTCAGCTCGAAGGCCGCCCGCGCCAGGTCGAACCAGGTCGCCGTCTCCGACGCGGTGCCGTGGTAGACACCCGCCGGGGCCTTGCCCGCGACGGCCGCCTCGCCCAGGTCCCGCAGCTGGCGGGCCAGGGCGCGGGTCCAGGTCGGCTGGCCGCGCTGGTCGTCGACCACGTCGACGGTCTCGCGCTGCTCGGCCAGGCCCAGCATCGTCGACACGAAGTTCCGGCCGTGCGCGCCGTACAGCCAGGCCGTGCGCACGACGTAGCCGCGCTCGGGCAGCAGCTCGGCCACCGCCCGCTCGCCGGCCAGCTTGCTGCGGCCGTAGGCGTTCACCGGAGAGGTCGGGGCGTCGTGCCGGTACGGCTCGGTGGCGTCGCCCGGGAAGACGTAGTCCGTGGAGACCTGCAGCAGCACGGCGCCGCTGTCCGCGCAGGCCGCGGCGAGGACCCGCGGTCCCTCGCCGTTGATCCGGGTGGCCGCGGCCTCCTCGGTCTCGGCGCCGTCGACGTCGGTCCAGGCGGCCGCGTTGACGACCACGTCATGGTCCGCCACGGCGGCGCGCACGGCCGCGGCGTCGGTGATGTCCAGATCGGCGCGGGTCAGCGCGGTGACGTGCGCGCCGGCCTCGGCCAGGACCTCGGCGAGGTCACGGCCGAGCATCCCGGCGGCACCGGTGATCAGCCAGCGGGTGGGGGCGTCGGCGCTCATCAGGCCAGTGCCGCCTTCGCCTTCAGCGGCTCCCACCAGGAGCGGTTGTCGCGGTACCACTGGACGGTGGAGGCGAGGCCCTGCTCGAAGGTGACCTGCGGCGTGTAGCCGAGCTCGTCCTGGATCTTGGCGATCGACAGGGAGTAACGCAGGTCGTGGCCCTTGCGGTCCTCGACGTGCTCGACCATGTCCCAGCCGGCGCCGCAGGCGTCGAGGAGCATGCCGGTGAGCTCCTTGTTGGTGACCTCGGTGCCGCCGCCGATGTGGTAGACCTCACCGGCGCGGCCGCCGCGCAGCACCATCTCGATGCCCCGGCAGTGGTCCGAGACGTGCAGCCAGTCGCGGATGTTCAGGCCCTCGCCGTACAGCGGCACCTTCTTCCCGTCCAGCAGGTTCGTGGTGAACAGCGGGATCATCTTCTCGGGGAAGTGGTACTGCCCGTAGTTGTTGGAGCAGCGGGTCACGACGACGTCCATGCCGTGCGTGCGGTGGTACGACAGGGCCAGCAGGTCCGAGCCGGCCTTGGAGGCCGAGTACGGGGAGTTCGGCGCGAGCGGCCAGTCCTCGGTCCACGAGCCCTCGGAGATCGAGCCGTAGACCTCGTCCGTGGAGACGTGCACGAAGCGGCCGACGCCGTGCCGCTTGGCGGCGTCGAGCAGGACCTGGGTGCCCAGCACGTTCGTGGTGACGAACGGCGAGGAGTCCAGGATCGACCGGTCCACGTGGGACTCGGCGGCGAAGTGCACGACCGCGTCCTGGCCGCGCATCGCGTCGTCGACCGTCGCGTAGTCGCGGATGTCGCCGTGGACGAACGTGTAGCCGGGCTTGTCCGCCACCGGGGCGAGATTGGCCTCGTTGCCCGAATAGGTGAGGTTGTCCAGGACGGTGACCTGGGCGCCCTCGCCGGAGGGCAGCTCTCCGGAGAGCAGTGCCCGTACGAACTGTGAACCGATGAACCCGGCGCCGCCGGTGACGAGAATCCTCATAAGGGCCACCATTCTATGGGCTCGGCTTCCGCCACCAGTTCGCCGGCCGTTCCGTGGCCGTTCTCACGGTCGCCCCCCACGCGTGATGGTGAGCGGCCCCGCGGCGCTGCCGTAGGCTGCGTGCCCATGCGTGGAATTTTGCTCGCCGGTGGTACCGGCTCCCGACTGTGGCCGATCACCCGAGCCGTGTCGAAGCAGCTGATGCCGGTCTTCGACAAGCCGATGATCTATTACCCCCTGTCGACCCTCGTGATGGCGGGGATCAAGGAGATTCTGATCATCACCGGGCCGGAGGAGCGCCCGCAGTTCGAACGCCTTCTGGGCGACGGGTCCGATCTCGGGCTGGACATCCAGTTCGCGACCCAGGAGCACCCCAACGGAATTGCCGAGGCATTCGTCATCGGTGAGGAATTCATCGGGGACGAGCCCGTCGCCCTGATCCTCGGCGACAACATCTTCCACGGCGTCGGCCTCGGCCGTCAGCTGGCGAAGTACCGGCAGCCCGAGGGCGGCGTGGTCTTCGCCCACGCCGTCTCCGACCCCACCGCCTACGGTGTCGTCGACTTCGACGAGAACGGCGTCGCCCGCTCCATCGAGGAGAAGCCACAGAACCCCAAGTCCCGCTACGCGGTGCCGGGTCTCTACTTCTACGACAGCCGGGTCGTCGAGATCGCCAAGGGCCTCAAGCCCAGCGGCCGCGGCGAGCTGGAGATCACCGACGTCAACAAGCACTACCTCGACCGCGGTGAGCTCCAGGTCTCGGTCCTCGACCGCGGCACCGTCTGGCTCGACACCGGCACCTTCCAGTCGCTGGTCCAGGCCTCCGAGTACGTCCGCGTGGTCGAGGAGCGCCAGGGCATGAAGATCGGCTGCCTGGAGGAGGCCGCCTGGCGCGCCGGCTTCATCGACGACGAGCGGCTGCGCGCCCTCGCCGAGCCGCTGACCAAGAGCGGCTACGGGAACTACCTGCTCGACCTGCTCGCGTACGAAGCCGACCAGGCCTGACGGCCTTCAGAGAGGACCGGACCGTTTCCATGAAGGTCAACCCGCTTGGCATCGAGGGTGCCTGGGAGTTCGTCCCGCAGCAGCACGGGGACGCCCGCGGCCTCTTCCTCGAGTGGTACAAGGCCGACGTGCTCGCCGAGGCCGTCGGTCACCCGCTCGGTCTGAAGCAGGGCAACCTCTCCGTCTCCGCCGCCGGGGTCGTGCGCGGCATCCACTTCGCCGACGTGCCGCCCGGCCAGGCGAAGTACGTGACCTGTGTGCGCGGCGCGGTGCTCGACATCATCGTCGACGTCCGGGTCGGCTCGCCGACCTTCGGCCGCTGGGAGGCCGTGCGCCTCGACGACCAGGACCGCAAGGCCGTCTACCTCTCCGAGGGCCTCGGCCACGGCTTCTGCGCGCTCACCGACGACGCGACCGTCACCTACCTCTGCTCCGAGGGGTACGCGCCGCAGCGCGAGCGCACGATCCACCCGCTGGACCCGGCCATCGGCATCGAGTGGCCGGTCGACGGCGAGCCCGAGCTGTCCGCCAAGGACGCCCAGGGCCCGACCCTGGAGCAGGCCCGCGACGCCGGCATCCTGCCGGTGTACGAGGAGTGCCTCGCGTTCCGGGCCTCGCTCGCCGAGCGCGGCTGAACCCCCTGTCCGCGGCGCCGGCCCGGCGGTCCCCTCCGGGGAGGACCGCCGGGCCGCCGCTGTTTTCACCCCTTCGCGTTAGGCTGCCCGAATGACGTGGCTCATCACCGGCGGCGCCGGCTACATCGGTTCCCATGTCGTCAAGTCCATGGCCGAGGCCGGTGAGCGGGTGGTCGTCCTGGACGACCTCTCCACCGGCGACCCGGCCAGGATCCCGGCGGGCGTACCGCTGGAGCGCGGCAGCGTCCTCGACCGCCCCTTCCTCGACCGGGTGCTGCGCGCGCACGGGGTCCGCGGGATCGTCCACCTCGCCGCGAAGAAGGCCGTCGGCGAATCCGTCGAGCGCCCGCTCCTCTACTACCGCGAGAACGTCAGCGGCCTCCACGTACTGCTCGAAGCGGCCGCCGAGGCGGACGTCCGGAGCTTCCTGTTCTCCTCCTCCGCCTCCGTGTACGGGATGCCCGACACCGAGCTCGTCACCGAGGACACCCCCTGCGCCCCGCTCAGCCCGTACGGCGAGACGAAGGTCACGGGCGAGTGGATGGTGCGCTCCGTCGGCCGTGCCTACGGCATGGCCACCGCCTGCCTCCGCTACTTCAACGTGGCCGGCACCGCCGAGCCGGCCCTCGCCGACACCGGCGTCTTCAACCTCGTCCCGATGGTCTTCCACCGCCTCGACGCCGGCGAGCCGCCGCTGATCTTCGGCGACGACTACCCGACCCCCGACGGCACCTGCGTCCGCGACTACATCCACGTCGCCGACCTCGCCGACGCCCACCTGGCCACCGCGCGCCGGCTCACCGAGTCCGCCGCGGCGGGGGAGTTCCGTGACCTCACCCTCAACATCGGCCGCGGCGAGGGCGTTTCGGTGCGGGAGGTGATCGACCTGGTCCGCGAGGTCACCGGCCGCGACGTCGCGCCCGAGGTCGTCGCCCGGCGTCCCGGCGACCCGGCCCAGGTCGTCGCGTCCGCCGAGCGGATCTCCGCGGAGCTGGGCTGGAAGGCCCGCCACGACGTGCGCTCCATGATCGCCTCGGCCTGGGCGGCGCACACCGGAGCCGCCGTCCAGCCGGTGGAATAGGCGGGCGGCGCCCGACACGGCTCGCGTAGATTGCCTGCCGAGCGAGAGCACGAGCATGACGGCGAGGACGACGCAGGTGACAGTGGCCAGGCAGTACGTGACGGAAGCCCGCAGGATCGTCGTGAAGGTCGGGTCGTCCTCGCTGACCACCGCCTCCGGCGGCCTCGACGCCGACCGCGTCGACGCCCTCGTGGACGCCCTCGCCAAGGTCCGCAGCGGCGGTGAGAAGGAGATCGTCCTGGTCTCCTCCGGCGCCATCGCCGCGGGCCTCGCGCCGCTCGGCCTCACCCGCCGCCCCAAGGACCTCGCCCGGCAGCAGGCCGCCGCCAGCGTCGGCCAGGGCCTGCTCGTCGCCCGCTACACGGCCTCCTTCGCACGCTACGGGGTCCGCGTCGGCCAGGTCCTGCTCACCACGGACGACACCAGCCGCCGCGCCCACTACCGCAACGCCTACCGCACCCTCGACCAACTGCTCGCCATGGGCGCGCTGCCGGTCGTCAACGAGAACGACACCGTCGCCACGGACGAGATCCGCTTCGGCGACAACGACCGGCTCGCCGCCCTCGTCGCCCACCTCGTCCGCGCCGACCTGCTGGTCCTGCTGTCCGACGTGGACGGGCTCTACGACGGCGACCCGTCGAAGCCCGGCACCTCGCGCATCGCGGAGGTCACCGGCCCCGCCGACATCGCCCACGTCGAGATCGGCTCCGCCGGCAAGGCCGGCGTCGGCACCGGCGGCATGGTCACCAAGGTCGAGGCGGCCCGGATCGCGGCCGCGGCCGGCATCCCCGTCGTCCTCACCTCCGCCGTCCGCGCCACCGACGCCCTCTCCGGGCGGGACACCGGCACGTACTTCCACCGCACCGGCCGCCGCTCCGCCGACCGGCTGCTCTGGCTCGCCCACGCCTCCACCCCGCAGGGTGCGCTCACCCTCGACGACGGGGCGGTGCGGGCCGTGGTCGAGGGCAAGAAGTCGCTGCTCGCGGCCGGAATCGCCGCCGTCGAGGGCGAGTTCACCGCCGGCGACCCGGTGGAGCTGCGGGACACCGCCGGCCGCGCCGTCGCCCGCGGCCTCGTCAACTTCGACGCCAAGGAGATCCCCCAGCTGCTCGGCCGCTCCACCCACGAACTCGCCCGGGAGCTCGGCCCCGAGTACGAGCGCGAGGTCGTGCACCGTGACGACCTCGTCGTGATGTGAACCGAAACGGCTGAAACTCTGGTCATCCGGTAGGGACCTTTACCAAAACCGCCCCATGCGCCGCCCCGGGCTGGTCAACTTTGTCTCGGGGACAACGAAGAGGGCGGGGACGACAGCACGCGCAGCACAGCAGCAGCACGCAGCAGCACGCAGCACAGGCATCACACAGGAGGCCGCCGGTGAGACGAGCGCGCCCAGGGGCACTGCCCCGCGGGACGGCCGAACGCGCCCTGACGAGCGTCGAGGCCGGAGCCGACTTCGACCAGTACGAGCAGGACCTTTCCGAGCAGACCGACGAGACGCCTCCGGACCGGGAGGTGTCCAAGCTCTGGCACATCACCCTCAGCGTCTCCGGTGCGGAGGCTCCGCTGAAGGAGGTGCGCCGGGCCCTGGAACAGCTGGCGCACGACCACCCGTTCCTGCTGACCAGCCGCTACGCCAACGACCACGCCGAGATCCGCTACTGGGAGGAGGCCCGCGACCTCCACGACGCCGCGGCCGTCGCCCTGCGGCTGTGGGGCGAGCACCGGCAGACCGCGAAGCTGCCGCCCTGGGAGATCGTCGGCCTGGAGGTCATCGACCGCGAGACCTACCACCAGCGGATCGCCGAGGGCTACGGCCCCCCACCGGCCGCCCCGGTCGGCGTCCACCCGTACTGACGTCGACTTCCGGCCGTTCGGCAGCCGGTCACGGGGCGTCTCGCAGTGCGGGACGGCCAAGGGATACGTGAGGGATGTCCGCAGAGGTGCCAGTACCCTGCGGGCATGACCTCGCTCACGCCCTTCGACAACATGTCCCCGGTCACCCAGGCCGCCTACCGGGCCCGCGGCGCCGCCGCCGAGATCGCGCCACTCCCGCGCGCGACGAAGGACGACGCCCTGCTCGCCATCGCGGACGCCCTGGAGGTCCGCACGGCCGAGATCGTCGAGGCCAACGCCGAGGACATCGCCCGCGCCCGTGAGGCCGGCACCAGCGAGGCCATCATCGACCGGCTGACCCTCACCCCCGAGCGGGTGCGGGCCATCGCCGCCGACGTCCGGCACGTGGCCGCCCTGCCCGACCCGGTCGGCGAGGTCGTCCGCGGCTCGACCCTCCCCAACGGCATCGACCTGCGCCAGGTCCGCGTCCCCCTCGGCGTCGTCGGCATCATCTACGAGGCCCGGCCCAACGTCACCGTCGACGCCGCCGCCCTCTGCCTCAAGTCCGGCAACGCGGTCCTGCTGCGCGGCTCGTCCTCCGCCTACTCCTCCAACACCGCCCTGGTGAAGGTCCTCCGCGACGCCGTCGGCGGCGCAGGGCTGCCCGCCGACGCGATCCAGCTCGTCCCCGGCGAGTCCCGCGACTCCGTGCGCGAGCTCATGCGCGCCCGCGGCCTCGTCGACGTCCTCATCCCGCGCGGCGGCGCCTCCCTGATCAAGACCGTCGTCGAGGAGTCCACCGTCCCCGTCATCGAGACCGGCACCGGCAACTGCCACGTCTACGTCGACGCCCAGGCCGACCTCGACATGGCCGTCGAGATCCTGATCAACTCCAAGGCCCACCGGGTCAGCGTCTGCAACGCCGCCGAGACCCTCCTGGTCCACCAGGACATCGCCGCCGCGTTCCTGCCGCGCGCCCTGGACGCCCTCGCCGAGGCCGGTGTCACCGTCCACGCCGACGAGCGGGTCCTCGCCCACGCCGAGGGCAGCAAGGCCACCGTCGTCCCGGCCACCCCCGAGGACTGGGAGACCGAGTACCTCTCCTACGACATCGCCGCCGCCGTGGTCGACTCCCTCGACCGGGCCGTCGAGCACATCCGCCTGTGGTCCTCCGGCCACACCGAGGCCATCGTCACCACCTCCCAGGCCGCCGCCCGCCGCTTCACCCAGCTGGTCGACTCGACCACCGTCGCCGTCAACGCCTCCACCCGCTTCACGGACGGCGGGCAGTTCGGCTTCGGTGCGGAGATCGGCATCTCCACCCAGAAGCTGCACGCCCGGGGCCCCATGGGCCTTCCGGAGCTCACCTCCACCAAGTACATCGTGACCGGCGACGGTCACGTGCGGTAACCGGCGCACTCCTTTCCGCCGCCCGGTCCGGGCAGGGACAGTTCGCGCTCTCCCTGCCCAAAACCCCCTCCCAGGTCTACTCTGAATCCGTGCCGGACGACGTGGGGGGCAGGCCGTTCCAGGACGGCGGGGACCCCGAGGACTCTGTCGACCGCGGAGGCGCCGACGAGGACTTCGCCACCGTGGTCTTCGACGAGGACTTCGTACGGGCCGCCGAGGTCCACGAGCCGACCGCCGTCGAGCGGCTGCTGGCCGCCGCCCAGGCCCGCGCCGAGGCCGAGGCGGCCAGGGCCAGGGCCGTCGCCGGTCTCGCCGACGACGACCCCTACGAGGACGGCTACGACGCCGGCCGCCTCCCCGACGGCTACGACCCGGACGGCGCCGACGACGACCTCGGCCCCTACGGCCCGCACGGCGGCGCCCTGCGCCCCTACCGGAGCAGCGCCCGCTGGCACCGCCCGGTGGCCTGGGTCCTCGCCCTGGTGATGGGCGTCGGCATGGTCGCCCTCGCCTTCAGCGCGGTCTACCGGGGCGCCTCCGCCAACCGCCAGGACCGCATCCCCCCGCCGGCCACCACCGGCGTCGACAAGCCCCGCGCCGTGCCCTCCGCGGCCACCGTCTCCGCCCCGCCCGCCCCCGCCGTCCCCGCGGCACCGGGCGCCCCGTAGGGCGCCTCCGCGAAGGCCCGCCCGGCGCTCGACGCCTGGCACCGGCGGCGGCCGAAGGGCGCTTCGCCCGTTCGCCGCAACGGCGTCCGAATTCTTCGGAAGTTGTCGTGTACCTGGGCGTTTACCGAAGCGTCCGCCGACCTACCCTGAAGGTATGGCAGGGCGTGGCGACCCGCCTGAGGGGACCCCCGAGGGACTCCCCGGCGGTGAGGACGAGTACCGATCCGTCGTCTTCGACGAGGCGTTCGTCCGTGCTGCCCGGCTCCAGGAGTTCTCCGCCCAGGAACGCATGGGGGAGCACGCCCAGGCGGTCCGCTCCCGCCCGACCTTGGAGGGCCGCAACGGCTCCCGGCAGGCCCTGCTGCTCGTCCTGCTGATCGTGCTGGCCTTCGGCACCGCCGTCTACCTCGGCGTCCGCAACCCGTACCAGCCGCCCGTCGACCAGCGGGCGGAGGCACTCCGGACCACGCTGGTCCCGCTCGCCCCCCAGGGCGCCGTGCCCGGCGGCGAGGCCGCCCGGCTCTTCGCCCACAGCCCCGCAGGCGAGTACCGCATCGGCGCCGCCGGCATCAACCTCCCCCTGGCCGGCCGCACCAGCCACTTCTCCGAGAGCCAGGTGGTCGCCGCCCTCGGCATCGCCAAGGACTACCTGGTCGCCTCCTCCCTCGACCCGGACGTCCTGGCCGGGCTCACCGTCCGCCCGCCGAGGCTCCTCCTCGACCCCGACCAGCTGGAGCAGTTCGACCGCAGCGTCGAATCGCCCCAGGACGACGGCCGTCACGCCGTCTCCGGCTGGCTGGTCCGCTTCGACCCCCGCCGGGTCGTCCTCGCCGACCCAGGCGTCCGCGTCCAGGGCACCCTGCGCTTCGCCGAGATCAACTCCGACCTGATCGACGTCGTGGCGGACCACACCTTCACCTACGCCGTCCGTCCCGCCGCCACCGGCAGCGGCCCGACCGCCCGGGCATCGCTGTACACGGTCCATCGCGAGCTGCACTTCCGCTTCGACCGCGAGGACCTGCGGATGCACCGCGCCGAGCTGCTCACCAGCACCGTCGAGGCCGGCCCGCAGTCCTGCGACGCCGACGCCAAGGGCTCGCTGCGCCCCCTCCTCGCGGGCGAACGGGCCGCCGACCCGAGCCGGCGGGCGGGCACCGACCCGTACGCCACGGGCCGGCCCACCGTCTCCTCGCTCTGCGGGACGCTGGCCGCGAGCGCTCAGCCCTCGCTCTGACCGCGCTCGCCGCTGCCCGTGCCGTCGGCCCCGTCCGCCTCGCCGCCGGAGCCGCCCCGCGCGCCCTTGGCCCCCTCAGCGGCCGTGCCGTTGCCATGGCCGCCGGGACCGCCGTTGAAGCGGCTGAACAGCTTTCCGCCCAGGTCGCCCGCGAGGTCCCCGGCGCCGCCGGCTATGTCGGTCACCAGCTTCATCAGCGGATCCCTGCTGTTGCGCACCGAGTCCGCGTAGTGCCGTCCGGACTCGCGGAAGGAGTCGGTCACCGAGGTGTCCTTGTCCTCGGAGCGCTTCGGGTAGTGCCCGTCCATGATCCGCTGGTAGTCACGGGTCTCGGACCACTTCTTCAGCTCGGCGGCCCGGACCGTGGTGAACGGGTGCGAGCGCGGCAGCACGTTCAGGATCTTCAGGACGGAGTCCCGCAGGTCGCCGCCCTTCTCGTACTCGTCGGCCTGCGCGAGGAAGGCGTCCACGTTCATCTCGTGGAGGTGGTTGCCACCCGCGATCTTCATCAGGCCGCGCATCGAGGCCTGCACGTCCTGGCCCACGAGGAGGCCCGCCCGGTCGGCCGAGAGCTCCGACTTGCGGAACCACTCGCGCAGCGCCGTCACGATCGCCATGATGGCCACGTTCCCCAGCGGGATCCAGGCGATCTTCAGCGCCAGGCTGGTGAGGAAGAGCAGGATCGTCCGGTACACCGAGTGGCCCGACAGCGCGTGGCCCACCTCGTGCCCGACGACCGCGCGCATCTCCTCCTCGTCGAGCAGCTCCACCAGGCCGGTGGTGACCACGATGATCGGCTCGTCGAGACCGATGCACATCGCGTTCGGCTTCGGGTCCTGCGTGACGTACATCGGCGGGACCTTCTCCAGGTCCAGGATGTAACAGGCGTCCCGCAGCATGTCGTTGAGGTGAGAGAACTGCGCGTCGCTCACCCGCACGGAGTCGGACAGGAACAGCAGGCGCAGGCTGCGCTCGGGCAGGAGCCCGCTCAGCGCCTTGAAGACGGTGTCGAAGCCGCTCAGCTTGCGCAGCGCGACCAGCGCGGAGCGGTCGGCCGGGTGCTCGTAGGCCCGCGAGGAGATGCCGGCGAAGCGCCTGCGCTGCCTGCCCGGCAGGTTCCCGTGCTGATCGTTGGTCTTCTCGGTCATGAATGCCCCCAGTTCGTACGAGTCGGTGCTCGTCCCCCTGACGCACCCCAGACTAGGCGAGGGGGGCTACGGTGTGCCGGAGCCTGTGGATAACTCGGGCACTGTGGACAAGCGAGGAGCACCACCGTCATGACGGACACCGCGACCACCGCCGTCACCTCCCTGCTCGCCGCGACGGAGCAGCAGGGGCCGGGCGACACGCTCCGGATCTTCCTGCTCGTCTCGATCGTGGGAGCCGCGCTGCTCGCCTGGTTCCTGCTGCGCGGATACCGCAACGGCGGCGAGGACGCCGGCGACGCCGAAGGCCCGCGGGACGACGCCCGGACCGCCGCGACCCGCGGCGAAAACGGACCCGGTGACGCCAACGCCTGAGTCGGCGTGAGCGCTCCGCGACCCGCCGCATACGATGTGCGCGAAGTCTCCGCTCCCATCCCCGATCGAAGGTCCTGCCGAAGATGAGCCTCCACGCCACTGCCGCCAACCTGGTCACGCTCGCCGAGGGTGCCGAGCACGGCGGCAACCACGAAAGCCTCAGCCCGTACGTGACGGGTGGCGGCGCCCTGCTCGTGCTCCTTCTGCTCCTCTGGATCACCACCCGCTTCAACCGCGACCGCTGAGCCGAGAGGCCGCTGATCCGGCGTCCGCCGCCGTGCCAGTAGGCTCTGCACGCATGGGAGAGCAGGAAGTGCCTACTGGCGGTCGCGGCAAGCGCCGCCTCGGCGTGATGGGCGGAACGTTTGATCCGATCCACCACGGACACCTGGTGGCCGCCAGCGAGGTGGCCGCCCTGTTCCACCTCGACGAGGTGGTGTTCGTACCGACGGGGCAGCCCTGGCAGAAGAGCCACAAGGCCGTCACGCCGGCCGAGGACCGCTATCTGATGACGGTCATCGCCACCGCGTCCAACCCGCAGTTCTCCGTCAGCCGCATCGACATCGACCGCGGCGGACCGACGTACACCATCGACACCCTCCGGGACCTGCGCTCCCTCAACAGCGACTCGGATCTCTTCTTCATCACCGGCGCCGACGCGCTGTCCCAGATCCTCACCTGGCGCGACGCCGAGGAGTTGTTCGCGCTCGCGCACTTCATCGGCGTCACCCGACCGGGTCACGACCTCACCGACGACGGCCTGCCCAAGGGCGGGGTGTCGCTGGTCGAGGTCCCCGCGCTCGCCATCTCGTCCACCGACTGCCGGGCACGGGTCGCGCAGGGCGACCCGGTCTGGTATCTGGTCCCGGACGGTGTGGTGCGCTACATCGACAAGCGCCAGTTGTACCGCGGCGAGTGAGCCTCGGGGAGGGGCACCGGTGAACGATCAGCAGCACCCGTACGACCCGTACTATCCGCAGCCGCAGATCATCGGCTACGACGAGTACGGGCAGCCGGTGTACCAGCAGCAGGTCCCGCAGCAGCACTACGACCCCTACGGACGGCCCGCCCAGCCGCCGCAGCAACAGCAACCGCAGCACTACGGCTACGACGCGTACGGGCAGCCGGTCCAGCAGCCGCAAGGGCAGCAGCCCGGGTACGACCCGTACGGGCAGCAGCCCGCGTACGACTACCAGCAGTACGACACCGGCCAGACCGGTCAGTTCGGACAGGTCGACCGGACCGGTCAGCAGTGGGCCGTCCGGACCGAGCCCGCCCCCGGTCCGCAGGCCCCGCCGCCGGCCCGCCCGCCGCAGGCTGCCCCGACCGCCGTGCCCGGGCAGCGCCCCGCGCCGGAGGACGACGGGCGCGGGTACCGCACCGAGCAGTTCTCGTTCATCGAGGAGCCCGACGAGGACTCCGAGGACGTCATCGACTGGCTGAAGTTCACCGAAAGCAGGTCCGAGCGGCGTGAGGAGGCCCGTCGCCGCGGCCGCAACCGGGTCGTCGCCCTCGTCGTGGTCCTCGTGCTCGCCGCCGTCGGCGGCGTCGGCTACCTGTGGTCCGCCGGCAAGCTCCCCGGCATGTCCGCGGACGAGCAGAAGCAGAACACCGCCACCGGGCCGCAGAAGCGCGACACGATCGTCGTCCACCTGCACAACACCACGGGCGGCGGGACCTCCACCGCCCTCCTCGTGGACAACACCACGACCAAGCAGGGCACGACGGTCCTGCTCCCCAACTCCCTCGCCGTCGCCAATGGCGAGGGCGCCACCACCACGCTCGCCAAGTCCGTCGAGGAGGACGGTTCCAGCGGCACCCGCGAGGCCGTCGGCAACCTCCTCGGCGCGAAGATCACCGGCACGTGGCGGCTCGACACCCCGTACCTCGAGAACCTCGTCGAGCTCGTCAGCAACATCGACATCACGACCGACACCGACGTCCCCGGCGCCAAGCCCGGCGACGAGCCGCTGGTCAAGAAGGGCGAGAACCAGACCCTCAACGGTCGCGCCGCCGTCGCCTACGCCACCTACCGGGCGCCCGGCGAGGCCGAGGCCAAGCAGCTCCAGCGCTTCGGCGCGGTGCTGTACGGCGTGCTGCGGAAGATCTCCGACGACCCCAAGGCCGCCACGATGACCATCGAGACCCTCTCCCAGATCCTCGACCCGTCGCTGCCGGAGAAGGACCTCGGCGCGTCTCTCGCCAAGCTCGCCGAGCACGCCAAGGTCGGCGACTACAAGACGGCCGTGCTGCCCGTCGAGCCCGACGGCTCGCTCAGCGAGGCCACCGGTGACAGCGTGGTCAAGGACATCCTGGGCGGCAAGGTCAGCGCCCCCGAGCAGGGCGCGGCGACCCGGGTCGCGATCCGCGACGCCACCGGCAAGGACGCCACCGAGGCGGCCCGCGTGGTGCTGATCAACGGAGGCTACGCCGTGGTCGGCGGCACCAAGGCCGGGACCGAGGCGAAGTCCCAGGTCGTGTACGGGGACGACGCCCAGAAGGCGACCGCCGCGGAGGTGGCCAAGACCCTGGGTCTGCCCGCCGGGTCGGTCACCAAGGGCAAGCCCGCCGGAAACGCCGAGGTCACCGTAAACCTGGGCGAGGATTACAAGATCCCCGGAGCCACACGGTGACCCTCCGATAATCCTTTTAGGGCCCGTCGGCGGTACATGAGACCCTTGAGGGGACTCAGACCGCCGACGAAAGCCTGCTTGTGACCGCCACGGATCGCTCCATCGAGCTCGTCAACGCCGCCGCCCAGGCGGCGGCCGACCGGCTCGCGCACGACATCATCGCGTACGACGTCAGCGATGTGCTGTCGATCACCGACGCCTTCCTGCTCGCCTCCGCGCCCAACGACCGCCAGGTCAAGTCGATCGTCGACGAGATCGAGGAGCGGCTGAACAAGGACCTGGGCGCCAAGCCGGTGCGCCGCGAGGGCGACCGCGACGCCCGCTGGATCCTCCTCGACTACGTCGACATCGTCGTCCACGTGCAGCACAGCGAGGAGCGGGTCTTCTACGCCCTGGAGCGGTTGTGGAAGGACTGCCCCGAGCTGGAGCTGCCCGAGGACGCCAAGCAGACCCGCGGCAAGGCGCAGGAGCACGCCAAGCTGATGGGCACCGACGGAGCGGACGGTGAGCTGAGCTGACCAGCGGCAAGGGCGGCACCGGCCGCCGCATCGTGCTGTGGCGCCACGGCCAGACCTCCTGGAACCTGGAGCGCAGGTTCCAGGGGTCCACGGACATCGAGCTGACCGAGACCGGTGTCACCCAGGCGCGCCGGGCCGCCCGGCTGCTCGCGGCGCTGAAGCCGGACGCGATCGTCGCTTCCGACCTCAAGCGGGCGGCGGCCACGGCGGCCGAGCTCTCCGCCCTGACCGGCCACGCCGTCGCCCACGACGCCGCACTGCGCGAGACGTACGCGGGGGAGTGGCAGGGCCTCACGCACGACGAGATCACCGCGCGCTACGGCGAGCAGTACGCCGCGTGGAAGCGCGGTGAGCCGGTGCGCCGGGGCGGCGGCGAGCTGGAGACCGAGGTGGCCGACCGGGCCGCCCCGGTGGTCCTGGAGCACGCCGACAAGCTGCCCGAGGACGGCACGCTCGTCGTGGTCAGCCACGGCGGCACCATCCGCACCACCATCGGCCGACTGCTCGGCCTGGAGGCCCGGCACTGGGAGTCCCTCGGCGGACTCTCGAACTGCTGCTGGTCCGTCCTGGGCGAGGGCGCGCGCGGCTGGCGCCTCCTGGAGCACAACGCCGGCACGCTGCCCGAGCCGGTCCTCGGCGACGACGACTGAACCCCCGCGTGCGGCCTGTCAGACCTCGATTTCACTTTCTGGCAGGTCACAGGCTAAAGTTCTTCTTGTTCGCAGCGCGGAGCGCGAAGAACACGAGGGGCTATAGCTCAGTTGGTAGAGCGCTTGCATGGCATGCAAGAGGTCAGGAGTTCAATTCTCCTTAGCTCCACAGTCACCGGATCCCGTCCCCAGTAGGGGGCGGGATTCGTCGTTCCGTCACTTCTTCGCGGCGCGCAGCACCTCGATCGCGCGGCGACTCTCCTCGTCGTTCGGCGTGTACGTCACGATCCGGCACTCGGGCATCCCGTTGATGGACAGCGAGACCGACGTCATCCGCACCTCGCCCACCAGGGGGTGCCGGAAGGTCTTCACCCGGGTCCCCGGCGGCACCACGTCCCCGCTGCGCCACAGCTCCGCGAAGTGCGGGCTGGCCTCGGACAGCAGCCGCACGAACGACTCCCACGCCGGTTCGCCGACATGCCGCCCGTACGCCCCGCGCAACTGCGCCACCATCACGGGGAGCTCCTGCCGCTTGTCGACCACGGGGCAGGCCGGGTCGGGCATGGTGAACAGCGACCACAGCACGTTGCGGACGCCGCCGAGCGGACCCGTCCAGGTCTCGCCCTCCGCCGGCAGGAACAGCAGTTCGTACGTCTCGTTGGTCGCCAGCACGTCGTAGCGCGCGTTGTAGACCACCGCCGGGTGCGGCACGAGGGCGTCCAGGATGCCCTGGATCTCCGGGCTGACCTCCGTCGCGTAGGCCGGCGCCGCCTCCGGCTCGTACGGCACCTCCGCCAGGTGGTAGAGGTGCTCGCGCTCCGGCCGGTCCAGCCGTAACGTGCGCGCCACCGCGTCGAGCACCTGCGCCGAGGCGTTGATCGGCCGCCCCTGCTCCAGCCACGTGTACCAGGTCACGCCGACCCCGGAGAGCTGGGCCACCTCCTCGCGGCGCAGCCCCGGGGTCCGGCGTCTCAGCCCCGGCGGCATGCCCACGTCCTCCGGTGTCACCCGCGCCCGCCGGCTGCGCAGGAACGCCGCGAGCTCCGGCCTGCGGCGCCCCTGTACCGGTGCCGTCCGTACTGCCAAGGTAGTCACACCCCCCATGGTCGAGTCCCTGTACCGGCGTTGCCAGGTGCTGTCAGTACCAGCATCAGGAGGCTCTCGTTACCCGTATCGGGCCCGCGTCACGCTCCTGACATGACGACGACCACCGCACGTCCCGTACCCAGTGAAGACCGCGGCACCGACAAGCGCCCCGGTGCGCTCCTCGCCGTCGTGCTCGCCGCCCAGTTCATGGCCCTGCTCGACGTCTTCATCGTCAACGTCGCCGCCCCCACGATCCGTACCGAACTCGCCGCCGACGGCGCCGGGATCCAGCTCGTCGTCGCCGGATACACCATCGCCTACGCGGTGTTGCTGATCACCGGCGCGCGCCTCGGCGACCTGTTCGACCACCGGCGCGTCCACCTGGTCGGCCTCGCGGTCTTCACCGCTGCCTCGCTCGCCTGCGGACTGGCCGCCGGCACCGGACAGTTGATCGCCTTCCGCGTCGTACAGGGCGCCGGATCGGCCCTGATGATCCCGCAGGTGCTCAGCCTCATCCAGCGCAACTTCACCGGCGAGGCCCGGGTCCGGGCGCTCGGCGCCTACTCCGCCGTCCTCGCCACCGGCGCGGCCGCCGGCCAGGTCGTCGGCGGCGTCCTCGTCAGCGCCGACCTGTTCGGCACCGGCTGGCGCCCGGTCTTCCTCGTCAACGTGCCCATCGGACTCGTCCTGCTCGTCCTCGGCGCGAAGGCGCTGCCCCGCGACACGGACACCGGGGCCGCTCGATCCCGCTCCCTCGACCTGCCCGGCCTGCTCCTGCTCGCCGGCGCCGTGTCGCTGCTCACCGTCCCGCTCGTCCTCGGCCAGGAGGAGGACTGGCCGCTGTGGACCTGGCTGTCGCTCGGCGCGTCCCTGGTCCTCTTCGCCGCCTTCGGCGCGTACGAGGCCGGTCTGGCCCGGCGCGGCGGCGCCCCGCTCATCGCCCCCAGGGTGCTGCGCGTCCCCGGCATCGGGCAGGCCGTCCTCCGGATCGCCGCGGTGATGGCCGTCAACGCCGGATTCCTGTTCACCGTCACCCTGCACCTTCAGGGCGCCCTCGGACAGAGCGCCCTGCGGGCCGGGCTCACCTTCGGCCCCAGCGCCGCGGCCTTCGGGATCGTCGGCCTCACCTGGCGCCGCTGGCCGGCCCGCCTGCAGCGCCTCCTGGTGCCGGGCGGCTTCCTGCTGACGGCCGCCGCCGTGCTCGGCGTGGGCGCCGTCCTGAGGGGCGGCGGCAGCGGCGGCTGGCTGCTCCACCCGGTGATGTGCGCCCTGGGCGTCGGCCTGGCCCTGGCCTTCAGTCCCGCCCTGACCGGCGCGCTCGCGACCGTACGGCCCGAGGACGCCGCCGACGCCGGCGGACTGCTCGCCACCGTCACCCAGCTCGGCCAGCTGATCGGCGTCGCCACCTTCGGCAGCCTGTACCTCGGCGCCGTCGCCGGACCGGGGGCGCGGGCCTCGGCCGAGGCCCTCGGCCAGGGCACCCTGGCCCTTGCCGCGGCGGCGCTCCTGGGCGCTTCGGTGGGCCTGCCCGGCCGACGACGCTGACCCCCTTGCGGGGCCATGGCAGAATCGGAGCGCCGGAGGGGAAGAGGGTCCGGGCGGGAGGGAGCGCGCATGGCCGTGGACGGTGCCGAGGAGATCGCAGCCTTTGCCGTCGCGGAATCCGTCCCCGAGCCACGGACACCGGACACCCCGGCCGCACATGCCGCGACCGTGACGGGAGCCGAGTGATGGGCGCGCACCGGCGGAAGTGCGACTGGTGCGACAGCGGTACGCCGATCGTCCGGGACATGGACCCGGTCAACGCCGAGTTCCAGTACTGGTGCGAGGAGTGCGCGCGGGCGCTGATCATAAAGGGCGACCCCATCGAGACCTACCGTGAGCTCGAAGGGGAGCCGATCTACGGCCGGCTCCTCGACGAGCACTGCACCCTGAAGCGGTTCTACTCCTTCGCGACGGCCTGAGGCTCCCGCTCCCGGACCGCCTCGCGCGGCTCCGGCACGAGCTCCTCGGCCCCCGCCCCGGACCGCCGCAGGCTCAGCGCGTAGCCGGCGAGGACGGCGGTCGCCGTCAGCGGGTAGACCGCGGACAGCAGCATCTGACCGGCGTTCTGGTCCAGTTCGGGGCGGCCCGGGTCGTGCGGCACCCACCACAGCGCGAACGAGGCGAAGGCCAGCGCCACCGCCCCCGTCACCGGCCACGCGCGCGTGGACCGGTCGTACAGCAGGATCAGCAGGGTCACGCACCACACCCAGTGATGGGACCAGGAGATCGGGCTGATCATCAGCGCCGTGAACGCGGTGACGACCACGGCCACCGCCTTGTCGCCGCGCACCGCCGCCCGTACCGCGAGCACCATCGCCGCGCCGCCGAGGCTGACCGCCGCCGCCACCCACCACAGGCCCGGGGCGTCCGTGTGCAGGAGCCGGGCCAGGACGCCGCTGAGGGACTGGTTGGCGGTCTCCTCGGCGTGGCCCACCCGGCCCGTCTCGAACAGGGTCTGCGTCCAGAACTTCTTCGAGTCGGCCGGCAGGGCCAGCGCCGAGGCGAGCGTGATCCCGAGGAAGACCCCGGTCGCCGTGAACGCCGTCCGCAGCCACTGGTTCGGCCTGCGGTCCCGGCGCCACAGCAGCAGGCCCGCGGCGAACAGCAGGACCACGAAGAGGCCCGGGGTGAGCTTCACCGCGGTGGCGAGCCCGATGCCGAGGCCGGCCCACCGGCTGCCCTCGCGGCGCGTCAGGTCCCACAGCACCGCCACCGCTATGAGCAGGTTGATCTGCCCGTACCGCAGCGTCGTCCACACCGGCTCGCACCAGACCACGACGGCCGCGATCCACAGGGTCGTACGCCACAGGTCGGCGCGCGACCCGGCGCGGGACAGCGCCGGGCGGACCAGCTGGAGCGACAACTGGACCAGCGCCACCACCAGGAGCAGGTTCCCCGCGGTGTTCAGCGTCCGCATCAGCGGGACGCCGACCAGCGTCAACGGCAGGAACAGCACGGCCGCGAACGGCGGATAGGTCATCGCGAGGTTCGCCGAGGTGGCGCGCATCGCGTAGAGGTCGCCTCCGGCCCGCAGCGTCTCGGCCTCGGCCCGGTAGACCATCACGTCGAGCATGTTCACGTGGGCGAGGCGTTGCGCCACCCAGAAGGCCGCGAACGAGATCAGACAGACCGCCGCGGCGGTGGCGAGGGGCCACGGGCGGGCGCGGGTCGGGGACAGCGGCGAGACAGACACAGTCGGCGACCCTACCCGGAGCCCCGCACGGGCCGGAGAAACGGATTTGGCGATCTGCCGGGCGGGCCGTTACTGTTCTGTCCGTCGCCGCGAGGGAGACCGGAGCGGGGACAGCGAAACAAGGGGCTATAGCTCAGTTGGTAGAGCGCCTGCATGGCATGCAGGAGGTCAGGAGTTCAATTCTCCTTAGCTCCACAGAACGGAAGCGGGCCATCCGGATCGGATGGCTTGCGCCGCTTCTGCGGTGGTCTTGATTCCCGCACGCGGGGCTATAGCTCAGTTGGTAGAGCGCCTGCATGGCATGCAGGAGGTCAGGAGTTCAATTCTCCTTAGCTCCACAGAAGACAAGCGGGCCGTCCTCATCGGACGGCCCGCTTCGTCGTGTGCTCACCACGCGGAACGTCCGTGCGGCCCGCTCGGGCCCTGCGGTACCCTGACGCCATGCGTGCCGTACGCCTTCTGCTTAGCGAGCCGCGCTGATCAGTCCCGACGGATGAAGATCCGGTCGGCATCGGCGCGGCGTCCCCTCCTGTGCGAGGGGATTTTTCATTTCGTGGCAGTTGCTGGCAGTGGGCAGAGACGATCGATGGAGCTTCAAGGACCATGACCGAGATCAACACGGCCGCCGAGACGGCGGCCCCGCATCGCTACACGGCGGCCATGGCCGCCGACGTCGAGGCACGCTGGCAGGACGCCTGGGACGCCGAGGGCACCTACGAGGCCCCGAACCCCACCGGTGACCTGGCCGGGGACGCGGCCGTCGCGGCCCGCCCCAAGAAGTTCATCATGGACATGTTCCCCTACCCGTCCGGTGCGGGCCTGCACGTCGGCCACCCGCTGGGCTACATCGCCACCGACGTCTTCGCCCGCCACGCACGCATGACCGGGCACAACGTCCTCCACACCCTGGGCTTCGACGCCTTCGGCCTGCCGGCCGAGCAGTACGCCGTGCAGACCGGCACGCACCCGCGCGTGTCCACCGAGGCCAACATGGAGAACATGAAGGTCCAGCTGCGCCGGCTGGGCCTGGGCCACGACAAGCGCCGGTCGTTCGCCACGATCGACCCGGACTACTACAAGTGGACCCAGTGGATCTTCCTGCAGATCTTCAACTCCTGGTACGACGACGAGGCCGGGAAGGCCCGTCCGATCGCCGAGCTGGTCGAGCAGTTCGAGAACGGCACCCGTGAGATCCCCGGCGCCACGCGCGCGTGGAACGAGCTGACCGCCGCCGAGCGCGCCGACGTCCTGGGCGAGTACCGCCTGGCGTACGCCTCCGACGCCCCGGTCAACTGGTGCCCCGGTCTGGGCACCGTCCTGGCCAACGAGGAGGTCACCGCCGACGGGCGCTCCGAGCGCGGCAACTTCCCCGTCTTCAAGGCCAAGCTGCGCCAGTGGAACATGCGCATCACCGCCTACGCGGACCGCCTGCTGGACGACCTGGACGGCCTGGACTGGCCCGAGGCCATCAAGCTGCAGCAGCGCAACTGGATCGGCCGCTCCGAGGGCGCCCGCGTCGACTTCCAGGTCGGCGACACCGGTGCCATCACCGTCTTCACCACCCGCCAGGACACCCTGTTCGGCGCCACCTACATGGTCCTGGCGCCCGAGCACGACCTGGTCGAGAAGATCGTCCCGGCCACCTGGCCCGAAGGCACCCACGACGTGTGGACCGGCGGGCACGCCACCCCCGCCGAGGCCGTCGACGCCTACCGCAAGCAGGCCGCCTCCAAGTCCGACGTCGAGCGGCAGGCCGAGGCCAAGGAGAAGACCGGCGTCTTCACCGGCGCCTACGCGACCAACCCGGTCAGCGGCCAGCAGGTCCCGGTCTTCATCGCCGACTACGTCCTGATGGGCTACGGCACCGGCGCGATCATGGCCGTCCCGGCGCACGACAGCCGTGACTTCGCCTTCGCGCGCGCCTTCGAGCTGCCGATGCGCTGCGTCGTGGAGCCCTCCGACGACCGCGGCACCGACCCGTCGACCTGGGACGACGCCTTCAGCTCGTACGAGGCGAAGCTGATCGGCTCCGCCAACGACGAGATCTCCCTCGACGGCCTGGGCGTCGTCGAGGCCAAGGCGAAGATCACCTCCTGGCTGGCCGACCGCGGCATCGGTGAAGGAACCGTCAACTTCCGCCTGCGCGACTGGCTGTTCAGCCGCCAGCGCTACTGGGGCGAGCCCTTCCCGATCGTCTACGACGAGGACGGCGTCGCGCACTCGCTGCCCGAGTCGATGCTGCCCCTGGAGCTGCCGGAGGTCGACGACTACTCGCCGCGCACCTTCGACCCGGACGACGCGGACACCCAGCCGGAGACGCCGCTGTCCCGCAACGAGGACTGGGTCAACGTCACCCTGGACCTGGGCGACGGCCCCAAGAAGTACCGCCGCGAGACCAACACCATGCCCAACTGGGCCGGCTCCTGCTGGTACGAGCTGCGCTACCTGGACCCGCACAACGACCGGAAGCTGGTCGACCCGGCGATCGAGCAGTACTGGATGGGCCCGCGCGAGGGCATGCCCACCGGCGGTGTCGACCTGTACGTCGGCGGCGCCGAGCACGCCGTGCTGCACCTGCTGTACGCGCGCTTCTGGTCCAAGGTCCTCTTCGACCTGGGCCACGTGTCCTCGGCGGAGCCGTTCCACAAGCTGTACAACCAGGGCATGATCCAGGCCTTCGTCTACCGGGACTCCCGCGGCATCGCCGTCCCGGCCGCCGAGGTCGAGGAGCGCGACGGCGGGTTCTTCTACCAGGGCGAGAAGGTCAGCCGCGTCCTGGGCAAGATGGGCAAGTCCCTGAAGAACGCCGTCACCCCGGACGAGATCTGCGCCGAGTACGGTGCCGACACCCTGCGCCTGTACGAGATGGCCATGGGCCCGCTGGACGTCTCCCGCCCGTGGGACACCCGTGCGGTCGTCGGCCAGTACCGCCTGCTGCAGCGCCTGTGGCGCAACATCGTCGACGAGAGCACCGGAGAGGTCACCGTCGTCGACGCACCGGCCGACGAGGACACCCTGCGCGCCCTGCACAAGGCCATCGACGGGGTCGCCCAGGACATGGTCGCGATGCGGTTCAACACGGCCATCGCCAAGATCACCGAGCTGAACAACCACCTGACCAAGTCCGGCGGCGCCGTGTCCCGCCCGGTCGCCGAGCAGCTGGTGCTGCTGGTCGCGCCGCTGGCCCCGCACATCGCCGAGGAACTGTGGCACCGCCTGGGCCACACCGACTCGGTCGTCCACCAGGACTTCCCGGTCGCCGACCCGGCGTACGTCGTGGACGAGACCGTGACCTGCGTCGTGCAGATCAAGGGCAAGGTCAAGGCGCGCCTGGAGGTCTCCCCGTCGATCACCGACGCGGAGCTGGAGGCGCTGGCGCTGGGCGACGCGAACGTGGTCGCCGCGCTGGGCGGCGCGGAGATCCGCAAGGTGATCGTCCGCGCACCGAAGCTGGTCAACATCGTCGCCGGCTGACGCCGTCGGCCGCTGACGCCGACCGTCCCCTAGGGGAGCGGTGGGGGCAGGCTGGGGGTTCCCCTGGAACCGTCGGCCTGCCCTTTCCGTTTACCGTGGAAGAACCACAACCGAGGCCGGAGGGGCGAGCACATGGAAGCCGCGATCACGATCATGGCGTTGCTCTTCGTTGCCTTCGTGGCGCTCGGGGTCTATGCCACGGTGAAGGTCGCCAAGGCGGCCAAGCGCGGCGTCGACCGCACCATCGACCAGGCCCGGCGCACCGTCGAGGACACCACCCTGAAGGCCAAGAGCCTCGGACAGGTGGGTGTCGGGGGCGAGCTGGCCCAGCTGCGGCTCTCGCTGCGCACGTCGATGCGCGCCACCCAGGACGCCCTGCACGCGGGCGTCGCCGAGGACGCCTCCCTGCGGGAGTCCCTGGATCTCTTCCACCGGCTCAGCGCCCATGCGCGGGAGCTGGACGGGGACCTCAAGCGCCTGGAGCGCGAGCCGGACAAGGCCCACGTCGCGGCGCAGCTGCCGGACCTCCGCCGCCGCGCCGAGCAGGTCACCCACTCCGCCGACGCCCTGCGCTTCGCCGCCCGGGACCGCGCCCGCAAGTTCGCCGAGGACGAGCTGTCCTCGTTGAGCGCCCAGATCGACATGGAGGCGGGCGCGCTGCGGCACTGGACCGGCGCCGGGACCGACGGCGGTGTCGGCGAAGGCGCGGACCGGGGCAGGGACGCGGATGGCGCCGGTGTCGGGCAGGCGCAGACCTGGCCGGACGCGGACGCCGGGGCGGCCGACCACCCGCAGGCGATCACGGGTCCCGACCCTCGCGTGACGACGGACCCCTGGCAGAAGACGAACCGACCCGAGACCACGACCTGAGCCCACCGCCCGAGCGCCTCGTCGCGCGCCGGTCGCCGTCGCCCGCCGGTCACGCACCGGGGGCGGTCGAGCAGGGGTGATCGGGACTCGCCGTGACCGGCGGGCAGAGGGCGGGCAGAGGGGGGAACAGGCCGACGGCAGCCGCCGGCCGACCCGTGGACGGCGGCCGGAGGCGGCGCCCGGGGCGGCGCCCCGGCCGGCCGGCGGGCCCGGGCTGCCATGGGGCGGCCCCGGCGGGGTAACCTCCCGCTCATGTCCCGGCATGTCGCGATCGTCACCGATTCCACGGCCTACCTGCCACCCCAGACGATGGAGCGGCACGCCATCACCGCCGTTCCCCTCACCGTCGTCATCGGCGACCGCGCGCTGGAGGAGGGGACCGAGATCTCGGCCCGCTCGCTCGCCGAGGCGCTGCAGAAGCGGCGCTCCGTGACCACCTCGCGCCCCGCCCCCGAGGTCTTCGCCGCGGCCTACCGTGCCGCCGCCGAGGCGGGGGCCCAGGGCGTCGTCTCGCTGCACCTGTCCGGAGAGTTCTCCGGCACCTACGACGCGGCCGTGCTCGCCGCCCAGGACGCCCCCGTGCCCGTCCGGGTCGTCGACACCCGCATGGTGGGGATGGCCCTCGGCTTCTGCGCCCTGGCGGCGGCGGAGGTCGTCGAGGCGGGCGGCTCGCTCGACGAGGCCGTCGCGGCGGCCGAGAAGCGAGCGGCCGGCACCTCCGCCTTCTTCTACGTGGACACGCTCGACTACCTGCGGCGTGGTGGGCGCATCGGGGCGGCCCAGGCACTGCTCGGGTCCGCGCTCGCCGTGAAGCCGCTGCTCGAACTCGACGGCGGGCGGATCGAGCTGCGCGAGAAGGTGCGCACGGCGTCGAAGGCGATCGCCCGCCTCGAGGAGATCGCGGTCGAGCGGGCCGGGAGCGGCCCCGTCGACATCGCCGTGCACCACCTGTCCGCACCCGATCGGGCCGCCGCGCTGGCCGAGCGGCTGCGTGAACGGCTTCCGACCGTCGAGGACCTCCAGGTCACCGAAGTGGGCGCGGTCATCGGCGCCCACACCGGACCGGGGCTGCTCGCGGTCGTCGTCTCCCCGCGCTGACGACCGACGGAGCCCTACGCGATCCCTCGTCCGGGTGGCGAAGTTATCCACAACTGGGTGGTTGTCCACCGGATTTGAGGGATCTCGGCAGTCTCGGCCGGCAGTCCCTAACGTCGGATCCATGACTCTTCGTACACACATCGGATCACGACGCGGCACCCCCACCAGCGGACCCGGCCGGGAGCCGGGATCGGACGGCCGTGCCACACGCCTGCGGACCCGGACGGCTCGGGCGTCCCGGGCCGGCCGGCCGGGGCGGCACGCGGCGGGCCCCGCGTCGGAGGCGCTGCGACGCAGGGGCGAGGCGCTGTTCCCGCCGGCGGCGCCACCCGGGCCGCGCGCGCCCGAACCTCAGGAACCGCCCGAACTCCCGGTGGAGGAGCGGGCCGGACCGGAACCGCCCGTGCCACGCGGTGAGCTCCTACGGCTGGCGCTGCGCGACCGCCTGCCGCTGTGGATCCAGTCCCGGTGCGGGCTCGAACGGCGCTCGCTGGCCGCCCTCGCCGTGGTCCTGGCCGTGGCCGTGGGCATCGCCGGAGCCTTCTTCTGGACGGGGCGGCCCCAGCAGGTCGAGGCACCCGAGGTGGTCGCGGCGACCCGGCCGCTGCCGGAGACCGCACCGCCGCTCCTGGGGTCCGCGGAGCCCTCGCCGCAGGGGTCGGGGGCCGCGGCCGGGACCGGTGCGGGCGCGGGTGCTGCCGGTGCCTCCGCGGTGATCGTGGTGGATGTCGGAGGCAAAGTGCTCCGACCCGGGGTGTTCACGCTGCCCGCCGGATCCCGTGTCACCGACGCCCTGCGCGCGGCGGGCGGTGTGCGCCCCGGGACGGACCTGACGGGACTCAACCGGGCCCGGGTCCTCCTGGACGGCGAACAGGTGGTGGTCGGCCTGCCGGGCGCCCTGGCGAGCGGCACGGGACCGGGCGGTGCCGGGACCGGTGGGGCGACGGCCGGGGGCGGCGGTGCGGCCCTCGGGCCGACGGTCCCGGCGGCCCCGCTGAGCCTCAACACGGCGACCCTCGAACAGCTCGACGGGCTCCCCGGGGTCGGCCCGGTGCTCGCCCGGCACATCGTGGAGCACCGCGTCGAGCACGGGGGGTTCCGCTCGGTCGCCGAGCTGCGCGACGTCAACGGGATCGGCGCACGCCGGTTCGCGGACCTCGCCCCCTTGGTCAGGCCATGAGCGAGGACATCCGCCATCCGCCCGGGAGGGACGAGGGGCCGGCCGATCTCCGGCTCGTCCCGCCGGCCCTCGCCGCCTGGGGCGGGGCGGCGCTCTCCGTGGGCGTCGCCGGCTGGTGGACCGTCGCGGGGGTGCTGCTCTGCCTCGCCGGCGCGGCGCTGCTCCTGGCGCCGGCGGGGCGGTGCGGACTGCGGGCGGCGGCATGCGCCGGCGTGCTGCTCTGCGCCGCCGCCGGGGCCGCGTCGGGCGGGCTGCACGCGGCGGACCTGAGGCGCGGCCCGGTGCCCGAACTCGCGCGCACGGAAGCCCGGGTGGCCGCCGAGGTGACGGTCACCGCGGATCCCCGGCTCACCCACCCCAGGGTGCGTGGCAGCCGGGCGGCCCCGGTGTTCGTGGTCGTCGCGGGCGAGGTGGTCAGGGTCGAGGGGCGCGACGGTGCCGAGCACCGCACGAGAGCACCGGTCCTGGTGCTCGTGCCCGCGAAGGAAGGACGGCGCGAGTGGCTGGGACTGCTGCCCTCGACCCGGATCGCGGTGGAGGGACGGCTCGCGCCGGCGCGGTCCGGCGACACCGTCGCCGCGGTGCTGAGAGCCGATGCCGACGGGCCGCCGCGGACGGTCGCGCCGCCCAGCGCCCTCCAGCGGACGGCCGGGGAGCTGCGGGCCGGGCTGCGGCGGGCGACGGAGGGCTTGGCGCCGGACGCCCGGGCGCTGCTCCCGGGCCTCGTGGTGGGCGACACCTCCCGGATCGGCCCCGAGCTGAAGGAGGCCTTCGAGGCGACCGATCTCACTCACCTTCTGGCCGTGTCGGGTTCGAACCTCACGGTCGTGCTGTTGCTGCTCATCGGCAGGCCCGGCACGGCCCAGCAGGTCGAACGGGGCGGGCTGGCCCCCAGGCTCGGCATCCCGCTGCGGGCCACGGCGCTCGCCGGGGGAGGGCTGACCCTCGCCTTCGTGGTCGTGTGCCGCCCCGATCCGAGCGTGCTGCGGGCGGCGGCGTGCGGGCTCGTCACCCTGCTCGCCATCGCCACCGGCCGACGACGCTCGCTGATCCCGGCGCTGGCCGCGGTGGTGCTCGTCCTCGTGCTCTACGACCCCTGGCTGGCCCGGAGTTACGGCTTCCTGCTCTCCGTCCTGGCCACGGGGGCGCTGCTCACGGTCGCGCCGCGCTGGAGCGATGCGCTGCGGCGGCGCCGGGTGCCCGGCCGGATCGCCGAGGCGCTGGGCGCGACGCTCGCGGCGCAGGTGATCTGCGCGCCCGTCGTGGCGGTCTTCGCGGCCCGGGTGAGCCTGGTCGCGGTCCCCGCCAATCTCCTCGCGGAGCCCGCGGTGGCCCCGGCCACGGTCCTCGGATTCGCCGCCCTGGCCCTCGCGGCCGTGTGGCCGGGGGCCGCGGAGGCGGTGGCGCGGGTCGCGGGCCTGCCGGCCGGGTGGATCGCGAAGGTGGCCCGCACCGGGGCGGAGCTGCCCGGCGCGGAGACGGCCTGGCCGGACGGCTGGTGGGGCGGCCTGCTGCTCGCGCTGCTGTCCGGGCTGCTGCTCCTCGCGTTGTGGCGCCTGCCCTTCCGGCGGTGGGTCGGGGTGGGCTGTGCCGCGCTGCTGTTCCTGGCCGTGGTGCGGCCGCCGCCCCTGGTCCGGGTGGTCACGGGCTGGCCGCCGGCGGGCTGGGTCTTCGCGATGTGCCAGGTCGGTCAGGGGGACGCGACCGTCCTCGCGGCGGGCGGGGACAGTGCCGTCGTGGTGGACGCCGGGCCGGACCCGGAGCCGGTGGACCGGTGCCTTCGGGACCTCGGGGTGCGCCGGATCCCGCTCCTGGTGCTCACCCACTTCCACGCGGACCACGTGGCCGGCCTGCCGGGGGTGCTGCGGGGGCGGGCGGTCGGTGCGATCCAGGTGACCGGACTGGAAGAGCCACCGGGGCAGGCGGAGTTCGTGCGGCGCACGGCGCGGGCGGCGGGAGTGCCGCTGGTGCGGGCCGGGGCGGGGGAGCGGCGCCGGCTCGGGCCGCTGGAGTGGCGGGTGCTGTGGCCGCGGGTCGGTCCCGGCGCGACGGGCCCCGCGGGGGCGAGGGATGCGGGCGAGCCGACGGAGCCGGCGGAGTCGGGGCCGAACGACGCCAGTGTCACGCTGCTCGTCCGGACCGTCGGCGGGGTGACGCTGCTGCTGCTCGGTGACCTGGAGCCCCCGGCGCAACAGGCCCTGGTGCGGGCGTATCCGGCGCTGCCGCCCGTCGACGTGCTCAAGGTCGCCCATCATGGCTCGGCCCATCAGGACCCCGGGCTGATACGGGCGGCACGGCCGCGGCTCGCGCTGGTGTCCGCGGGCCGGGACAACCCGTACGGTCATCCCTCGCCGCTGACGGTGGGGGCGCTGCGGGCCGGCGGGGCGCGGGTGCTGAGCACGGACCGGGCGGGCGCGATCGCGGTGACCGGGGCAGGGGCCGGGCTGACGGCGCACACGGCGGGCACCGGAGCAGGTTGAGGCGGTCCAGGTTGGCCGCGTACGGCCCTCCTCACGGAGGAGGGCTTGTAAAGCAATCCTTGTAAAGGAGTCTTTCTAAAGATATGTTTACATCATGACGGAGCAGCAGCCTCGCAGTATCCGACTCACCGACCCCCGGGCCCTGCGGGCCTACGCCCATCCGACGCGGATGACCCTCGTGGGACTGCTGCGGCGCAGCGGACCGTTCACCGCCACCCGGGCGGCCGAGCTGACCGGCGAGTCCGTCGCCAGCTGCTCCTACCACCTGCGGATACTCGCCAAGTACGGACTGGTCGAGCAGGCCCCGGGCGGCAAGGGGCGGGAGAAGCCCTGGCGGGCGACGGCCCAGTACACCGAGTGGCCGGACCACAGTGAGGACGCGGCCGTCGCCGAGGCGGCGGACGCGCTCAGCGGGGCCGCGATCGAGCTGTACTTCCAGCGGGTCCTCCGGGCAGTGGCGAACCGGCACACGCTGCCCCGGGAGTGGCGGGAGGCCGAGCGGTTCGGCGACACGCTGTTCCATCTGACTCCCGAGGAGCTCAACGGCCTCGGGCAGCGGATCGAGGAGCTGCTGCGGCCGTACGAGGAGCGGGAGCGCGACCCGGCGCTGCGGCCCGAGGGGGCCGAGGCCGTCGCCTTCCTGCAGATGGCCTTCCTGGACCGCGAGATCCCGGACGGCACGGAGCGGGACGGCAAGAACACGGGCAGCTCGGACGATACGGGCGGCACGGAAGTCGACGACGAGGGGGAGTGAACATGGCGATCGGTGCACGTATACCCGCGCTGCTGCGCGAGCGGCCGTTCCGGCGGTACTGGACCGGTCAGACGGTCTCCCTCGTCGGCGATCAGATCTCCCTGATGGCGCTCCCGCTCGCCGCCGTTCTCGTCCTCGGGGCGGACGCCACCGAGATGGGCTGGCTGAAGGCGGCCGAGCTGCTGCCCGCGCTGCTGCTGAACCTGCCGTTCGGGGCTTGGGCGGACCGGCAGGCCCGGCGGCGGCGCGCGATGATCGCGGCCGACCTCGGTCGGGCGGTGCTGCTGCTGACCCTGCCGGTCGCCTACCTGCTCGACGCGTTGACGCTCGGTCAGCTCTACGCGGTGGCCTTCGGGGTGGGAGCGCTGACGGTGCTCTTCGAGGCGTGCAACGCCACGCTGTTCGTGTCGCTCGTGCCCACCGAGCGGTACGTGCAGGCGAACTCGCTCGTCAACGGCAGCCGTTCGACGGCCTGGCTGGCGGGTCCGGGGATCGGCGGCCTGCTGGTGCAGCTGCTCACCGCGCCCTTCGCGCTGCTCGCGGACGCGCTCACCTACGTCGTGTCGGCCGGGTACCTGGCCCGGATCAGTCCCGCCGAACCCGCGCCGGCGCCGGTCGAGAAGGGGCACTTCACCGAGGGGCTCCGCTGGGTGCTGCGGGACTCGTCGATGCGCGCGCTGTTCGCGGCCTCGGGCACGGTGCAGTTCTTCAACTACATGTTCCACACGCTCTTCGTGCTCTACGCGACCACCGAACTCGGCCTGAGCGCGGGTGTGCTGGGCGCCGTGCTCGCCGCCGGCGCCGTGGGCGGGCTGATCGGGGCGGCGTGCAGTGGGGCGGTCGTGCGACGGATCGGCATCGGGCCCTGCCTCGTCGCCGGCTTCCTGGGATTCACCCTGCCGCTGCTGCTGATACCGGCCGCGAGCGGCCCGCTGCCGCTGGTCCTCGGACTGCTCTTCGTCGCCGAGTTTCTCTCCTGCGTCGGAGTGATGGTGGTCGACGTGGCGTCCGGGTCGTTCCAGATGGCGCTGATACCCGACGCCGTCCGCGCCCGGGTGATGGGGGCCTTCCGGACCCTCAACCACGGCTTCCGCCCGCTCGGCGCGCTCGCCGGCGGTCTGCTCGGCACGGCGCTCGGGCTGCGGCCCACGCTCTGGCTCGCCACCGTGGGCGCGGTCTTCGCGGTGGTGTGGCTGCTGCCCTCGCCGCTGCCGCGCCTGCGCGAGCTGCCGGAACGGGCCGCTGTCGGATCACACGTGTAAGCGTAATGTTCAATTCGGACCTCCGGTAACACTTGCGCCGTTTGCCTCGAACGACGCAACAGTGATCGAATGCGTCTTCGTTGAAGCGGAAACGTGAGCGGTTTGTCCGGGGGTACGTGAAGTGTTCGGTCTGTTCGGTAAGCGTCGCGCGGGAGCCTTCCGGGGCGGCCCGCTCGCGGGACTCGCGGTGCCGGCGTCGGCGGGCGTCCTGAGCTGCCGGGTCCTGGACCCCGTGAGCGAGCCGGTCCGCCAGGCCGAGTTCGTCGTCAGCGACACGGCGGGCCGCAAGGTCCTCGCAGGCGAGACCGACCCCTACGGCAGCCTCCTCGCGACCGTGCCGGCCGGGGAGTACCGGCTCGCGGTGACGGCCGAGGGCTACACGCCGTACCACGGCAACGCCGTCGTCGCGCAGAGCGCACACGCGAGCCTCGGCGACGTGCTGCTCCAGGTCGCGCCCCAGCAGCCGCTGCCCGAGCCGGGCGACTGGGAGATCGACCCGATGCACTCCCAGATCGGCTTCACCGCACGGCACATCGGCCTCGCGCGGATCCACGGCCGCTTCAACAGCTTCGCCGGCGCGGTCCGGATCGCCGAGCGCATGGAGCAGTCCGCCATGCACGTCGTGATCGACGCGGCCTCGATCGACACCGGCGTGCGGATGCGCGACGACCATCTGCGGTCCGGCGACTTCCTCGACGTCGGCGCCTATCCCACCCTGGAGTTCTACAGCGAGCGCTTCGTCCACAAGGGCGGCAGCCGCTGGGCGGTCACCGGCGCGCTCACCCTGCACGGCGTCAGCCGCACGGTCACCCTCGACACCCAGTACCTGGGTCTCGGCAACGGCCTGCGGGGCGAGACCCGGGGCGCCTGCCGGGCGACCACCGAACTGCACCGCGAGGACTTCACGCTGACCTGGCAGACGCTGCTCGCCCGCGGGATCGCGGCGGTCGGTTCGAGCATCACGATCGATCTGGACGTCCAGATCGTGCCGAAGACGCAGGCCTAGGGAGCGTCATCGGCCGGGCCGGACCAGGGCGTGCGCCAGGCGCCGCGAGCCCGGCGCGGTCGGCGAGGCGCCCCCGGCCGCGCGGCGCTACGGAGCCTCCAGCCAGCCCTCGTACTCGGCGGCCAGGGCGTCCAGGGCCTTCGGGTCCAGGCTGCCGTCCGGGTCCTCGACGACCACCAGCCACTGGGCGTCCTCGGCGTCGTCCTCGCCGGCCAGGGCGTCGCGTACGAGCTGCGGCTCCTCGGCGACGCCGAAGCGGTCGGGGAGTTCCTCGGCGACCTCCTGGGCCGCGTCGCGGTCGGGCAGGACCAGTACGTGTCTCACATCGCTCACGTGCACATTCTCGACGACGGCCGGGCCGGGGACGGACCCGGTGTCGGTGGCGCGTGGGATGCTGGAGCGCGATGGCCACCAAGAAGTCTTCCCCCGACGATCTCCTCGCCCCCGTCACGCTCGCCGTGGGCCAGGAGGACCTGCTGCTGGACCGCGCGGTCCGCGAGGTGGTGGCGGCGGCCCGCGCCGCCGACGCCGACACGGACGTGCGCGACCTCGGCCCCGAACAGCTCCAGCCCGGCGCGCTGGCCGAGCTGACCAGTCCCTCGCTCTTCGCCGAGCGCAAGGTCCTGGTCGTGCGGAACGCGCAGGACCTGTCGGCGGACACGATCAAGGAGATCAAGGCCTACATCGACGCTCCGGCCGAGGAGATCAGCCTGGTGCTGCTGCACGCGGGCGGCGCCAAGGGCAAGGGACTGCTCGACGCGGCCCGCAAGGCGGGCGCGCGGGAGGTGGCCTGCCCGAAGACGACGAAGCCGGCGGAGCGGCTGACGTTCGTGCGGCAGGAGTTCCGGACGCTCGGGCGTTCGGCCACGCCCGAGGCGTGCCAGGCGCTCGTCGACGCGATCGGCAGCGATCTGCGCGAGCTCGCCTCTGCGGCGGCGCAGCTGACGGCGGACGTCGACGGGACGATCGACGAGGCGGTCGTCGGCCGCTATTACACCGGTCGCGCCGAGGCCTCGTCCTTCACGGTCGCCGACCGCGCCGTCGAGGGGCGGGCCGCGGAGGCGCTGGAGGCGCTGCGATGGTCGCTGTCGACCGGGGTCGCGCCCGTGCTGATCACCAGTGCGCTCGCCCAGGGCGTGCGGGCCATCGGGAAGCTCTCCTCCGCGCGCGGAGGCCGTCCGGCCGACCTGGCGCGGGAGCTCGGCATGCCGCCGTGGAAGATCGACCGGGTGCGCCAGCAGATGCGTGGCTGGACCCCCGACGGCGTGGCGGTCGCCCTCAGGGCGGTCGCGGAGGCGGACGCCGGCGTGAAGGGCGGCGGCGACGACCCCGAGTACGCCCTGGAGAAGGCCGTGGTCACCATCGCCCGCGCCGCCCGCATGCGCCGCGCCTGAAACGACCGCCGGACACCGCACGCCGGTTCGGCACACCGCGCGCCGGTTCGGCACGCCGCACGCCGATCCGGCACGAGGGACGTCGATCCGGCGCGGGCGTCCGCTCGGCCGGGACGGGGATGTCGATCCGGCCGGGGCGCTGGACGTCGATCCGGCGCAGACGTCGATTCGGCCGGGGCGCTGGACGTCGTTCCGGCGCAGACGTCGATTCGGCCGGGACGCAGGAGCCGGCCCGGCGGCCGACCCGGACGGGACACCGCACGCCGACCCGGCACGCGAGAGGCCGATCCGACCCGGACGCCGATCCGACCCGGACGCCGATCCGACGCGGGCGTCGATCCGGCCCGGGACCTCGACCCGCCCGGGGCGCGGGCGTCGCGCTCGCCCGGGAGGTCGTCCGGTCCGTCGGATGCCGATCCTGCCGCGGTGGCGGTCAGTCGTTGCGGGGGCCGCGGGCGCCGCGTCGGGTCCGGCGGCCGAGGAGTCCCGTGCGGCGTGCCGCGCGGGTGAGAAGGCCCGGGCGGCGCCGGGGCGAAAGCGGTGCGCGCTCCGTCCAGGGTCCCTCGCGCGACAGGAGCGGAGCCCTGCGCTCGGCCTGGGCCCGGACCTCCACGTACGACTCGTGCGCGGTGATCCGGAACGCCTCGTCGTGCGCGGCCATCGCCGCCGTGATCGCCGCGCCCGCCGTGCCCCGGCGGCGCACCACGACGGCCAGGCGGGCCAGCAGGCCCAGCAGCGCGGCGAGCGCCAGGGCGATCACGAGGAGCGGCAGGAAGTCGGTCACGCTCCGAGCCTGAGCGCGGGGGTGGGGAACGCCGAAGGCCCCGTCGCCTCCTGGGGAAGGAGGGCGGCGGGGCCTTCGGCGTACAAGCTGGTGGCCCGTACACGCGTGGCGAACGCGTCTCGCGTACGAAGCCGGGTGGCCGGGCGGGAGCGGTTAGAGGGCCCGCTGGGTCCCGTACGGCCGTGTCACATCAGAGCTCAGCCCTGGAGGGAGGCAACCTTGGTGGCCAGCGCCGACTTCTTGTTGGCGGCGGCGTTCTTGTGGATGACACCCTTCGAGACAGCCTTGTCGAGCTGACGCGAGGCGGCACGAGCGGCAACGGTGGCCTTCTCGAGGTCGCCGGCGGCGACAGCCTCACGGGCCTTGCGGATCGCGGTCTTGAGCGACGACTTGACGGCCTTGTTGCGCAGGCGCGCCTTCTCGTTGGTCTTGTTCCGCTTGATCTGGGACTTGATGTTCGCCACGAAAAGAGCCTTTACAGGTTCGATGTTTCTTCAGGATGTGCCGCGCAGCTGAGAGGGCACACGAGACACAGCTGTCCACGGTATCAGCCGCTCTCCACACCGCCCAAACCGAGCACCGGCCCGCAGTCATGGGACCATGGAGCCTACGTATCCGTTCTGAACATCGCCCGAGACGAGAACCCTGCGTGCCCGCGACTCCTACCAACGTGCCCGAGCCGAGCCGTACCGACCCGGCTCTGATCCGCAATTTCTGCATCATCGCGCACATCGACCACGGCAAGTCCACGCTTGCCGACCGGATGCTCCAGCTGACCGGCGTGGTCGACCAGCGGCAGATGCGCGCCCAGTATCTCGACCGGATGGACATCGAGCGTGAGCGCGGCATCACGATCAAGTCCCAGGCGGTCCGTCTGCCCTGGGCCCCCACCGAGGGGCCGGAGCAGGGCCGGACGCACATCCTCAACATGATCGACACCCCCGGGCACGTCGACTTCACCTACGAGGTGTCGCGTTCGCTGGCCGCCTGCGAGGGCACGATCCTGCTGGTGGACGCCGCCCAGGGCATCGAGGCGCAGACTCTCGCCAACCTCTACCTGGCGATGGAGAACGAGCTCACCATCGTCCCGGTGCTCAACAAGATCGACCTGCCGGCCGCCCAGCCGGAGAAGTTCGCGGAGGAGCTGGCCAACCTCATCGGCTGCCAGCCGGAGGACGTGCTCAAGGTCTCCGCCAAGACCGGCCTGGGCGTCGAGGCGCTGCTCGACCGGGCCGTCCGGGACATCCCGGCCCCGGTGGGCGTCGCTGACGCCCCCGCCCGCGCGATGATCTTCGACTCGGTCTACGACTCGTACCGCGGTGTCGTCACGTACGTCCGTGTCGTCGACGGCAAGCTCAACAAGCGCGAGCGCATCAAGATGATGTCGACCGGCGCCACGCACGAGCTCCTGGAGATCGGCACGAACTCGCCCGAGATGCTGCCGGCCGACGGCCTCGGCGTCGGCGAGGTGGGCTACCTGATCACCGGCGTGAAGGACGTCCGCCAGTCCAAGGTCGGTGACACGATCACCTCCCAGAGCAAGGGCGCCGAGGAGGCGCTCGGCGGCTACAAGGACCCGAAGCCGATGGTCTTCTCGGGTCTGTACCCGCTGGACGGCTCGGACTACCCCGAGCTGCGCGACGCCCTCGACAAGCTCCAGCTCAACGACGCCGCGCTGGTCTACGAGCCCGAGACGTCCGCGGCCCTCGGCTTCGGCTTCCGCGTCGGCTTCCTGGGTCTGCTCCACCTCGACGTGATCCGCGAGCGCCTGGAGCGCGAGTTCGGTCTCGACCTGATCGCCACCGCCCCCAACGTGGTCTACCGCGTGGTCATGGAGGACGGCGCCGAGCACACGGTCACGAACCCGAGCGAGTTCCCCGAGGGCAAGATCAGCGAGGTGTACGAGCCGGTCGTTCGCGCTACGATCCTCGCCCCCACCGAGTTCATCGGCTCGATCATGGAGCTGTGCCAGACCCGGCGCGGCACCCTCCTCGGCATGGACTACCTCTCCGAGGACCGCGTCGAGATCCGCTACACCCTGCCGCTGGCCGAGATCGTCTTCGACTTCTTCGACCAGCTGAAGTCCAAGACCCGCGGCTACGCCTCGCTCGACTACGAGCCCACCGGCGAGCAGGCCTCCAGCCTGGTCAAGGTCGACATCCTGCTGCACGGCGACAAGGTGGACGCCTTCTCGGCGATCACCCACAAGGACGCGGCGTACGCCTACGGTGTGCGGCTCGTGGCCAAGCTGCGCGAGCTCATCCCGCGCCAGGCCTTCGAGGTGCCCATCCAGGCCGCCATCGGCTCCCGGGTCATCGCCCGTGAGACCATCCGCGCCATCCGCAAGGATGTCCTCGCCAAGTGCTACGGCGGTGACATCTCCCGTAAGCGGAAGCTGCTGGAGAAGCAGAAGGAAGGCAAGAAGCGGATGAAGATGGTCGGCTCCGTGGAGGTCCCGCAGGAGGCCTTCATCGCCGTCCTGTCGAGCGACGACGCGGCCGGCGGCAAGGCCAAGAAGTAGGCGGAGCCCAGGCGGTGAAGTAGCTGCCTCGTACATGGACATGTACGCCGAACGGGTCTGTGCGCCGAGAGCGTGCAGACCCGTTCGTTATATGCAAGCCCTTACGCGCCAGTCTCCGGCGCTCTACTCTGAAGCCGCTCGAAGGTTACTCGCCAGTTAGTTACGCACTGTCCGACCCACCGCCTGACCGCACCGCCGCCGCCCGGAGGACGTCGTGAGCGACACACAGACCCTGATCGAGAACCGGCCGCCGTCCGTGGCGACCCTCTTCCTTGAGCGAGTCGAGCGGACGCCGGACGCGGAGGCCTACCGCTACCCGGTTCCCGCCTCCTCCGGCCAGGGGCCGGACGACTGGAAGTCGCTCAGCTGGGCGCAGGCCGCCGAACGCGTCTACGGCATCGCCGCCGGCCTCGTCGACCTCGGGGTGCAGCCGGAGGAGCGGGTCGCGCTCGCCTCCTCGACCCGGGTCGAGTGGATCCTCGCCGACCTCGGCGTCATGTGCGCCGGCGCCGCCGTCACCACGATCTACCCGCAGACCAACGCCGAGGAGTCGGCGTTCATCCTCTCCGACTCCGACTCGCGCGTCCTGATCGCGGAGGACGCCGCCCAGCTCGCCAAGGCCGTCGAACGCCGCGCCGATCTGCCGAACCTCCACCACGTCGTGGTCATCGACCCCGAGGGTGCGGACACCTCCGACGAGTGGGTGGTCACCCTCGCCGATCTGGAGGCGCGCGGCAAGGCCTACCTGGAGAAGCACCCGGAGGCCGTGAAGGAGCGCGTCGGGGCCATCACCTCCGACCAGCTCGCCACCCTCATCTACACCTCGGGCACCACCGGCCGCCCCAAGGGCGTCCGCCTCCCGCACGACAACTGGTCGTACATGGCCAAGGCCATCGCCGCCACCGGCCTGGTCACCCAGGACGACGTGCAGTACCTGTGGCTGCCGCTCGCCCACGTCTTCGGCAAGGTGCTCACCTCCGGCCAGATCGAGGTCGGCCACGTCACCGCCGTCGACGGGCGCATCGACAAGATCATCCTGAACCTGCCGGTCGTGCAGCCCACCTACATGGCCGCCGTCCCGCGCATCTTCGAGAAGGTCTACAACGGCGTCGCCGCCAAGGCCCGCGAGGGCGGCGCGGCCAAGTACAAGATCTTCCAGTGGGCGGCCGGAGTCGCCCGCGAGTACGCGAAGGTCACCCAGGACAACTTCCGCCGCACCGGCACCGCCTCGGCGCCCTTCGGCCTCACCGCGAAGCACAAGGTCGCCGACGCGCTGGTCTACAAGAAGCTCCGCGAGGCCTTCGGCGGCCGGCTGCGCGCCGCCGTCTCCGGCTCCGTCGCGCTCGCCCCGGAGATCGGTTACTTCTTCTCCGGCGCCGGCATCCACATCCTGGAGGGCTACGGCCTCACGGAGTCCTCCGCCGCCTCCTTCGTCAACCCGGGCGAGGCCTACCGCACCGGCACCGTCGGCAAGCCGTTGCCCGGCACCGAGGTCCGCATCGCCGACGACGGCGAGATCCTGCTGCGCAGCCCCGGCGTCATGGAGGGCTACCACGGGCTGCCGGAGAAGACCGCGGAGGTCCTGGAGCCGGACGGCTGGTTCCACACCGGTGACATCGGCGAACTGTCCGCCGACGGCTACCTGCGGATCACCGACCGCAAGAAGGACCTGTTCAAGACCTCCGGCGGCAAGTACATCGCGCCGACGGAGATCGAGGGCCAGTTCAAGGCCGTCTGTCCGTTCGTCTCCAACATCGTGGTGCTCGGCGCCGACCGGAACTACTGCAGCGCGCTCATCGCCCTCGACGAGCCCGCCATCCTCGGCTGGGCGGCCGAGCACGAGCTCGGCGGCAAGTCCTACGCGGAGGTCGTCGCCTCCCCGCAGGTCGAGCAGCTGATCGAGGGCTACATCGGACGCCTCAACGAGGGTCTGCAGCGCTGGCAGACGATCAAGAAGTTCCGCCTCCTGCCGCGTGACCTCGACGTCGAGCACGGCGAGCTCACGCCGAGCCTCAAGATGAAGCGCCCGGTGGTGGAGCGGACGTACCAGCACCTGATCGACGAGATGTACACGGGGGCGCGGGAGGCCTGACGGGTCGGACGGAGCCTCGTCGGGCCGCGGGGCCCGGCGGGCCTGCGCGACCTGACGGGCCCTGCGCGACCTGACGGGGCTGAGGCGGGCCGACCCCGGCCGCCCCGGCCGCCCCGGCCGACCTCGGCCGACCTGGGACTTCCGGAGTTTTCCACAGGCGCGGGGCGCACCTCGGGCGGTACGGGACAATGGGCTCATGCCTTCCGTACTGCCCGATGGTGAGCCCATGCCCGAGGACGGTGCGCTGCCCGTGAGCGCCCTGCAGGGCGCCGGGGAGCGACCGCTCGGGTTCTATCTGCACGTGCCGTACTGCGCCACCCGCTGCGGCTACTGCGACTTCAACACCTACACCGCCGGCGAGCTGCGCGGTGCCGGCGGCGTGCTCGCCTCCCGCGAGAACTACGCCGGGCAGGTGGCCGAGGAGATACGGCTCGCGCGCAAGGTCCTCGGCGACGACCCCCGCCCGGTGCGGACCGTCTTCGTCGGCGGCGGCACCCCCACGCTGCTCGACGCGGCCGATCTCGTGTCGATGCTCGCGGTCGTCCGGGACGAGTTCGGGCTCGCGGACGACGCCGAGGTGACGACCGAGGCGAATCCGGAGTCCGTCGACCCCGCGTATCTGGCCACGCTGCGCGAGGGCGGCTTCAACCGGATCTCCTTCGGCATGCAGAGCGCCCGGCAGCACGTCCTGAAGATCCTCGACCGCAGCCACACCCCCGGTCGCCCCGAGGCGTGCGTCGCCGAGGCGCGGGCGGCTGGCTTCGAGCACGTGAACCTGGACCTCATCTACGGCACGCCCGGCGAGTCCGACGACGACTGGCGGGCTTCCCTGGACGCGGCGATCGGGGCCGGGCCGGACCACGTCAGCGCGTACGCCCTGATCGTCGAGGAGGGCACACAGCTGGCGCGGCGCATCCGGCGCGGCGAGGTACCGATGACCGACGACGACGTGCACGCCGATCGCTACCTGATGGCCGAGGACGTGCTGTCCCGGGCGGGCTACGCGTGGTACGAGGTGTCCAACTGGGCCACCTCCGACGCCGGCCGCTGCCTGCACAACGAGCTGTACTGGCGCGGCGCCGACTGGTGGGGCGCGGGGCCGGGCGCCCACAGCCACGTGGGCGGGGTGCGGTGGTGGAACGTCAAGCACCCCGGCGCGTACGCGGCGGCGCTGGGGTCCGGGAAGTCTCCGGGGGCCGGGCGCGAGGTCCTGTCGGAGGAGGACCGACGGGTCGAGCGGGTGCTCCTCGAGCTGCGGCTCCGGGAGGGCGTCGAGCTGGGACTGCTCAAGCCCGAAGGGCTGGCGGCTGCCGAGCGGGCCCTCGCGGACGGACTCCTCGACCCCGGGCCGTACGCCGAGGGGAGGGCCGTGCTGACCCTGCGGGGGCGGCTCCTGGCCGACGCGGTCGTGCGGGACCTGGTCGACTAGGTCCCGTCCGGGAAGGAGCGCCGTCCGCCCGCGGGGCGGGGCTCGCGGCGCCCGGTGCGTGCGAGCGCCGGGCGGAGGGTCGCCCTCGTGCCGTGCGTACCCGGGTGATCCCGACGACGCGGCGAGCGTGCCAGGCGTCACGAGCCGGGCGGGCTTCACGGACACGACCTGGTCCCGGGCCGCCGACGGGCCTCACGCCGGCGCGCGCACCGGGCGCCTCCCGGCCGGAGGGCCGGCCCGGGACGGGCTCCGGTCCCGCGTGACCGTGGACCCTTCGCCCGGTACTCCCACGGCAGACCCCGCGTCTCCATGAGCCCCCCTCATGTCCCACAGGCCGAGAACGCCGCGATCCTGTGACCACCCCGCATGTGGTGGGGAGTTGAGGGGACGGAGCCCCTACGGAGCCGTGACGAAGTCGATGAGTTCCTCCACCCGGCCCAGGAGCGCCGGCTCCAGGTCCTTGTAGGAGTGGACCCGGGACAGGATGTGCTGCCAGGCCGCGCCGGTGTTCTCGGGCCAGCCGAGGGCGCGGCAGACGCCGGTCTTCCAGTCCTGGCCGCGGGGGACGGCCGGCCAGGCGCGGATGCCGACGGAGGAGGGCTTCACGGCCTCCCAGATGTCGATGTAGGGGTGGCCGACGACCAGGACGTCGGGGGAGGTGACCCGGGCGGCGATGCGGGACTCCTTGGAGCCCTCCACCAGATGGTCCACCAGGACGCCGAGGCGGGCGTCCGGGGCCGGGGCGAAGTCGGCGACGATGGCCGGGAGGTCGTCGACGCCCTCCAGGTACTCCACGACCACGCCCTCGATGCGCAGGTCGTCGCCCCAGACGCGCTCCACCAGCTCGGCGTCGTGGCGGCCCTCCACGTAGATCCGGCCGGCCCGGGCGACGCGGGCCCGGGCGCCGGGGACCGCGATCGAGCCGGAGGCCGTACGGGCGGGACTCGCGGGCGCCGGGCGGGACGGGCGGACCAGGGTGACCACCCGGCCCTCCAGGAGGAAGCCGCGCGGTTCCATCGGGAAGACCCGTTGCTTGCCGAAGCGGTCCTCCAGGGTGACCGTGCCCGCCTCGCAGCGGATCACCGCCCCGCAGAAGCCCGTCGAGACCTCCTCGACGACGAGGTCGTGGTCCGCCGGGACCTCCGGCACGGGGGCCGAGCGCTTCCAGGCGGGAGTGAGGTCCGGGTCGTAGCTGCGCATGGGCTCGATTCTGTCCTGGGCGAGGGGCACGAGATGCCGCCGGGGGAGGCCGGGGCCGCGCGGCGGCCGCCGGGAGGGCGGAGCCGACGAGGCGTCATGTCCGGGGCGTGGCCACGTATTCGGGCGACGCTACGACACGTCGAAGCGGCGTGCCAGTTCATCCCGCTGGCGTCGGACGAAGTCCGCTTCCACCAGTGCGCCGTGCCCGGGCACGTACACCGCGTCCTCGCCGCCCAGGGACAGCAGGCGGTCGACGGCGGCCGGCCAGCGGCCCGGGATCGCGTCCGGGCCCGCCTGCGGCTCGCCCGACTCCTCCACGAGATCGCCGCAGAAGACGATCTCCCGCTCGCCCGGGACCAGGAGCGCCAGGTCGTGGCCCGTGTGGCCCGGGCCGACGTTGGCGAGCAGGACCTGGCGCCCGCCCAGGTCGAGCGTCCACTCGCCCGAGACCGTGTGCCGCGGGGCGACCAGGATCTCCGAGGCCTCCGCCGCGGCCCGCTCGTCCACCCCGTGCCGCACCGCGTCCGCCCGCAGCGCCTCCGCCCCGCGGCGCAGCAGCGCGTCCACACCGACCGCGCCGAACACCTCGACCCCCGCGAAGACGGCCGTGCCCAGCACATGGTCGAAGTGCGGATGGCTCAGTGCGACATGCGTCACCCTCCGGCGGCCCGTGAGTGCCGTCACCTGGGCGCGCAGCTCGGCACCCTGCGCGAGGGTGCCGCCCGTGTCGTACAGCAGCACCGCGTCCCGCCCGACGACCAGGCCCACCGTGGCGTCCCAGCCCGGCAGCCGGCGCCTGCCGACCCCGTCCCCGAGCCGCTCCCAGTCGTACGCTTCCCAGTCCAGGTCCATGGCGTGACGCTAACCGCTCCGACCCCGCCTCCTTGCCAGGAGCGATGTCGGCCGCCGTACACTGGCCGGGGGATTCCTGGCACTCGGGCAGGGCGAGTGCCAAAAGCGGAGCAACCGGAAACCGGATCGACAGCTGGAGGTGCGCGCGATGCTCAGCGAACGCAGACTCGAGGTGCTGCGCGCCATCGTCCAGGACTACGTCGGGACGGAGGAGCCGGTCGGCTCCAAGGCGTTGACCGAGCGGCACAAGCTCGGCGTGTCGCCCGCCACCGTGCGCAACGACATGGCCGTCCTGGAGGAGGAGGGCTTCATCGCCCAGCCTCACACCAGTGCCGGCCGCATCCCCACCGACAAGGGCTACCGCCTCTTCGTGGACCGGCTCGCGGGCGTCAAGCCGCTGTCGACCCCGGAGCGGCGGGCGATCCACAACTTCCTCGACGGAGCCGTCGACCTCGACGACGTCGTCGGCCGCACGGTCCGGCTGCTCGCGCAGCTGACCCGGCAGGTCGCCGTCGTGCAGTACCCCTCGCTGACCCGTTCGACGGTCCGGCACGTGGAACTGCTGTCGCTGGCTCCCGCCCGGCTGATGCTGGTGCTCATCACCGACACCGGCCGGGTCGAGCAGCGCGTGATCGACTGCCCGGCGCCCTTCGGCGAGACCTCCCTGGCCGACCTGCGGGCCCGGCTCAACAGCCGGGTCGTCGGCCGCCGGTTCGCCGACGTGCCGCAGCTGGTGCAGGACCTGCCGGACTCCTTCGAGGAGATCGAGGACCGCGGCACGGTCTCGACCGTGCTCGCGACCCTCCTCGAGACCCTCGTGGAGGAGCAGGAGGAGCGGCTCATGATCGGCGGCACCGCCAATCTGACCCGCTTCGGACACGACTTCCCCCTGACGATCAGGCCCGTGCTGGAAGCCCTCGAGGAGCAGGTCGTGCTCCTCAAGCTGCTCGGCGAGGCCAAGGAGTCGGGCATGACCGTACGCATCGGGCACGAGAACGCCCACGAGGGGCTGACGTCCACGTCGGTCGTCTCGGTCGGCTACGGTTCCGGCGGCGAGGCAGTCGCCAAACTCGGCGTGGTCGGACCGACCCGCATGGACTACCCCGGAACGATGGGAGCGGTACGCGCAGTGGCACGTTACGTCGGACAGATCCTGGCGGAGTCGTAAGTGGCCACCGACTACTACGCCGTACTGGGCGTACGCCGCGACGCGTCGCAGGACGAGATCAAGAAGGCCTTCCGCCGTCTCGCCCGTGAGCTTCACCCGGACGTGAACCCGGACCCGAAGACGCAGGAGCGGTTCAAGGAGATCAACGCCGCTTACGAGGTGCTCTCGGACCCGCAGAAGAAGCAGGTCTACGACCTCGGCGGCGACCCGCTGTCCGCCTCCGGCGGCGCGGGCGGCGCGGGCGGCTTCGGTGCGGGCGGCTTCGGGAACTTCTCGGACATCATGGACGCCTTCTTCGGTACGGCGTCCCAGCGCGGCCCGCGCTCGCGCACCCGGCGCGGCCAGGACGCGATGATCCGCCTGGAGGTCACCCTCGACGAGGCGGCCTTCGGCACCACCAAGGACATCCAGGTCGACACGGCCGTCGTCTGCACCACCTGTTCCGGTGAGGGCGCCGCACCCGGCACCACCGCGCAGACCTGTGACATGTGCCGCGGCCGTGGTGAGGTCTCCCAGGTCACCCGGTCCTTCCTGGGCCAGGTCATGACCTCCCGGCCCTGCCCGCAGTGCCAGGGCTTCGGCACCGTCGTCCCGACCCCGTGCCCCGAGTGCGCGGGCGACGGGCGCGTCCGGTCGCGCCGTACGCTCACGGTCAAGATCCCGGCCGGTGTCGACAACGGCACCCGCATCCAGCTCGCGGGCGAGGGCGAGGTCGGCCCCGGCGGCGGCCCCGCCGGCGACCTGTACGTCGAGATCCACGAGGTCCCGCACGAGGTCTTCCAGCGGCGTGGCGACGACCTGCACTGCACGGTCACCATCCCGATGACGGCGGCCGCGCTCGGCACGAAGGTGCAGCTGCAGACGCTGGACGGCCTGGAGGACGTCGACATCCGCCCGGGCACCCAGTCCGGCCAGTCGATCCCGCTGCACGGCCGCGGCGTCACGCACCTGCGCGGCAACGGGCGGGGCGACCTGATCGTCCACGTCGAGGTCCAGACCCCGACGAAGCTCGACCCGGAGCAGGAGCGCCTGCTGCGCGAGCTGTCCAAGCTGCGTGGCGAGGAGCGCCCGACGGGCCAGTTCCAGCCGGGCCAGCAGGGGCTGTTCTCGCGTCTGAAGGACGCGTTCAACGGGCGCTGAGCCGACGCACCACGCCGAGGGGCGGTCCCGCGGAAACGCGGGACCGCCCCTCGGCGTTTCGCCGGTCTGCGGGGCGCCCGCACGGGTCTGCGGTGCCGGGGTTCCCCGGTCCCGTACGGATTCGGCCCGGCCGTTCCGGCATGGCACGATGCCTGCATGTCCACCCCGCTGAACGATCTCTCTCGTCATCCGATCGTGCAGGCCCCCATGGCGGGCGGCGCCTCCTGTCCCGAGCTGGCCGGGGCCGTGTGCGAGGCGGGGGCGCTCGGGTTCCTCGCCGGGGGGTACAAGACCGCGGGCGGGCTCTACCAGGAGGTCAAGCGGGTGCGCGGGCTCACCGCGCGGCCCTTCGGCGTCAACCTCCTCATGCCGCCCGGCGGGCAGGCACCCGACGCCGCCGCCGTCGAGGTCTACCGGCACCAGCTCTCCGGCGAGGCGACGTGGTACGAGACGCCGCTCGGCGACGCGGAGCACGGGCGGGACGACGCGTACGAGGCCAAGCTGGCGATCCTCCTCGACGACCCCGTCCCGGTCGTCTCCTTCACCTTCGGCTGCCCCGACCGCGACGCGCTGGACGCCTTCGCGCGGGTCGGCACGTTCACGATCGTCACCGTCACGTCCGTCGAGGAGGCCCGGACCGCCGAGCGCGCCGGGGCCGGGGCGGTCTGCGTCCAGGGCGCCGAGGCGGGCGGGCACCTGGGCACCCACCGGGACGACCCGGCCGACGGCCCCGCCCCGGGCCGGGGCCGCGGGCTGTTGCCGCTGCTCACCGAGGTGCGCGAGGCCGTCCGGCTGCCGCTGGTGGCGACCGGCGGGATCATGCGCGGCCGGCAGATCGCCGCCGTGCTCGCCGCGGGCGCGGACGCCGCGCAGCTCGGCACCGCGTTCCTCGCCTGCCCCGAGTCGGGGGCGCACCCGCTGCACAAGCGGGCCCTCACCGATCCGCTGTTCACCCACACCGAGCTCACCCGGGCCTTCTCCGGGCGTCCGGCGCGGGGGCTCGTCAACCGCTTCATGCGCGAGCACGGGCCGTACGCCCCCGCCGCGTACCCCGAGGTCCATCACCTCACGGCCCCGTTGCGCAAGGCCGCCGCGACGGCCGGCGACCCGCAGGGGATGGCCCTGTGGGCCGGACAGGGCCACCGGCTGGCCCGGGAGCTCCCGGCCGGCCGGCTGGTCGAGGTCCTCGCCGAGGAACTCGACGCCGCCCTCTCCGTCCTCCCCGGCACCGCAGCCACCACCGAATCCGCCGGTGCGACCGGTACCCCCGGTCCCGTCGGCACCCCACGCACCAGGAGCACCTCGTGACCGCACCCGTCTTCGTCGTCGACTCCGTTCCCGGGAGCGGCAGCTTCCTCCTCGACGGGCCCGAGGGCCGGCACGCCGTCTCGGTGAAGCGGCTGCGCGCCGGGGAGGAGGTCGTCCTGACCGACGGGCGGGGGCGCTGGGCCGAGTGCCTCGTCGTGTCCGCCGAGGGCAAGGACCAGCTGACCGTCCAGGTCTCCGCGGACCACGAGGAGCCCCCGCCGGCGCCCCACGTGACCGTCGTCCAGGCCCTTCCCAAGGGTGACCGCGGCGAACTGGCCGTCGAGATCATGACCGAGACCGGCGTCGACGCGATCGTTCCGTGGGCCGCGTCCCGTTGCATCACGCAGTGGAAGGGCGACCGCGGTCTGAAGGCGCTCGCGAAGTGGCGGGCCACCTCCCGCGAGGCCGGCAAGCAGTCGCGCCGCACCCGCTTCCCCGAGGTGGCGGACCTGATGACGTCCAAGCAGGTCGCCGCACTGCTCGCGGAGGCCGACTTCGCGGCCGTCCTGCACGAGGACCGGGACCACCCGAGCGGGGCGCTCGCCACCGCCGAGCTGCCGGACAAGGGCTCGATCGTGCTCGTCGTGGGGCCCGAAGGCGGCGTGTCCCCGGAGGAGTTGGCGCTCTTCGAGGGCGCCGGCGCCCGGCCGTACCGCCTCGGGCACAGCGTCCTGCGCACCTCCACGGCCGGGACGGCGGCCGCGGCGCTCGTGCTCGGACGCACGGGACGCTGGTCCTAGCCTGCCCGGACGCCGTACGCCGGACGCCGTACGCCGGACGCCGGACGCCGGACGCCGCCGTCGGACTCCGCACGCGACCGTCGGCCGCACCGGGTTCCGTCAGCTACGGCCGGTGCTCGGCGCGGGGGCGTGGGCCGTGGCCGCGTACGCCGGACGGGGTGTCGGGCGTCGGCGGGGAGCCGGTCGGGTCCCGATAGCATGCGCGTGTACTGATGATCGACGGAGGCGAGGAGGCCCGGGCCATGGCCGGAGAGCCGCAGAGCGACTGCCTGTTCTGCAAGATCGCGGAGGGGGAGGTGCCGGCGACGATCGTGCGCGAGACGGAGACGACCCTCGCGTTCCGCGACATCAACCCGCAGGCGCCGACCCACATCCTGGTCATCCCGCGCCTGCACTACCCGGACGCCGCCAGCCTCGCGGCGGCCGCGCCGACCGTCGCCGCCGACATACTGCGTGAGGCCGGTGAGGTCGCGGCGCAGGAGAAGGTCGACGACAGCGGCTTCCGCATCGTCTTCAACACCGGCGCCGGCGCCGGCCAGACCGTGTTCCACGCGCACGCCCACGTCCTCGGCGGCCGCGGCCTCAACTGGCCGCCCGGATAGGCCGGGACCTCCCTTGTCCGTACGCGAACTGGTCGTCCTCGGCACGGCCAGCCAGGTCCCGACCCGGCACCGCAACCACAACGGCTACCTGCTGCGCTGGGACGGGACCGGCATCCTCTTCGACCCCGGTGAGGGCACCCAGCGCCAGATGCTCCGGGCCGGGGTCGCGGCACACGACCTGAACCGGATCTGCGTCACGCACTTCCACGGCGACCACTCGCTCGGCCTGGCCGGGGTGATCCAGCGGATCAACCTCGACCAGGTGCCGCACCCGGTCACCGCGCACTACCCGGCGAGCGGGCAGGAGTACTTCGAGCGGTTGCGGTACGCGACCGCCTATCGCCAGACCGTGCGCCTGGTGGAGGAGCCCGTCGCCGCCGACGGGCCGTTCGCCGTCACCGACGCGTACACGCTCGACGCGCGGCTGCTCTCGCACCCCGTCGAGTCGTACGGCTACCGGCTGACCGAGCCCGACGGACGCCGCCTCCTGCCGGAGCGGCTCGCCGCGCACGGCATCAAGGGGCCCGACGTGGGGCGGATCCAGCGGGAGGGCGTCCTGAACGGCGTCACGCTGGAGGACGTGAGCGAGGTGCGGCGCGGTCAGCGGTTCGCCTTCGTCATGGACACCCGGCTGTGCGACGGTGTGTACGCACTCGCCGACGGAGCCGACATGCTCGTCATCGAGTCGACCTTCCTCGACGAGGACGTCCGGCTCGCCACCGACCACGGACACCTGACGGCCGGTCAGGCGGCGGCCGTCGCCCGGGACGCGGGCGTGCGGCATCTCGTGCTGACGCACTTCTCGCAGCGGTACGCCGAACCGGAGGAGTTCGAGCGGCAGGCGCGGGCCGCCGGGTTCGAGGGGGAACTGAGCATTGCCCAGGACCTGATGAGGGTCCCCGTACCGAAGAGGTAGAACGCTCCCGATGCCCGTACCCAAGGCCGAACTGCACCTGCACATCGAAGGCACCCTCGAACCCGAGCTGGCGTTCGCGCTGGCCGCGCGGAACGGGGTGACGCTGCCGTACGCGGACACCGAGGCGCTGCGTGAGGCGTACCGCTTCAGCGACCTGCAGTCCTTCCTGGACCTGTACTACGCGCTGATGGGGGTCCTGCGCACCGCCGAGGACTTCACCGAGCTCGCCGAGGCCTATCTGGCGCGGGCCGCGGAGCAGGGGGTGCGGCACGCCGAGATCTTCTTCGACCCGCAGGCGCACGTGGCGCGGGGCGTGCCGCTGGGGGTGGTGGTCGAGGGGCTCGGCGCGGCCCTCGACCGTGCCGAGGAGCGGCACGGGATCTCCACCCGGCTCATCATGTGCTTCCTGCGCGACGAGTCCGCGGAGTCGGCGATGGAGACGCTGGAGGCCGCGAAGCCGTACCTGGACCGGATCACCGGCGTCGGCCTCGACTCCGCCGAGGTCGGGCATCCGCCGGCCAAGTTCCGCGAGGTGTACGAGGCCGCCGCCCGCCTCGGCCTGCGGCGGGTCGCGCACGCGGGGGAGGAGGGCCCGCCGTCGTACATCACCGAGGCCCTCGACGTCCTCGGCGTCGAGCGCGTCGACCACGGCCTGCGCTGCCTGGAGGACCCCGCGCTCGTGGAGCGCCTGGTGCGGGAGCGGATTCCGCTGACCCTGTGCCCCCTCTCCAACGTCCGCCTGCGCGCGACCGACACGATCGAGGACCATCCGCTGCGGGCGATGCTGGGCGCGGGTCTCGTGGCCACGGTCAACTCGGACGATCCGGCGTACTTCGGGGGCTACGTCGGCGACAACTTCACGGCGGTCCGTGACGCGCTGGGGCTGTCCGCCGAGCAGCTTCGGACGCTGGCCCGGAACTCCTTCCTGGCGTCCTTCCTCGACGACGAGGAGGAGCGACGGGCGGGGTACCTGGCGGAGGTCGAGGCGTACGACTTCGCGGCGGAGCCGGGCGCCTGAGGCGAGCCACCCCCGCCCGATCCGCCCCGCCCGATCCGCCCCGCCCGATCCGCCCCGACCGATCCGCCCCGACCCGCTCCGGCACGAACCGCTCCGGCCCGACCCGCTCCGGCCCGCCCCTGCCTGACTCGCCCCGACCCGACCCGCTCCGACCCTCCCCGCCCGCGCCTCGTCCGGCGGGCGCTCGGGCTCCTACGCCCGGTCCGACGGGCGGGCCAGGTCGAAGCCCGACCTCGTCGCGCGGTCGGCCGGGGTGTCCAGGCGGATCGGGGCGATGTCCTGTTCCGGGGCGCCCAGTTGGGGGACGAGGGCCGGGGTCGGGGTGGTGGTCGCGGCCAGGACGGCCGCCGGGGCGCCGCCGCGGCGGCGGACGGAGCCGGGGACCAGGGGGCGGCCCGAGGCGTGGCGGGCCACGGCCGTCATGGGGGCGGCGACGAGCAGGAGCAGGGCGCACAGGGTCAGGCCCATGCCCTGGTAGCCCGCCGCCTCCGACAGGACGCTGCCCGTGACCGGGCCGCACGCCACGCCCAGGGACGACGCCGAGCCGACCAGGACCGCCCAGCGGCCCCGCGGGTCCAGGGACGCGGCCAGGCCGAGGACGTAGGAGAGGACGACGGGGTAGAGGGCGTTCCACGCGATCTCGCCCGCCGCGAAGCTCGCCGGGGTCACCGCGGCCGAGCTCAGGAGGACACAGCCGGCGATCAGCGCCGTTCCCGCGCCGATCGGGACCGCCCGGCCCAGCCGCGAACCCAGCGCTCCCGCCGCCACCACGCCCGCCAGGCCCGCGCCGAGCGCGACGGCGAAGACCGCGCCCAGGGCCACTTCCGACAGGCCCGCCTGGGTCAGGCCGATCCGGCCGCTGACCCCCCACAGCGCGTTCTGCGCCATCGACCAGAGCAGGATGGCGCCCGCCAGGGTCGTGCCCGCGCGGCGGTGGGGGAGGGGAGTGGCCGACGGGGCCGCGGCCCCGAGCGGCACCCCGGGTGCTCCGGGTGCCTCCCGGGCGGCCGGCACGCCGGGCCGCGTCGGCGGTGCCAGGGCTCCCGTCGTCGGCCATACCGCCATCGCCAGCGCCGCTATCGCCACGAACGGCAGCGCATGGCCCCCGCCCAGTCGCGGCAGCGTCAGGTACAGCGCGCCCGCCGTCGCCGACACCGACAACAGGCCGAGCGCCGACGCGCGGTGCGGGTCCGGGCGGCCCGCGATGCCCGCCGCGGCGACCGCCGTCGACGTGCCCGAGCCGAAGCCGCCGACCACCGCGCCGAGCACCACCAGCGGCAGCTCGTGCGTCGCCGCGGCCACGCCGTAGCCGACGACCATGGCCGTGAGGCCCAGTCGCGCCGCCCGCCGCGGCCCGACGCGGTCCGCGCGGGCCGCGAGCGTGAAGCCCGCCGACGCCGAGCCGAGGAGGAGGATCGAGCCGACCAGGCCGGCCGGGGACGGGCCCAGGCCCAGGCCCGCGGACAGGCGGCCGACGATGGTCGGGAGGAGGTACGGGGCCAGGTAACCGGCGGTGAAGAGGGCGACGAGAGCGAATTGCGGTGCCAGGGCACGCGCAGGGCGCGACGGCATGGGCGTTCCAGGAACTGAACGGGGAAATGAGACGGCGCCCGGGGATCCACGGGATCGCGGCACCATGTGTATCAAGCATCCGAGTGGGCGGAGAAGCCGTTATCCCCCGATTCGGTCTGTGATGTGGGTCACGATCGGTTTGGATGAGGGTCGAGTGGGTATCAAGGCGCGGAATCGTCGCGTCCACCCCGTCTCGCCGCCCCCTTCGGGCACACTGTCCGGATCAGCACCACGGTGCCGATCCGCCGCACCACGACCGGGGAGCCTGCCGTGACCGAACGCGACAACGACGTCGACCCGCTGGTGCGCCTCCGCGAGCCCACCGACCCCCAGTGCGACGTCTTCCTCACCGGCACGGTCTTCCTCGACATCATCTTCACCGGGCTCGACTCGGCCCCCGTGCGGGGGACCGAGTCCTGGGCCCGCGGCATGGGGTCCAGCCCCGGCGGCGTCGCCAACATGGCGACCGCGCTCGCCCGGCTCGGCCTGCGGACCTCGCTGGCGGCCGCGTTCGGCGACGACCACTACGGCGAGTACTGCTGGGACGCCCTGGAGCAGGGCGAGGGGATCGATCTCTCGCTCTCGCGGACCGTGCCCGGGTGGCATTCCCCCGTCACCGTCTCGATGGCCTACGAGGGCGAGCGGACCATGGTGTCGCACGGCCACGCCGCCCCGCCCCTCGACGGCGCCCTCCCCGCCTACCCGCCGCACGCCCGCGCCGCCGTCGCCTCGCTGGTGCCCGGCCGCAGCGAGGAGTGGGTGGCCCGGGCGGCCGGTTCCGGCGCCAAGGTCTTCGCCGACGTCGGCTGGGACGACACCGGGCGCTGGGACCTCGCCGGGCTCACCGACCTCGAGCACTGCGAGGCCTTCCTGCCCAACGCCGCCGAGGCGATGCGCTACACCCGCACCGACTGCCCCCGCGCCGCCGCCCGGGCCCTCGCCGACAAGGTGCGGTACGCCGTCGTCACGCTCGGTTCCGAGGGCGCCTACGCCGTGGACGGGGCCACCGGCGACACCGCCGAGGTGCCCGCCATCCAGGTCTCGGCGCTCGACCCGACCGGCGCCGGGGACGTCTTCGTCGCCGGGTTCGTGACCGGGACCCTCGCCGGCTGGCCGCTCGCCGACCGGCTCGCCTTCGCCGGACTGACCGCGGCCCTGTCCGTGCAGGAGTTCGGCGGATCGCTGTCCGCGCCGACCTGGGGCGAGATCGCCGCCTGGTGGCAGCACGTCCAGGGGCACGAGTGCCAGGACCCTGCCGCCCTGCGCGACCGCTACGCCTTCCTGGAGCGCCTGCTGCCCGTCCCGGCCCGCTCCTGGCCGCTGCGCCGGGCCGTCCCCACCATCGGCTTCCGCGCCGCCCCCACCTCCTGAGGCGCCGCCGCCCGGCGGCCTCCCGGCCCGCCCCGTAAATCCGTTCAGGGTTGTCCCGGGCGAGTCGTAGGCTTGGTATCCGAGAGGTTGTCGAGCAGCGAGAACCCTGCAACAGGAGGTATGTGCAGGCCCCAGTGCCGGCCCATGACTCAGACACCCACAGCCCACGCCCCCGCCCTCGCGCCGGGGCAGGCACGCGCCCGGTTCACGGTCCCCGCGAAGCACCCGATGGTGATGATGCTGGGTTCCGGTGACGCCCTGCTGCGCGTGATCGAGGAAGCGTTCCCGACGACGGACATCCACGTACGGGGAAACGAGATCAGCGCGACCGGTGAAGCGCGGGAAGTCGCGCTGATCCAGCGTCTGTTCGACGAGATGATGCTGGTGCTCCGCACCGGACAGCCGATGACGGAGGATGCCGTGGAACGGTCGATCGCGATGCTGCGCGAGGAGAGCGGGGAGGGCGAGGCCGCGGTCGAGACGCCTTCCGAGGTGCTCACGCAGAACATCCTCTCCAGCCGCGGTCGCACCATCCGACCCAAGACCCTCAACCAGAAGCGCTACGTCGACGCCATCGACAAGCACACCATCGTGTTCGGCATCGGCCCCGCCGGCACCGGCAAGACGTATCTGGCCATGGCCAAGGCGGTCCAGGCCCTGCAGTCCAAGCAGGTCACCCGGATCATCCTGACCCGGCCGGCCGTCGAGGCGGGCGAGCGGCTCGGCTTCCTGCCCGGCACGCTCTACGAGAAGATCGACCCGTACCTGCGGCCGCTCTACGACGCGCTGCACGACATGCTCGACCCCGACTCGATCCCCAAGCTGATGGCGAACGGGACGATCGAGGTCGCGCCGCTGGCCTACATGCGCGGCAGGACGCTCAACGACGCGTTCATCATCCTCGACGAGGCGCAGAACACGAACCCCGAGCAGATGAAGATGTTCCTCACCCGCCTCGGCTTCGACTCGAAGATCGTCATCACCGGTGACATCACCCAGGTCGACCTGCCGGGCGGCACGAAGAGCGGTCTGCGGCAGGTCAGGGACATCCTCGACGGGGTGGCCGACGTGCACTTCTCCATGCTCACGTCGCAGGATGTCGTACGGCACAAGCTCGTCGGCCGTATCGTCGACGCGTACGAGAAGTACGACAGCCGCAACGACAGCCGCACCGGCGGCCGTCAGGACAGCCGTAACGGGAAGTAGAAGCAACCGCACATGTCGATCGACGTCAACAACGAGTCCGGTACCGAGGTCGACGAGCAGGCGATCCTCGACATCGCCCGCTACGCGCTCGCGCGCATGCGCATCCACCCGCTCTCCGAGCTCTCGGTGATCGTGGTGGATGCCGAGGCGATGGAGCAGCTCCACATCCAGTGGATGGACCTGCCCGGTCCGACGGACGTCATGTCCTTCCCGATGGACGAGCTGCGCCCGCCGACGAAGGACGACGAGGAGCCCCCGCAGGGGCTCCTCGGCGACATCGTGCTCTGCCCCGAAGTCGCCAAGAAGCAGGGCGAGGACGCGCCGACGCGGCATTCCATGGACGAGGAGCTGCAGCTGCTGACCGTCCACGGGGTGCTGCACCTGCTCGGCTACGACCACGAGGAGCCGGACGAGAAGGCCGAGATGTTCGGTCTCCAGGCCGCCATCGTGGACGGCTGGCGCGCGGAGAAGGGCCTGACCGGCCCGTCGCCGGCGCCGACCGTCTCCTGAGCGGGGCGATCATGAGTGCTCAGCTGATCCTGGGCGCCGTCGCCCTCGTCGTCGTCGCCTGGCTCGCCGCCTGCGCCGAGGCCGCCATCGCCCGGGTCTCCAGTTTCCGGGCGGCCGAGGCCGTACGGTCCGGGCGGCGCGGCGCCGAGAAGCTCGCGCAGGTCGCCTCCGACCCGACCCGCTACCTCAACGTGGCGCTGCTCGTCCGTGTCGCCTGCGAGATGGCGGCCGGCGTGCTCGTCACGTACGCGTGCCTGGAGGAGTTCTCGGAGACCTGGCAGGCGCTGCTCGTCGCGATCGCCGTGATGGTGCTCGTGTCGTACGTCGCCGTCGGCGTCTCGCCGCGCACCATCGGCCGCCAGCACCCGCTGAACACGGCGACGGCCGCCGCGTACGTGCTGCTGCCGCTGGCCCGGATCATGGGCCCGATCCCGCAGCTGCTCATCCTCATCGGCAACGCGCTCACGCCCGGCAAGGGCTTCCGCAAGGGCCCGTTCGCCTCCGAGGCCGAACTGCGCGCGATGGTCGACCTGGCCGAGCAGGAGTCGCTGATCGAGGACGAGGAGCGCCGCATGGTGCACTCGGTCTTCGAGCTTGGCGACACCCTGGTGCGCGAGCTGATGGTGCCGCGCACCGACCTCGTCTGCATCGAGCGCTACAAGACCGTCCGGCAGGCCCTCACCCTCGCGCTGCGCTCCGGCTTCTCGCGCATCCCGGTGACCGGCGAGAACGAGGACGACGTCGTCGGGATCGTGTATCTGAAGGACCTCGTCCGCAAGACGCACATCAACCGGGAGGCCGAGGCCGACCTGGTGTCCACCGCGATGCGGCCCGCGGCCTTCGTGCCCGACACCAAGAACGCGGGCGACCTGCTGCGCGAGATGCAGCAGGAGCGCAACCACGTCGCCGTCGTCATCGACGAGTACGGCGGCACGGCCGGGATCGTCACCATCGAGGACATCCTGGAGGAGATCGTCGGCGAGATCACCGACGAGTACGACCGGGAGCTGCCGCCCGTCGAGGAGCTCGGCGAGGACCGCTACCGGGTCACCGCCCGCCTGGACATCGGCGACCTCGGCGAGCTCTACGGATTCGGGCCCGACGAGTACGACGACGAGGACGTGGAGACGGTCGGCGGACTGCTCGCCAAGGCCCTCGGCCGGGTGCCGATCGCCGGCGCCAACTCGGTCGTGGAGCTGCCGGACGGGCGGACCCTGCGGCTCACCGCCGAGTCCCCGGCCGGCCGCCGGAACAAGATCGTGACCGTGCTCGTCGAACCGGTCGGCACCGCCGGCCCCGAGGAGGGACCCGACTCGTGACGCCCGACCAGCTGCGCGCCTTCTGCCTGGACTTCAACGACGCGAGCGAGGAGTTCCCCTTCGGTCCCGACGTCTCCGTCTTCAAGGTGGCCGGGAAGATGTTCGCGCTGTCCTGGCTGGACGCCGACCCCCTGACGGTCAATCTCAAGTGCGACCCGGACGAGGCCGTACGGCTCCGCGAGGAGTATCCGGCGGTCGCCCCCGGCTACCACATGAACAAGCGGCACTGGAACACCGTGAGCGTGGGAGAGCTCCCGGACCGGATGGTCCGGGAGCTCGTCGAGGACTCGTACGACCTCGTCGTCGCCGGTCTTCCGAAGGCGGTACGGCTCCGCCTCGACCGGCCCTGAGCGTCAGGCACGCCTGCGCAGGCCGAGCGCGACCAGGACCGCCGTCGCCAGGACGATCGCCGCGTCCAGGGCGAGCACCGTGCGCACGCCCCCGTACAGGCTGTCGCCGGTGGTGGCGAGGACGCCGAGCAGCGGGATGCCGACGGTGAGGCCGACCTGCTGGGTCGTGGTCACCAGACCGGTGGCCAGGCCCTGCTCCTCGTCCGGGACGCCGGAGGTGACGGTCACGCCGTACGAGATGATCGCGCCCAGGTGGCACATGGAGGCCAGCGAGACCGCGACCGTCGCCAGGACCGCGCCCGAGCCGCCACCGATGGCGAGCAGCCCGGCGGTCAGCACGCCCTGCCCGGCGAGGCCGAGGACGAGGGTGCGGCGGGCGCCGAACCGGCCGATCACCCTGGCGGCGAAGGAGCCGGCGAGGACCGACATGACGCCCTGGACGCCGAAGACCAGACCGGTCTGGAAGCCGGAGAGCCCCAGCGTCTCCTGCAGGTAGAGGGTCAGGACGAAGACGACGGTCGACATCATCGCGAAGGTGACGAGCCCGCCCAGGTTTCCGAAGGCGACGGTGCGACGCTTCAGCATCGGCAGCGACACCAGCGGCGCCTCGTGCCGGGACTCGACGACCACGAAGGCGACCAGCAGGACCACGCCCGCCACCAGGGTGACCAGGACGTCCGCGCCGCCGAAGCCGCGCTGCGCCGCCGTCGACAGGGCGTAGATCAGGGACAGCAGACCACCGGTGACGGTCACCGCGCCCGGCACGTCCAGGCGGGGGCGCTCAGGGGTCCGGGACTCGGGCAGCAGGCCCGGGGCGAAGGGCAGCACGAGCGCGCTGAACAGGGCGAGCAGGCCCATGGTGGAGCGCCATCCGAAGGTGTCGGTCATGACGCCGCCGAGGACCATGCCGACCGTGAAGCCGAGCGACAGGATGGTGCCGGAGATGCCGAGCGCCCGGTCGCGCTGCGGACCCTCGGGGAAGGTGGTGGTCAGCAGCGCCATGCCGGTCGGCACGATCGCCGCCGCACCCAGCCCCTGCAGGGCGCGGCCGGTGAGGAAGGCGGCCGGGCTCCAGGCGAAGGTGGCGAGCAGCGAGGCCGCGCCGAAGAGCGCGAGGCCCGTGAGGAACAGCTTCTTGCGCCCGTACAGGTCGCCGATCCGGCCGGAGAGCAGCAGGAAGCCGCCGGACGGCAGGGCGAAGGCGGTGACGGCCCACTGGAGCGCGGAGGTGCTGAGGCCGAGGTCGGCGCCGAGCACGGGCAGGGCCACGTTCAGGACGGAGAAGTCCAGCGACACCATGAACTGGGCGGCGCACAGCACGATCAGGATGAGCCTGGCGCGGCCGGCCGGGGCGGCGCCGGGCGCGGGGGCCGGGGGAGCGGGAACGACCGGGGCGGTCTCGGCCCGGGAGGCCTCGGAGGAGGTGACGGTTGCCATGGCCACGACTCTCGCGGCGCGGGAATGCCCGTGGGGAGCGGGAACTTATCCTGTTGGTCGCACCACCAGGCACCACCACGCGTCCAGGGGGAGGAAGCACACGTGGCCACGGCAGTGGAGAACACGGACGGCAAGGCCCACCGACTCGCGGAACTGCGCGAGTTCCTGATGAGCCGTCGGGCCCGGGTGAGCCCCACCGAGGCCGGCCTGCCGGACGGCGGTCGGCGCCGCACGCCCGGACTGCGCCGCGAGGAGGTCGCCGTCCTCGCCGGGGTCGGGGTCTCCTGGTACCAGTGGCTGGAGCAGGGCCGCGACATCACCGTCTCCCCGCAGGTCCTCGACTCGGTCGCCCGGGTGCTGCGGCTCAGCCCGACCGAGCGGCGGCACCTGTACGTCCTGGCGGGGCTCAACCCGCCGGCTCCCGAGGCCGCGCCCGAGGACCGGGACATGTGCCACGGGCTGCGGCGCCTCATCGACACGTGGATGCCGTTCCCCGCGCACATCATGGACGTGTACTGGAACACGGTCATGTACAACGAGGCGGCGGCGATCGTCCTCGGGATGCGGCCGGAGCTCGTGCAGAACTGCCTGATCGCCTTCTTCACCGACCCGCTCTACCGGGCGCGGTCGAACGGCTGGGAGGAGCTCGCGCCGCAGGTCGTCGCCCAGTTCCGCGCCGCCTGCTCGGAGCATCCCGGGGACGACGGCTTCCGTTCCGTGGTCGAGGAGGCCAAGGAGGCCAGCCCGGAGTTCGCGGAGCTGTGGGAGCGGCGGGACATCCGGCCCGGCGGCCTCAACCGCAAGGAGATGGAGCACCCGCTGGTCGGCCCGCTCTTCGTCGAGGCCACCCAGCTGCGCGTGCCGGCCCGCCCGGACCTCGTGATCGTGCTGCACACCCCGCTCCCGGAGGCCGACACGGCGGCGAAGCTGGAGTGGCTGGTGTCTCCGCAGGGGCGGCGCGGGGCGATGTTCCCCGTCGCGGGCTGACCGTCAGCCCCGGAGGGCAGGGGCTACGACCAGGGGTTTTGGCATTCTCTTGGGGAACGGGGGGCCTCGGTGCGGTGATGTCGGAGGGCCTGGATATTCTCACCCCACACGTTGCCGCGGGACGCGGCCGTGCTGCTTCCCGCCGTCCTTCTCACCCTCGAGGGCTCCCGCATCATGCGTACGCGTATCACCCGTGGTCTGTCCGCCGTTCTCGCCGTCTCCGCGCTCTCGCTGACCGCCGCGTGCGGCGGCTCCGACGACACGAAGAAGGACGGCGCCGACAAGCCCTCCGCCGCCGGGTCGGCCTCTGCCTCCGCGGCCCCCACCTCCCAGGCCCCGGCCGCCACGCCGCTGACGGACGCCCAGATGAAGGCCGCCGCCCTGGAGGTCAAGGACCTGCCCTCCGGCTGGAAGACCAAGAAGGCGGAGGAGTCGACGAGCGTCTACAAGGCCGACAAGGCCGCGTGCCAGCCGCTCGCCGACATGATGGGCCCCGACATCGCGGGTGCCACCACCGGGGCGAGCGTCGACTTCGTCATCGGCAACAACGCGTCCGAGCTCAGCGAGCAGGTGGCGACCTTCCCCGGCACCGGTGCGGCGGACTACGTCAAGAAGCTGTCCACGGCGCTGGACGGCTGCGCCGAGTTCACCGTCGAGTCCGAGGGGCAGAAGATCAAGCTCGGCGCGACCAAGATCACCGCCCCGCAGGGCGCCGAGGAGGCGCTCGCGCTCGGGCTCTCGCTGGAGGTCGCGCCCGGCATCAAGATCGAGCCGAAGCTCGTCGTCGCCCGCCAGGGCGCCGGTATGTTCCGCCTCATGCACCTCGCGGACGCCGCCGCGTCCAAGAAGGACTTCGACGGCATCGCGAAGGTCGCCACCGACAAGTTCGTCAAGGCCGCCCAGGGCTGATCCCGGCCCCGTCGGGGCCCGACCTATCCTCGGATCATGACACTCAACCGCGAGCACGACGACCTCGGCGCCGAGGACCTCAAGATCATCACGCTGGCGCGCAGCGCCCGCGCCCGCAACGGGGTGCCGGAGGGCGCGGCGGTGCGGGACGAGACCGGGCGCACCTATGTCGCCGGGACCGTCGACCTGGAGTCGCTCAAGCTGAGCGCCCTGCAGACCGCGGTCGCCATGGCCGTGGCCAGCGGCGCCCAGTCGCTGGAGGCCGCGGCCGTCGTCTCCGCCGCTGAGGCCGCGTCCGACGAGGACCGCGCGGCGGTTCGGGACCTGGGCGGGCCGGAGACCCCGGTGCTGCTCGCGGGCCCCGACGGCCGGCTGCGCGCGGCGGTCACCGCGGGCTGAATCCCGGCACCGTACGCACGGGGGCCCGGCGCGAGCACGATGCGCCGGGCCCCCCGTGGTACCGCTCCCGCGTGAGCCTTGTGCTCTTGTGAAGAATGCGCATCAATAGCTGCGAACGGTCCGACGGGCCGTCAGATCTCCGCCGTTCTCGCGGAGTCTCCTTGACGCAGTGTCCGCACCCCTGCGTTCGTCATCGGAAGGGGTACGACCTCGCCATGAGAACCAGAAGCAGCTTAGGGATCGTCGCGGTGCTCTCCGGGGCGCTCGCCGCCACGGCCCTCGTCTTCGCGCCGGGTGCCGCCGCCGTGTCGCCGGGCTCGGCCACGGCCACGTACGACTGCGGCTCGTGGGGCGGCGGCGGCGCCACCCTCACCGCCACGCAGAGCGGCACCGCCGCGACGATCACGCTCACCTCGGCCGTGAAGACGCCGATCGCGGTCGGCGCCGACCAGATCAACGCCACGCTGACGCTGGCCAAGGCCGGCGGCGGCACCCGGGTCTTCACCGGCAAGAAGAACCCGCCGCTCGCCGCGAACCAGGCCGTCACGATCGGCCCGCTCAGTGGGACCGTCGCCTCCGGTGACAGCCTCAACTCCTACTTCGCGGGCACCGCGCTCAAGATGGTGATCTTCGGCGTCACCGTGAACTGCGACGCCCTCACCTCGCAGTCGCCCGGGCCCTTCGTGTTCAGCTGAGCTCCTTCCGCACGGCCGACCGGTACCGCCGACGGCGGTACCGGTCTCTGCTGTGACCTGGGGAAACGTTCTCCATCTCCTGATCTTGACATGATCTGATGGGTCATCAGTCGGTGCATTTCGATTCCATTGACTTCTCTCGGCCCGCAGCCGTCAATGGCGCCCTCTCATCCCTCAGGAGGGGCCCACATGGCACTGAAAAGAAGCCGCGCGGCGGTGCGAAGACGGCGTCGCTGGTCCGCCGCCCTCGGCGTCACCGCGCTCGCCCTCACCGCCGGCGGAGCGCTCGCCGCCCCGGCCGGCGCGGTCACCGCGGCCTCCGCGCCCGTGGAGTTCGCGACGCACTGCGTACCGCCGCCGATCGCCGGCATCCCGCCGATCGACGGCACCACCACGGCCCAGATCACCGTCGACAACGCGGCGCCGAAGGTCGGCGACACGGTCACCGTCACCTACACGGTCACCAAGCCCGCCGCCTCGAACCCGGTGGACCTGGCGCTCCCGGAGAACATCATGACGCCGAGCGGCAAGGTCACCCTCGGCGGCGCCCAGTCCGGCTCCGTCACGGTCACGGGCGAGAAGAAGAACCCGCCCGTCCCCGGCAAGGGCACCTTCCCGCCCTTCTCGATGAAGGGCACCTTCACCGTGACCGCGCCCGGCGCGATCACCCTCTCGCCCGGCGACTACAACATCCACACCAGCTACATCATGGAGCTGGACACGCCCTGCACGGTCACCAACCCGCCCGCCCCGGTCTCCGAGACGGTCACGGCGGCCCCGCAGCCCGGCGCCAACGAGCGGGCCCTCCAGCTGGACAACGCCTCCGGGGCGCCCGGCGTCCGCGTCACCGTCACCGGGACGAAGTTCACCCCGCTCGCCGAGGTCACCGTCGTCGGCCGGGCCGGTGCGGCCGAGACCGCCGACAAGATGACCGTCACCACGGACAGCGAGGGCGGCTTCGCCGCGCGCCTGAGGGTCTCCGACCTGGCGACCACCGGGATCGTGGCGTACGAGGGCGCGGCCTGGGACCCCGACAAGGGCGCGGGCCCGGTCGCGTACCAGGTCATCGACGACACCCCGGCGCCGCCGAACAGCCAGAAGATCACGGCCACGGTCAAGGCGGGCACCCTGTCGATGACCCAGGCCGGTGACGCCGTCCAGCTCTCGGCCGTCGACTTCGGCCAGGGCGGTGCGGCCACCGGCGCGCTGCAGACGGTGACGGTCAAGGACTTCCGCGGCGGCCCCGCGGGCTGGTCCCTGACCGGCAAGGTCAGCGACTTCACCGGTCCCGGCGGCGCCGCCATCGGCGCCGGGAAGCTCAGCTGGAGCCCGGCCTGCGTCACCAAGCCCGGCAGCCCCAGCACCTGCGTCCCGGGCAGCGCCGGTGCCGTGGGCAGCACCGGCGCGACCCTCGCGTCCACGCCCAACGGCACCCTCACGGGCGGCGAGTTCACCGTCGACGCCGGGCTCTCGCTCGACGTCCCGGCATACACCGCACCCGGCAGCTACGCGGGCGTGCTCACGCTGACGCTGTCCTGACCGTTCCGAGAGAACCGAGCCGTTCCGAGAGAACCGAGCCAAAGGGGTCCGCACCCGTGCGCAAGCCGTACGTCCTCCTGCGACACGTCATCGGCCTCCTGGGCGCCGCGCTGCTGCTCGGCGTCCAGGGGGCGCCCCCCGCCTCCGCCGCCGAGAACGGCGAGTGGGCCGTCTATCCGGCCGCCTCGCAGCTCGGCAGCCGCCCGTACTTCTACCTCTCCGCCGACCCGGGGACCACCGTCACCGACAAGGTCACCGTCGCCAACAAGACCGCCGCCCCGCTCACCTTCCTCCTCTACGGCGCCGACGCCTACAACACCGAACGCGACGGCGGCTTCGCCGTGCGCACCCGGCAGGAGAAGCAGACCGGCGCGGGCGCCTGGATCACGCCGGACCGCGACCGGGTCACCGTCCCGCCCCGGTCCGCCGTCACCGTGCCGTACACCCTCACCGTCCCCGCCGACGCCGAGCCCGGCGACCACCCCGGGGCCCTCGTGGCCCTGGACGAGCGGATCGCCGCGGGAGGCGGCTCGGTCGCCCTCGGCGTGCAGCGCGCGGTCGGCGCCCGGGTCTACCTGCGGGTCGGCGGGCCCACCGTCCCCGCCCTCTCCGTCGAGGACGTCACCCTCGAACAGGACCGGCCGCTCGTGCCCGGCACCGGCACCAGCAGCGCCGTCGTCTCCTACACCCTCCACAACCGCGGCAACGTCACCCTCAACCCCAAGGTCGCGCTCAAGGCCCAGGGGCTCTTCGGCCGCACCCTGCTCTCCCGCGACCTGGACCGGCTGCCGGCCGAACTGCTGCCCCGGCAGAGGATCCGGCTCACCGAGCGCTGGGCGGGCTCGCCGCAGTTCGACTGGGGCGACGTGACCCTGACCGCCACCGCCAAGGACGTCCGCGAGAGCGGGCGGGTCTCCTTCCTCGCCCTGCCCTGGCTGCCCGTCACGGTGCTCGCGGCGGGGGGTGCGGCCGGGCTGCTCGGCCTGCGGATCCGGCGCCGCCGAGGGCACCGTGGGGCACTGAGTACGTGAGGCGGGCGCGCATCGGGGAGAATGGCCCCCATGAGCGTTCGTACTGATGAGAACACCGCCCCCCACCGGGCCGGCTTCGCCTGCTTCGTCGGCCGCCCCAACGCGGGCAAGTCCACCCTGACGAACGCTCTCGTCGGCCAGAAGGTGGCCATCACCTCCAACCGGCCGCAGACCACCCGGCACACCGTCCGCGGCATCGTGCACCGCCCCGACGCGCAGCTGATCCTGGTCGACACCCCCGGCCTCCACAAGCCGCGCACCCTGCTCGGCGAGCGCCTGAACGACGTCGTGCGCACCACGTGGGCCGAGGTCGACGTGATCGGCTTCTGCCTGCCGGCCGACCAGAAGCTCGGCCCCGGCGACCGCTTCATCGCCAAGGAGCTCGCCGAGATCAAGAAGACCCCCAAGGTCGCGATCGTCACCAAGACCGACCTCGTCGACTCCAAGACCCTCGCCGAGCAGCTGATCGCCATCGACCAGCTCGGCAAGGAGCTGGGCATCGAGTGGGCCCAGATCGTGCCGGTCTCCGCCGTCGGCGACAAGCAGGTCCAGCTCGTCGCCGACCTGCTCATCCCGCTCCTGCCGGAGTCCCCGCCGCTCTACCCCGAGGGCGACCTCACCGACGAGCCCGAGATGGTGATGGTCGCCGAGCTGATCCGCGAGGCCGCGCTCGAAGGCGTCCGGGACGAGCTGCCGCACTCCATCGCGGTGGTCGTCGAGGAGATGATCCCGCGCGAGAACCGCCCGGCGGACCGGCCGCTGCTCGACATCCACGCCAACGTGTACATCGAGCGCCCCAGCCAGAAGGGCATCATCATCGGCCCCAAGGGCAGCCGCCTCAAGGAGGTCGGCATGAAGTCCCGCAAGCACATCGAGGCCCTGCTCGGGACCCCGGTCTTCCTCGACCTCCACGTGAAGGTCGCGAAGGACTGGCAGCGGGATCCCAAGCAGCTCAGGAAGCTGGGCTTCTAGGGGGCGGGTCGCCCCCGGCGCTCCGGGCCTCGCCCCCTGGCTCCCCGGGCCGGGCGTGTGCCGCCCGGTAGGCCGGAGCGGCGCCGCGGGCGGGTGAGTGCCCCGGTCGCGGGCAGCGCGACGGCGCCGGCGGCCCCGTGGGACCGCCGGCGCCCTGGCGGGGCTGCGTCACGCGCCTTCCTTCAGGACCCGTTGGATCAGGGCCCGCTGCGCCTCCGTGAGGTCGGGGTCGTCGCAGCGGACGGTCCGGCCGTCGATCGTGATCTCGTACGAGAAGCCGTCGGGCACGCCGCGCCGGCCCTCCCGCTCGCCGTCGGCGAGGACCTCGTCGGCCAGGGCCCCCAGTTCGTCGGCGTCCGAACGGCCGGTGGTGTCCAGCTCCGCCGACCGCTCGATTCCCGCGAAGCCGCCCGTGCGGCGCACTCGAATCCGCATGGCACCTGTCTACCAGCGGGTCAGGAGGTCGGTACGCCGACGGCCGACCAGGCCTTCAGCACGGCCTGCACCTCGTCGCCCTCGCCGAAGAGGACCCGCGCCGAGGCGGCCGTCGCCCGCGCGAACTCGGAGAAGCGGGCCTCCTCGCTGAGCTCGCCGCTGGTCATCACGTGGTACCAGATCCGGCCGGCCCGCTCCCAGGCGAAGCCGCCGAGCTCCGTCGCCAGCAGGTAGAAGGCGTGGTTCGGGATGCCGGAGTTGATGTGCACCCCGCCGTTGTCCGAGCTGGTGCGCACGTAGTCGTCCATGGTCGCCGGCTGCGGGTCCTTGCCGAGGACGTCGTCGTCGTAGGCCGTGCCCGGCTCCTTCATGGAGCGCAGTGCGACCCCGCGGTCGATGGCGGGACCGAGCAGCCCCTCGCCGATGAGCCAGTCGGCCTCATCGGCCGACTGGCCGCGCGCGTGCTGCTTCACGAGCGAGCCGAAGACGTCCGAGACCGACTCGTTGAGCGCGCCGGACTGCCCGAAGTAGGCGAAGTTGGCCGTGTACTGGGTGAAGCCGTGCGCCAGTTCGTGGCCGATGACGTCCAGCGGGATGGTGAAGTCCAGGAAGAGCTCTCCGTCGCCGTCGCCGAACACCATCTGCTCGCCGTTCCAGAAGGCGTTGTCGTACTTCTCGTCGAAGTGCACGCTCGCCAGCAGCGGCAGCCCGTTGCCGTCGACCGAGCTGTGGTCGAACGCCTTGAGGAAGAGCTCGAAGGTGGCACCGAGCCCGGCGTAGGCACGGTTGACGGTGACGTCGCTGACGTCGGCCTCGCCCTCGGCACGCACCTGCGTGCCGGGCAGCACGGTGCCGTTGCGGACGTCGTAGATCGTGCGCTGCGGCTCGTCGGAGGCCCGGCCCGCCGTGGTGCGCGTCTCGGGCGCCTCGGCGCGGAGCCTGCGCTCCGTGCGCTGGGTCGTGTCCACGGCGAGGGTGCGCCGGGCGGCCTCGGCGTAGGCCGGGTTCTCGGACTGCGCCAGCCGCTCAAGGATGTGGGGCGGCACGATCGAGCAGAAGTGGGGTGTCATACCGGCAATGTGGCACTGTGTGCTCCGAGTGTCACGGGCTGCGACCATGATTGGCGAAATGGAGTGATGAGTCACCTTTCGGCCTTGACGGGGGCGCCGTCCCGCATACTGAAACGGGACGTCCGCCTCCGCCGCACCTCGGCTACAGTGACGCACATCATGCGTTTCGGGCTGCTTCTCCTTAGCTGCCGCGGCGAGGGCCTGTAGTCGTAGGCCGACCCCCTCCCCGCGGGTTTCGGTGTTGCGTTCGACAGTCGGCCGTCCCTCCCCGCAGGACCCCGAGGAGCCCTACGCATGTCCCAGTCGCCGTTCATCAGCCGCCCGACCCCCGTCACCACCGCGACGCACACGCAGAAGCCGTCCGGCATGCCCGTGCACAAGTACGGGCAGTACGAGGCCGTCGACATCCCGGACCGCACCTGGCCCGAGCAGCGCATCACCAAGGCGCCCCGCTGGCTGTCGACGGACCTGCGCGACGGCAACCAGGCGCTGATCGACCCGATGAGCCCGGCCCGCAAGCGCGAGATGTTCGACCTGCTGGTCCGCATGGGCTACAAGGAGATCGAGGTCGGCTTCCCGTCCTCCGGCGAGACCGACTTCGCCTTCGTGCGCTCGATCATCGAAGAGGGCGCGATCCCGGACGACGTCACCATCTCCGTACTGACCCAGGCCCGCGAGGACCTGATCGAGCGGACCGTGGAGTCGCTGATCGGCGCCAAGCGCGCCACCGTGCACCTGTACAACGCGACCGCGCCCACCTTCCGCCGGGTCGTCTTCCGCGGCTCGAAGGACGACATCAAGCAGATCGCCGTCGACGGCACCCGCCTGGTGATGGAGTACGCGGAGAAGCTGCTGGGCCCGGAGACCACCTTCGGCTACCAGTACAGCCCGGAGATCTTCACCGACACCGAGCTGGACTTCGCCCTGGAGGTCTGCGAGGCGGTCTGCGACGTCTGGCAGCCCGGTCCCGGCCGCGAGATCATCCTGAACCTGCCCGCCACCGTGGAGCGCTCGACGCCGTCCACGCACGCGGACCGCTTCGAGTGGATGTCCCGCAACCTGACCCGCCGCGCGTACGTCTGCCTGTCCGTCCACCCGCACAACGACCGCGGCACGGCCGTGGCGGCGGCCGAGCTGGCGATCATGGCCGGCGCCGACCGCATCGAGGGCTGCCTGTTCGGGCAGGGTGAGCGCACCGGCAACGTCGACCTGGTGACCCTGGGCATGAACCTGTTCAGCCAGGGCGTCGACCCGCAGATCGACTTCTCGCAGATCGACGAGATCCGCCGGACCTCCGAGTACTGCAACCAGATGGAGGTCCACCCGCGCCACCCCTACGCGGGCGACCTGGTCTACACGGCCTTCTCCGGCTCCCACCAGGACGCCATCAAGAAGGGCTTCGACGCCATGGAGGCGGACGCCGCCGCCCAGGGCAAGACCGTCGACGACATCGAGTGGGCCGTTCCGTACCTGCCGATCGACCCGAAGGACGTCGGCCGCTCCTACGAGGCCGTCATCCGCGTCAACTCGCAGTCCGGCAAGGGCGGTATCGCGTACGTCCTGAAGAACGACCACAAGCTGGACCTGCCCCGCCGGATGCAGATCGAGTTCTCGCGGATCATCCAGGCCAAGACCGACGCCGAGGGCGGCGAGGTCACGCCGAAGGAGATCTGGTCCGTCTTCCAGGACGAGTACCTGCCCAACCCGGACAACGCGTGGGGCCGCATCCAGCTGCGCTCCGGCCAGTCGACCTCCGACACGGACGGCACCGACACCCTGAAGGTCGAGGCCGTCGTGGACGGCGTCGAGACCGTCCTGACCGGCTCCGGCAACGGTCCGATCTCCGCCTTCTTCGCCGCCCTGCAGGCGGTCGGCGTGGACGCCCGCCTGCTGGACTACCAGGAGCACACGATGAGCGAGGGCGCCTCCGCGCAGGCCGCCTCGTACATCGAGTGCGCCATCGACGGCAAGGTCCTGTGGGGCATCGGCATCGACGCCAACACCACCCGCGCCTCCCTGAAGGCGGTCGTCTCGGCCGTCAACCGCTCGGCGCGCTGACGCCGGATCCGCGAGGATCCGCCGACCGGACACCGCAGGCCGCCCCGCACCCCCCGAGGGTGCGGGGCGGCTTCTTTCGTGACCTGCGTCACGGTTTCAGGTTCACTTAAGGAAGATCATGGCGACATGCCGGAATCAGTGGCATATCAGGTGAGTTGACGGCACATCAGGGCGTGGCGGAAGGTCTGCTCGTCCACTCGGACATTCCCCCTGGAGACCCTCTCCCCGCCCTCCCGACCTGGAGTTCCGCATGCGTACGTCCGCTGCCGTGGCCGCCGTCCTCGCGGTGACCGGAGCCGCCCTCACCTGGGCTCCCGCCGCCTCCGCCGCCACCGCGTGCGACCCGGACCCGCTGGGTACGGCCGGGCGTTACGCCGAGTTCGTCGAGCAGGACTCCGTGCGCCACTCCGACTCCGAGGGTGCGGTCGCGGTCGGGGGCGACGCCACCTTCGGCAGCCCCGAGCAGCGCTCCGGCTTCTCCATCGGCAGCCGGCTCACCTCCGGTGACCTCGCCGCCCTGCCCGGCGGCCACAGCCTCGTCGTCGGC
>NZ_JBFAXU010000005.1:0-328242 GCF_040680975.1 Streptomyces sp. NPDC051921
ACTCCGCGCACGCCGCCCCCCGCGGCTGGGTGGCCGGGCTGGGGGGGGTCGTGGTGGGCGGGGGTGGGCGCAGGCCCGCCCCCGCCCCCCGCCGCCACACCCCCTGGGGCCTGTCCTCCGGATCAGGCCCTGCCTGGGACCCGGTCATCGTCCTGACGGGCCGTCGGTTCGTCAAGGTGACCTGCGCGGATGCGAGACTTTGGCGGAATCGCGCTGCTGTGCGCACCTGCTGTGGGGAGAGAACGATGGACGAGGCCCGGGCCCGGGAGATCCTGGCCGCCGCGGGACTGCGGGCGGCCGACGCGCGACTGCTCGCCCTGGGGGAGAACGCGGTCTTCGCGCTCGGCGACCTGGTGGTGAAGGTCGGCCGTGACGCCGAACTGCTGCCGCGTGCCGAGCGCGAACTGGCCCTGGCCGGCTGGCTGGAGTCGGCCGGAGTCCCGGCGGTCCGGGCCGTGGAGGCCGAGCCGCTGGTGGCCGAGGGGCACCCGGTCACGCTGTGGCACCGGCTGCCCGAGGCCGTCCGGCCCGCCGAGCCCCGGGACCTGGCCCCGCTGCTGCGCGTGGTCCACGCCCTGCCCGAGCCGGCCGGCCTCGCCCTGCCGCGCCGCGAACTGCTCGGCGGGGTGGAACGCTGGCTGCGGTTGGCGGGCGACGCGATCGACCCGGCCGACGCGGCCTTCCTGCGCGAGCGCCGCGACTCCTTCGCCCCGGCGGCAGCCGCGCTCACCCCGCACCTCACACCGGGCCCGATCCACGGCGACGCGCTCCCCCGCAACGTCCACGTCGGCCCCGACGGGCCGGTCCTGGTGGACCTGGAGACCTTCTCGTCCGATCTGCGCGAACACGACCTCGTGGTGCTCGCGCTGTCCCGGGACCGCTACGGGCTGGACCCGGCCGCCTACGACGCCTTCACCGAGGCCTACGGCTGGGACGTCCGGGAGTGGGAGGGCTGCGCCGTGCTGCGCGGGGCGCGGGAGACCGCGAGCTGCGCCTGGGTGGCCCAGCACGCGCCGGCGAACCCGAAGGCGCTCGCCGAGTTCGAGCGGCGGGTGGCCTCGCTGCGGGACGGCGACCCCGAGGTGCGCTGGTACCCGTTCTGACATCGGCCCTCGCACGCGTCCTGACATGATGGGCCCGTCGAACCGACCGGTAACGAACGGGGTGTTGAGGATGCGCATCGAACTGTCGGACGTCACGCTCGACGTCGAGGTCAGCGGTGAGGGACCGGCCGTACTGCTGGTGCACGGCTTCCCGGACTCGCACGAGCTGTGGCGCCACCAGATCCCGGTGCTCAACGCGGCCGGCTTCACGACCGTCGCGCCGACCCTGCGCGGCTTCGGCGGCTCGGACCGGCCGGCGGGCGGCCCGGAGGCGTACCACCCGGCGAAGCACGTGGGCGACCTGGTGCAGCTGCTCGACCACCTGGAGATCGACCGCGCCCATCTGGTCGGCCACGACTGGGGTTCCGGCATCGTCCAGGGCTTCGCTCAGGTGCTGCCGGACCGGGTGCAGAGCCTGAGCATCCTGTCGGTGGGGCACTTCGCCGCGATCCGGAACGCCGGCTGGGAGCAGAAGCAGCGGTCCTGGTACATGCTGCTGTTCCAGCTGCCGGAGGTGGCGGAGGCCTGGCTCGCGCACGACGACCACGCCCACCTGCGCGAGATGCTGGGCGAGCACCCGGACCGGGACGCCGTCCTCGCACCGCTGACGGCACCGGGCGGGCTCACCGCGGCGCTCAACATCTACCGGGCGGGGCTGCCGGCCGAGGTCCAGTTCGCGCCCGCGCTGCCGCTGCCGCCGCTGCCCGAGCAGGTCCCCGTCATGGGCCTGTGGTCCACCGGCGACCGTTTCCTCACCGAGCGGTCGATGGCGGACACCGCCGAGCACGTCGCCGGACGCTGGCGCTACGAGCGCGTGGAGGACGCCGGTCACTGGCTCCAGCTGGACCAGCCGGAGAAGGTGAACGATCTGCTGCTCTCCTTCTTGAAGGAGAACGGCTGACGGGGACGGCTAGGAGGCCACCGGCGCCGGCTCGCGCACCGGCCAGACCGGGTCGACGACCGCGTCCGCCTCGCCCTTGCGGCGCAGGAAGGACTGGAAGTCCTCGGCCCATTCCCGGTACCAGCCGATCTGGCGCTCGTGCAGCTCGGCCGGGTCGAGAGCGGCGACCGAGGCGTGCCGCTCGGCTATCGCGATCGCGACCCGGACGGCGGCGAGCGCGTCGGCCGCCGCCTGGTGGGCGGCGGTGAGCTCCACCCCGTACTCCGCGCAGACCGCTTCCAGGGTGCGCTTGCCGCGCCGGTAGCGGTCGACGGCCCGGTCGATCGTGTACGGGTCGACGACCGGGCCCGTGCCCGTGCCGCCGAGCCGCTCGTCGAGCGAGGGCAGTCCGTGCCGCCGCAGCTCGGCGGCGAGCAGGGTCAGGTCGAACGAGGCGTTGTACGCCACGACCGGGACGCCCTGGGTCCAGTAGCCGGTCAGGGTCTCGGCGATCTCGTCGGCCACCTCGCGCACCGGGCGGCCCTCGGCCGCGGCGCGCTCGTTGCTGATGCCGTGGATCGCGGACGCCTGCGCGGGGATGCGGATGCCGGGGTCGGCGAGCCAGTCGCGCTGCCGGACGACCCGGTCGCCGTGGACGCCGACGATCGAGGCCGTGACGATACGGGCCTCCAGCGGGTCGGTGCCGGTCGTCTCCAGGTCGAAGCCGACCAGCGGTTCCCCATGCCAAGCCATCGGGTCCTCCTTACGTGATCTCCCCCGTGGTGATGCACACCCTCGCACGCCGCACTGACAATCCGGTCGGGGGCGTCAGGAGACCGGCCGGGAGTCGAGCCACACCGACTCGAACTCCTCCCTATATGTTGCGAAAAGTCCGATATCACCGTTCCGGTCGAAGCCCTGCCCGGCCCGCACCACGTTCCGTCCGCCGCCCCGCAGCACCAGGACCGGCGCCTCCATGCCCCGCGCCTTGCGCAGGTAGGACTGGACGACCGCGACCCCGTCCGGCCCATCGCCGTCGACCAGGTACGCGGTGAAGCGCGGGGTCTCGTCGAAGACGTGGATCTGGAAGGCACCCGGGTCGCGCAGACTGGAGCGCACCCGGCGCATGTGCAGGATGTTCATCTCGACCGCGCGGCTGAGCTCGCCCTTCTTCAGGCCGAGTTCCCGCTCGCGCCGCTTCACCGCGCTGCTGGCCGGATTGAGGAAGAGCAGCCTCGTGCGGCAGCCCGACTCGGCGAGCCGGACCATGCGCCGCCCGGAGAAGTTCTGCACGAGCAGATTGAGACCTATGCCCGTGGCGTCGAGCCGGCGGGCCCCGCCGAACAGGTCCTCGGCCGGCAGCTGCCGCTGGAGCCGGACCCGGTCGGGATGGACCGAGACCACGTCCGCGTACCGGTCGCCCACCAGGTCCTCGACGGCGTCGACCGGCAGCCGGTCGGCCGAGGGCACCCCCGCCCCGCTCCCGAGGATCTCCAGGAGCCGGGCGGAGGCCCGTTCGGACTGGGCGAGCACCGTCAGCGACAGCGCCCGGTTGCGGGAGACGACGTTGCGGGTCACCTCCAGCTCGTCCAGGGCGAGCTCGACCTCGCGCCGGTCGTCGAAGTAGGGCTCGAAGCACGGCCAGTGCTGGACCATCAGCTCCCGCAGCTGCGGGAGCGTGAGGAAGCTGAGCACGTTGTCGTCGGCCGGGTCGAGGAGGTAGCCCTTGCGGCGCGAGACCTCACGGACGGCCACCGCCCTCTGGACCCACTCCTGGCCGGCCGGTCCGGCCGCCGCCACGACCCATTCCTCACCGTGCACCGGCTCGTAGACCGGCCGCAGCACCGCAGCGACGACGGCCCGCAGGCGCTGCTCGACGAGATTCAGCCAGATGTAGGCGCGACCGGCCCGCTGGGCCCGGGTGCGCACCTCGCTCCACGCCTCCGCGCCCCACTCCAGCTCGGCCCCGATCTCCACCGGCCGTGCGACGGAGACCGCACCGGGCGGCCCCTCCGCGGGGTCGGCCGGCCCTCCGTCGTGACCCGCCTCGCCTGGGGGCAGCTCCAGACCTCCCGAGCTCACCCGCGCACCGCCTTCTGCTCCCGGACATCCGGTCCGGCCGACTGGAACACCATCTGACAACGATCGGCAACGATCAAGGAAGGGTACTCCGGTAGCGGGAGGCGGTGCAGCAGGATCGACCGGCCCTTTGCTCAACTCCCCTGACGCGGCGCGCCGTTCTGGCCGGCGAGATCGGCCGGAGTGAGCGGATTCATAGCGGTTACGTCCCTGGGTGCGAGCTGGAATCCCTGCCAGTGGACGGGCATCGGCTGCTGGTCCTCGTCGCGGGCGACGTGGTGGAACCCGATGTTGACCCACACGGCCGGGTTGGTCAGCGTCTCCCCGTTGACCCACTTGTCCACGCTGTCGGGGGCGTTGCGGCCGCAGTCGAGGATGTTGTTGCTGGCGAACTGCTCACAGGCGCGGGCCTGGGTGAAGTAGAGGTCGTGCTTGGTGAAGCCGCGGCCGGCGTAGGTGTTGGTGTGGCCGGGCACGATCTCGTACGAGCGTGCGTGGCCGTCCTTGTTCTTGCCGGTCGCGCTCACCACCCGCCACCAGCGCATGTTCCTGGCGTCCCCGGCGAGCTCCTTGGTGACCGGGGTGCGCTTGGTCCGGACGGTGGGGCTACCGTCGCGAGCCGGCGGGGTGACCGTGGAGTCGTACTGCTCGATGCGGCCCTTGTCGCTGCCGTCGAGGCCGAAGTCCAGCTTCCAGAACACGTTGTGGGCGTGGCTGGTGGCGTAGTCGCGGGCGCCCTGACCGATGGGCCAGCCGCGTCCGTCGGTGGCGTCGTAGTCGCCGGGCGAGAGGCTTCCGGTGGCGCCGACGTTGGCGGCGATGGTGCCGTCGGAGGAGAACCGCCACTCGGTGATGTACTCGTACCAGGCGACCTTGTTGACGGTGTAGACGAGCAGGTCCTTGCCCTGGGCCTGCCAGACCTTGGTGCCCTCGTCGTTGGCCATGCGGTAGGCGTGGCCGCGGGCCCGGGTGGTCGTGCACAGGCCCTTGACCTGGCCGGAGTCGGGCACCTTCACGGTGGTGATGGTGCCGCCGGGGCACTCGCCCGGCTTGAGGTTCTGCAGGCCCCAGCCGAAGCCGGCGCCGGTGAGGTCGTCGTACTCGGCGTTGCCGTCGTCGTACGGGACGTGGATCTGGGCGAGTTTGGCGCTGTTGAGGACCCGGATGGGGGCGGGCTCGCCGGGCGGCTGGTAGGTCACCTTGTCCAGGATCAGCCCGGAGTCGGTGGAGTAGCGCCAGCACATGCGCCACACGGTGCCGCCGTCGAGCTTCTGCTCGATGCGGTAGGCGGCCGAGCAGTCGGCCGGCGCGGGGGCCGTCGGGGCGGCGGGGGTGGCCGGAGCGGCGCTCACGGGCGTGGCGCCGCTCGTGGTGGCGACGGCACCGAACAGGGCGCCTGCGGCGAGGACGGTGCCCGCGGTGCGGGCTTGCCGGAGTCGCGAAGAGGTCATGGCGAACGTACTCCCTCGGTACGGACGTGCGGGGTGGAACCGGGTCGGTGGTCAGCCGACGCGGGTGACGCTCCTGGCGCTGAGGTCGACGACGAGGTCGCGGGTGTCGATCCAGGAGCCGTTGAGGATCTTGGTGACGAGCCGGACGCACCGGTGCTCGCCGCACTTCTTCAGCGGCGCGGGCACCTTCGCCTCGCGGTAGGTGCGGTAGACGTCGCCGTTGAACCAGAGCTGCTCGGTGGAAGTGAGCTCCTTGCCGGTGGCGTCCTTGTAGTCCTCCTTGACGCCCTTGCCGAGCGGGTCCGCGAGGACGAGCTCCAGCGCCGCGCGCAGCTCCTCGGGGTGGGCGGAGGGCTGCACACCGCGCTGGGCGCGGGACTGCTCGACCTTTCCGGTGTCGAGGTCGACGGTGCGGGTGACGAGTTCGTCGCGCCCGTAGTCGTAGAAGCGGACGAGGGCGCGGCGGGGGCCGCCGGCCAGGTCGCCGGGGCGGGGGTCGGCGAGTTCGGTGCCCAGGTGCTGGGGGCCCCGCCCGCCCTCGGCGTTCCTCCCCCACGCCCCGGCCGGCGGTACCCCCTGGGCGGAGGCGGCCGGCGGGGTCAGCGCCAGGGCCTCGGCCCGCTTCAGCTCGTCGTCGGTGAGCGGGTCGGTGCCGACGCCCTTCGCGCCCTCGGGCGGCGCGGAGGCGAGGGTCGCGGGGCCGGGCTCGGGCCCTTCGGTGCGCGGCGCGCCCGGGGCCCCGGGGGTCTTGCCGTCGGCGGCGGCGCCACGGGGCACCTCGTCGGCCCCGGCGCTGCCGGGCAGGGCGACCGCGACCGCGACGGCGGTTCCGGTGATCGCCATGGCCGTGCCCGCCACCACCTTGCCCAGATGACGGCGTACTATTTCGTACACATTTCCCCCCGACTGTTCAATTTTCCCCCTATTGAGGTGGGTGGTCACCCGGTAGGACGGGTCGAAGTCCTAGGAGGTTGCCCTGGTTTCGGGCAGGATCTGGCCGAAGTACCCCCCTTGCCCCCGGATCAGAAGTGGAAGAGTTTCGCCTATGCAGGTCTGGCCGGGACAGGCGTATCCCTTGGGCGCCACCTACGACGGCGCCGGTACCAATTTCGCGGTCTTCTCGGAGGCCGCCCACAGGATCGAGCTGTGTCTGCTCCACGACGACGGCTCGGAGACGGCGGTGGAGCTGCGCGAGACCGACGCGTTCGTGCGGCACGCCTACCTGCCGGGCGTGATGCCCGGTCAGCGGTACGGGTTCCGGGTGCACGGCCCGTACGCACCGGAGCAGGGGCAGCGCTGCAACCCCGCGAAGCTGCTCCTGGACCCGTACGCGCGCGCGATCTCGGGCCGCGTGAAGTGGGGCGAGGCGGTGTACGGCTACCCCTTCGGGCGGCCGGACGCGCGCAACGACCTCGACTCGGGCCCGCACACGATGAGCTCGGTCGTGGTCAACCCGTACTTCGACTGGGGCGACGACCGGCGCCCGCGCACGGAGTACCACCACACGGTGATCTACGAGGCCCACGTGAAGGGCCTGACGATGCTCCATCCGGACCTCCCGGAGGAGCTGCGCGGCACCTACGCGGGGCTCGCGCACCCGGCGGTGATCGGCCATCTGAAGGAACTGGGCGTCACAGCGCTGGAGTTGATGCCCGTCCACCAGTTCGTGAACGACCACCGGCTGGTGGACGCGGGGCTCGCCAACTACTGGGGCTACAACACCATCGGCTTCTTCGCCCCGCACAACACCTACGCCTCGTGGGGCGACCGCGGACAGCAGGTCCTGGAGTTCAAGTCCGCGGTGCGGGCGCTGCACCAGGCCGGCATCGAGGTGATCCTCGACGTGGTCTACAACCACACCGCCGAAGGCAACCACCTGGGCCCGACGCTCTCCTTCCGGGGGCTGGACAACCCCTCGTACTACCGCCTCGCGGACGACCCCCGCTATTACACGGACACCACCGGCACGGGGAACTCGCTGCTGATGCGGTCCCCGCACGTGCTGCAGATGATCATGGACAGTCTGCGGTACTGGGTCACCGAGATGCACGTGGACGGCTTCCGGTTCGACCTGGCGGCCACCCTGGCCCGCCAGTTCCACGAGGTGGACCGGCTGTCCTCGTTCTTCGACCTCGTGCAGCAGGACCCGGTGGTCAGCCAGGTCAAGCTGATCGCCGAGCCGTGGGACCTGGGCGAGGGCGGCTACCAGGTGGGCAACTTCCCGCCCCAGTGGGCCGAGTGGAACGGCAAGTACCGCGACTGCGTCCGGGACCTGTGGCGCGGCGAGCCGCGCACGCTCGCCGAGTTCGCCTCCCGGCTCACCGGCTCGTCGGACCTCTACCAGGACGACGGGCGCCGTCCGCTCGCCTCGGTCAACTTCGTCACCTGCCACGACGGCTTCACACTGCGCGACCTGGTCTCGTACAACGAGAAGCACAACGAGGCCAACGGCGAGGGCAACCGGGACGGCGAGAGCTACAACCGGTCGTGGAACTGCGGCGCCGAGGGCGACACGGACGACATCGGCATCCGTGAGCTGAGGGCCCGCCAGATGCGCAACTTCCTCGCCACGCTGATGCTGTCGCAGGGGGTGCCGATGCTCGCCCACGGCGACGAGTTCGGGCGCACCCAGGGCGGCAACAACAACGCCTACTGCCAGGACAGCGAGATCGCGTGGGTGCGCTGGCCCAAGGCCGGCAGCGAGCCGGAGGCCACGCTCCTGGAGTTCACCCGGGCGATGGTGCGGCTGCGCCGCGAGCATCCGGTGTTCCGGCGGCGTCGCTTCTTCCACGGGCGCCCGGTCGAGGGGACCCACGACGAGCTCACCGACATCGCCTGGTTCACGCCGCAGGGCGAGGAGATGACGGCCCGCGACTGGCAGGCGGCGCACGCGGGGGCGCTGACGGTCTTCCTCAACGGCAACGCGATCTCCGAGCCGGGCCCGCAGGGCGAGCGGATCACCGACGACTCCTTCCTGCTGATGTTCAACGCCTCATCGGAGGAGCTGGAGTTCGAGGTGCCGGACAGTCACGGCGAGTGCTGGAAGGTGGTCGTGGACACCTCCCATCCGGAGGGCATGCCGCCGCAGCAGGGCCCGGAGGTGGGTGCGGGCGAGCGGGTGACGCTCGCCCCGCTCACGCTGACAGTGCTGCGCCGGCCGGCCTGAGCCGCAGCCGGGCGGCGGGGGCGGGTGGCGGCGCATGCGGGCGGCGGCACGGTGCGGGCGCGGCGCATGCGGGCAGCGGCGGACAGCCGACCGCCGGGGGGCGGGCACGTCCGTTCGGCGGTAACCCGTACGGGTGAACCTGTGCCCGCCGCCGCCCGGGCCGACGTGGGGGCGCACGCGGACGTAACGCGCGCCACACGAACGGACGCGGGAGGCGATGACACAGACCTCTCCGCGCGGGGTACGTACGTTCGCATGACGTCCTCCTCGGAACGGGCGCTGCCCACCGCCACCTACCGGCTCCAGCTCCGGCCGGAGTTCCCGTTCGCCGCCGCCGAACGGGCGGTGCCGTACCTCGCGGAGCTCGGGGTCTCGCACCTCCACCTGTCCCCGGTGCTGGAAGCGGTGCCCGGCTCCTCCCACGGCTACGACGTGACCGACCACCGTTCCGTACGGGCCGAGCTGGGCGGCGAGAGCGGGCTCCGCGCGCTCGCCGGCACGGCCCGGGCGCACGGGCTCGGCCTGGTCCTCGACCTGGTGCCCAACCACATGGCGGCCTCACCCCGGCACAACCACGCCCTGCGCGCGGTGCTGCGCGAGGGCCCTGACTCGCCGTACGCACGCTGGTTCGACGTCGACTGGGCGGCGGGCGACGGGCGGATGCTGCTTCCGGTGCTGCCGGGCCGCCTCTCCGAGGTGCGCGACCGGATGCGGGTCGCGGACGGGGTCCTCGCCCTCGACGGGCAGGAGTTCCCGCTGCGCGAAGGCACCGAGCGGCTGCCCCTCGACGAGCTGCTCGACGCCCAGTGGTACCGGCTCGGCTGGTGGCGGCTGGCCCGCACCGAACTCAACTACCGCCGGTTCTTCACCATCTCGGATCTCATCGGGGTCAGGGTCGAGGACCCGGAGGTCTTCGCCGCGACCCACGGGAAGGTCCTGGACCTGGTGGCGGACGGGGTCGTCGAAGGCCTGAGGATCGACCACCCGGACGGGCTCGCCGACCCCGAGGGCTATCTGGAGCGCCTGGAGGAGGCCACGGGCGGGCGGTGCTGGACGGTGGTGGAGAAGATCCTCACCGGCACCGAGCCGCTCCCGGCGTCCTGGCCGGTGGCCGGCACCACCGGATACGACGCCCTGCGTCAGATCGACGGGGTCTTCACCGACCCGACGGGTGCCGACGAACTCGCCGACGTCTACCGTGAGTTCGTCGGCCGCGCCGGCGACCGGGGCGGCTACTGGGAGGCGACCGCACGGCGCGCCGCGTACAAGGTGGTGACGCACGAACTGGCGGCCGAGACCGCCGCGCTGACCCGGATCGCGGGCCGGATCTGCGCCGCCGACCCCCAGCTCCGTGACCACGCTCCCTGGGCGCTGCACACCGCGATCCGGGAGCTCCTCGTCCGGATGCCGGTCTACCGGCCGTACCGCACGGGCGGGGAACAGGTGCTCACCCCGGAGGCGGCGCGCGGCGCGAAGGCCGCGTTCGCGGTGCCGGAGGAGGCGACGGCGGTCGACGTGGTGCGCGACCTGGCGCTCGGCTCCCGCGGGGACGGTCCCGAACACCGTGCGTTCCGCCACCGGTTCGCGCAGACCTCGTCGGCGCTGCGGGCCAAGTCCGTGGAGGACACCGCCTTCTACCGCTACACCCCGCTGCTCTCGGCCAACGAGGTGGGCGGCGATCCGGGCCGTCCGGCGGTCGCCCCCGACGAGTTCCACGCCTACTGCGCGCGACTGGCCCGGGACTGGCCGGCCACCGGGACCGTGCTGACCACGCACGACACCAAGCGCAGCGCCGACGTACGGGCCGGGATCGCGGTCCTCGCCCAGTGCCCGCAACGCTGGGCGGCGCTCCTGGAAGAGGTCTCGGGGGTGCCCGCGCCCGACCCGCACCTGGCCTGGACGGCCTGGCAGACCGCCTTCGGCTTCGGCGGCCCGGACGCGGCACGGCTCGGGCCCTCGATCCTCAAGTCCGTACGGGAGGCCGGGCTGCACACCAGCTGGACCGAGCCGGACGCCGGGTACGAGCGGGCGGTGGGCGACTTCGTGGCTGCCGGACCGGGCCGGATCCCGCTGCGCACCGCCTCGGAGGCGGCGTTCGCCCTGGAACCCCACATCCGGGCGCAGATCCTCGGGGCCGCCCTCGTCCACCTGACGATGCCGGGCGTGCCGGAGCTCTACCAGGGCACCGAGCGGGAGTACCGGGCCCTGGTCGACCCGGACAACCGGGCGCCGTTCGCGGTCGGCGCGGACGACGACAAGACGGCCCTGGTCCGCGCGGCCCTGCGGCTGCGCCGCGACCACCCTGAGCACTTCGGCCCCATGGGCACGTACGCCCCGCTGTCCGCCTCCGGCCCGGCGGCCCCGCACTGTCTGGCCTTCGGCCGCGCGGACCGGGTCCTGACGGCGGTGACCCGGCTCTCGCTGCGGCTCGCGGAGGCGGGCGGCTGGCAGGACACGTCGCTCGCGCTGCCGGAGGGCCGCTGGCTCGACGCCCTGGACGGGGTCCGGGAGTTCACCGGCGGTCCGGACACGCCGGTGAAACTGGCGGAGCTGTTCGAGGCGCGACCGGTGGCACTGCTCGTGCGCCCGTCCGAGGCGCCCTGACGGGGAACCGACCGTGAGCGTGAGAAGGGGCGAGGAGAGCGAACGGACTACGGACGAATAGGGTTTCGTGAGAAGGAAGCCCGTTCATGGCCTCGCCCCGGAAGGACCGTAACACTCAGGCGGGGATCAGGTCGCGCAGATTCTCCGGTGTGATCACCCGCGAGCCCGGGGCGAGGCCGTCGGGGCGCGCGAGCCCGATGAAGGTGACGGGTTCTTCCGGCAGGGTCCCGCCGTCCCACAGTGTGGTGCGCGCGCCCGCCCCGGCCATGAGGTCCGTGAGGTGCCGGACGGTCAGCGGGGTCCGTTCGACCAGTCCGCGCACCAGCACGGCGAAGGTGACCACGTTCTCCTCGACGCGGTTCTCCCTGGGCTCGCCCTTGAGGTACAGGTGCAGCCAGCGGGCCTGCCACCGACCCTCGGCGTCACGCCGGAAGGCGAGCGGCAGCGCGATCCTGCCGGGGCCGCGCAGGTCCGACTTCATGCGCACGGTGCGCGGTTCGAAGGGCCTCCCCGCCTGGTCGGCGTCGCGCAGCATGAAGCCGAAGAACGACTCCTCGACGCTGTCGAAGCCCTCGCCGTCGTAGACGTGCACCTGCGGGACGAGGAAGCTGCCGCGCACGGCGCCGAGCCGCAGGTCGATGAACTCCGAAGCCCCGTGCGGGGCTTCGGTGACATCGCCGGAGTGGGTGCCCTCGACCGACGTGAGGGAGGTGTACGACAGCCAGGTGACGACGTCGTAGTCGGCGTCCAGCACCAGCGCGGACAGGTCGTGGTCGGTGTCGCGGCGCGCCTGCTTCCAGTACGTGAAGAACCGCAGCAGGTCGCCCTCGACCGGCGCGACGGAACCGCGGGGCAGCGTGCCGAGTCCCGCCGCGGCCGCCCGGCCGCTCAACGGGAGCGCCACGTCCAGGACATCGGGGTCGACGAGCAGCCGCTCCGGGACCGTGAGCCGGCGCCGTGTCTCGGCGTCGAGGACCGCGAGGAGCCGCTCGCGGACGGCGGGCGGCAGCGGCCGCCGGGTGTCCTCCGTGACCCAGGCGCCGCCGCTCCGGTTGACGAAGACCCGGCGCGGCTCGCCCTCCCCCGTGCGGTTCTGCACGTGCTCCCGCAGGGAGAGCACGACCCGTCCGGACACGCGGGGCGCGGCCCGCTCGGCGGCGTCCAGGACGGCCTCCCGAGGCTCGCCCTCGTCGGCCGTGCGCAGCAGCCGGTCGAGCGAGCGGAAGAGGCTGCCGGGCGCGGCGGCGGCGAGCAGGTCGGCGGCCCCCGTGACGTCGCCTTCGCCGAGCAGCCGCTCCAGGCGACGGGCGAGCGACGGCGCCGGCCGCTCGCCGCGGGCCACGGCGAACACCTCGGCCGCGTGCGGCCACTGCGGGTACTCGTGCGGGTGCAGCCGTTCCCCGAGCCGCTTCCACGCCTCCCGGCGCGCGGGTACGTCGGCGAGCTTCGCCGGGTCCGCGCCGACGAGGGCGTCGAGGGCGGCGAGCAGGGCGCGGCGGTGCGGCCGGGACGGCGCGCGGAAGCGGGTGGGCTCGCGCAGGGTCACGTCGCCGTCCGAGAGGGCGCAGGCCAGGCGGAGGACGTCGGTGACGGTGTCGAGCAGGAGGCAGGCGCCGGCGTCGAGGCGGGCCCGGTTGACGACCGCGCGGTTCTCCCGGACCGGGATCGCGGCCGGTTGCGGGCCGTCCGCGTGGTGCCCAGCGAGCACGGCCAGGTCGCGCAGGTGCTCCTCGCCGAGCGGCGTGCGGCTGCCGGCCAGGGACAGGTAGAGCGCCGTGGCCTCCTCGTCGAGGGGCCCGCCGGGATGCAGCACGGTCACGCGGTCGCGCGCGGACGCGGCCAACTCGTCGTGGACGGCGGCCATGTCCTCGTACGTGTGCTGGTAGCGGCCGTACGTCGGCAGGGTCAGCAGGTCGATCCGGCCCTCGCGCAGCCGGTCGAGCAGCCCGGGCCGCACCGTCCGGTCCGCGAGGGCCCGGGCGACGCACTCGGTCCAGAAGGCGGCGGTGTCGGGCACGCCGGCGGGGAAGCCGACGAAGTACGGGTTGTGCCGTACGTGGTCGCCGACGAGCTCGCGGACCGCCTCCAGGGTCCGGGCGGCGATCTCCAGGACGGTCTTCTCGTCCCGCGCGGCCAGGCCGACGAGCAGCCCGGCCGAGAGCTTGAACCCCTCGGACATCAGGGCGACGTCGAACTGCCGCGCCGCTGCGGCTCCTTCACCGTCGGCCCGGTCGCCGTCGGGCGCGGGGACGCGAAGGGTGTGCCGGACGACCAGGCGTTCGAGAATGTCGCGCATGCGGGCATGCTCGCAGGCGCCCGCGCCCCGCCGCACACGCATTTCGGCCGTCGCCGGTCGGGCACGCATAGGTCCGGCGACAGCGGTTACGCGCTCAGGAGGCGAGTGCAGGCGGAGAAGGGAGAGCGACATGTCCGAACCGCGGCGACGTGACGACCGCGCCGGAGGCACGGCGGCACCCCTGGTCGGCCCCTGGCGGACGACGGGGCGGCGGGTGTACGCGGACCTGGAGTTCCCGATCGAGGTGACGTTCTCCTACGACCCCGACGATCCCTGGGCCGTCCTGGTCTCCTTCGGGCAGGTCGGCGGGACGGTCGACTGGACGCTCTCCCGTGAGCTGCTGCACGCCGGGACCCGGACCCCGTGCGGGGAGGGCGACGTGCAGCTGTGGCCCCTGCGGGTCGGCGGCCGCAAGGGCCGACTGCGGATACGCCTCGGCGGCACGGGGGTTCCGGTCCTCGTCGACGTGGACCGGACCGCGCTGCGCAGCTGGCTGTCGGCGACCTTGCACGCGGTGCCGTCCGGGACGGAGGCGACGCGGATCGACTGGGCCGCCGAGGCCGCGCACATAGGTCCGGGGGTCGCACCGGGGTTGCCGGAGGACTAGGGGCGTCGGGGCGTGAGCCGTCGGGCGGGCCCTATCCGCCCGGTCGGACGAGCAGGCTGCGGGGTGCGCGGGTGATCACGCCCGTGCGCTCCGGGAGGAAGCCGTCGGCGAGGCGGAGGCGGGGCATGGCCTGGAAGAGGGCGCGCAGGGCGTACTCGGCCTCCAGGCCCGCGAGGGTGACGGCAGGGCAGGGGCCGGTGCCGTAGGTGAGCTGGTCGAGGTCGTCGCGCAGCGGGTCGTAGCGGTCCGGGTCGCGGAAGCGTTCGGGGTCCCGGCCCGCGGCGCCGATGAGCAGGGCCACCGGGGCGCCCGCGGGGACGGTGCCGCCGGAGACCCTGATCTCGCCGCGGGTGCGGCGCATGACGATCTGGACCGGGGGCTCGCGGCGCAGGGACTCCGCCCAGGCGCGGGCGACGAGACCGGAGGGCGCGTTACGGAGGGCGGCGACCTGGTCGGGGTCGGCGAGGACATCGGCGAGGAAGCCGGCCAGGGCCTTCTCGCGTACGGCGATCTGGGCCGTGCACTGCCCGGCGAGCGCAGAGGCGGCCCGGCCGCGTACCAGGCGCATCATGTCCCGGTAGGGGACGCCGACGGCGGCGGCGACGGTGCCGGCGGGCAGCCAGTGGCAGAAGTCGGCGACCAGGTCGGCCCGTGGACGGTCGGCGAGCCGGCGGGCGAGGACGAACGCGGTGCGTTCGGCGACGGCCCGCAGTTCGGCCTCGTCGGCGTCGTCGAAGTCGGAGTGGATCTGGGCGCACGGCGGGTCGCCGGGCCGGTGGCCGTGGGTGAACCGGGCGTCGGTGAGGGCGCCCGCCACGTCCGCGTAACGGCTGAGCACCCAGGCCCGGAGCAGCGGGTCGTGGGTGAGCGGGAACTCCTCCCGCAGCACCCGGTAGGTGCCGTACGGATCACGGGTGGCGCCCGGCTCCAGCGGGCTGGGCGCGATCCGGCGCACCGTGCGGTCCGCGGCGGCGGTCGCCGCCCGGCTCCAGGCCGGTGCCATGGTGGGCAGCGTGGCCCAGGGGTCCCGCCCCGGTGCGTGGCGCGGCGTCTGATTCTGCTCGTCGCTCATCTCGCCCCCTCGTCGGTCAGCGGCGCGCGTCTCCTCAGCCCACCACCGGAAGGAACCGGTCGCAGCAGGTATACCGCCGAACGGGTGATTCCAGGAGGCGAAGGTGCGCCACTCCGGACGGGCCGGGCCGCCGGCGCCGGGCGAAGACCGCTGGACCTCAGGGTGCAGGACCGCAGGGTGCAGGACTGCGGGCCCTCACTGCGCCGGGGCGCCGGGGCGCAGGGTGCAGGACTGCGGGCCCTCAGGGCGCCGGGCGCAGGGACGGACCGAATGGCAGGACCGAACGGTGCAGGACCCAAGGGTGCAGGACGCAAGAGTGCAGGACCCGAGGGTGCAGGACCGCAGGACCGCGCGGTCCGGGAGGTTTCGCCGTGCGGGGCCCTCACCCGTCGGACCCGGGTCAGTTGAGGGAGAGCCGGAACGCCATCTGGCCGAAGGACACCGCGTCCCCCGCCCGTACGACCACCGCGCCCGTGACCCGGCGCCCGTTCACCGTCGTGCCGTTGGTGGACCCGAGGTCGCGCAGCACCCAGAGACCGCCCTGCTGGGACAGCTCCGCGTGCAGCCGGGAGACCGTCTCGTGGCTGAGCCGCAGCCCGTTCACCGGATCGCGCCCGATCCGCAGCGGGTACGGGCCCGGCTGCGGGAGCAGCAGCTTCGGCAGCCGTTCGGCCTGCCAGGCCCGGCCCAGCTTGGCCGTGAACGCGGACATCTTCTCGACCGCGCTCACCACCTTCCGCGTCCACGTCGACTCGGTCGCGAGATCGGCGGTGAGCAGGGCGAGTTCGTCGGAGCGGCGGGCGACGAGCGCGCGCTCCATCCGGAAGAGGAAGGTGTCGTGCGACAGACGTCCCTGGGCCGCGCCCTCGCGGAGGACCGCGAGCGCGCGCTCCCGCTCGGCGTCGGTCAGCCGAGGGGAGTCCGGCGGGTTGGCCGGGAGCTCGTAAGGGGTCGTCACATCGGTGATTGTCGGCCGGAAAGGGCCGGGGTGTCCAGAAGGGCCCCGACAACTCGGGTGCCCTCTGGCGTGATCATTGCTACGGTCTGCCCCTTCGACTACCTGGGGGAACCCTTATATGACCGCTGAACCTGCGCTCGTCGTCCGGCCGCTCACCGGACCGCAGGAGCTCGATCTGTTCAACCGTCTCGACTACGTCCTCGATCACGAGCTCGAGGACGACCTCGCCACCGGCCGCCGCCGCCCGGAGTGGATGTGGGTGGCGCTGCGCGGCGACCGGCTCCTCGGCCGGGTCTCCTGGTGGACCTCCCGGGCCGGTGCCGAGCCGCAGGCCCTGGACTTCTTCGACCTGGATCCGGAACTGGCCGCCGAGGAGGCCGCGCGGACCGGCCTCCACCTCCTGGAGACCGCGTCCGCCGCGGTCCTCGGGGACGGCGCGCGCCCCGAGTTCGGGCGCTTCATGCCGGCGGACTGGCGCGAGGTGCCGGCGACCCGCGCCCGTCTGGAGACGCTCTTCGGGGTCCTGGAGGCCTCGGGCGCCCGCCCGCTGGTCGAGCGGCTGCGCCTGGAGTGGCGACCGGGCACCCCGGTCGCCCCGCCGGGCGACCGCCTGGCCTTCCGGCCGGTCCGGGACCGCGAGGACCTGCTCGCGCTGATGACCCCGGTGATGGAGGGCACCCTCGACGCCCACGGGCAGGCCGATCTGGCCTCCGGGCTCTCGCCGCGCGAGGCGGCCGAGCAGCACTACGACGAGGAGCTCGCGCACTACCGCACGCCGCGTGAGTGGTGGCGGATCGCCGAGCTGCCGGAGACCGGGGAGCCGGTCGGCTTCGTCGTCCCCGCACGCAACAACTACCACCCGATCATCGCGTACATCGGCGTGCTGCCCGCCCACCGCGGCCACGGCTACATCGACGACATCCTGGCCGAGGGCACCCGGGTGCTCGCCGGCCAGGACGTGCAGCGGATCCGGGCGGCGACCGACGTCGGGAACGTGCCGATGGCGAAATCCTTCGCCCGGGCCGGTTACGTCGACTTCGAGCGGGCGATCAACTTCGTGTGGGACGCGCCGGGCACGCCGGGCGACTGACTGCCAGGATGGTCCCGTAGCCGTGTCCAGGCGCACGGGCATCGGGTCCAGGAGCTGGATCCGATGTCCACGCGCCCTCGACGAGGGGACTTCGCGTGCTGTTCGAGGTATGGGCGCCGCACGCCCGTGACCGCGTGACGCTGGAGCTGAACGGCGTCCGGCATCCGCTGGAGCGGGACGCCCAGCGTCCCGGCTGGTGGGCGGGCGTCGTCCCCGCCGCCGACGGCGACCGCTACGGCTTCGCCCTCGACGACGGGCCCCTGCTGCCCGATCCCCGCGCCCGCCGGCTCCCGGACGGCCCCGACGGCCTCGCCGCGGTCGTCGACCAGGACGCGTACGCCTGGCGCCACGAGACCCCTCGGCTGCGGCTGCGCAGCGGCGTCCTGTACGAGCTGCACGTGGGGACCTTCACCCCCGAGGGCACCCTCGACGCGGCGGCGAAGCGGCTCGGCGAGCTCGCGGGCCTCGGCATCACCCATGTGGAGCTGATGCCGCTGTGCCCGTTCCCCGGCGTGAACGGCTGGGGCTACGACGGCGTCGCGCCCTGGGCGGTGCACGAGCCGTACGGGGGACCCGAGGCGCTCAAGCGGTTCGTGGACACGGCGCACGGGCTCGGTCTGGGCGTGGTCCTCGACGTGGTGCACAACCACCTCGGTCCGGACGGCAACCATCTGCCGGTCTTCGGGCCGTACTTCACCGAGACCCATCACACGCCGTGGGGCGCGGCGGTGAACCTGGACGCGCCCGGCTCGGACGAGGTCCGGGCGTACTTCCTGGGCAGCGCCCTGGCCTGGCTGCGGGACTACCGGGTCGACGGGCTGCGGCTGGACGCGGTGCACGCGCTCGCCGACACCCGGGCGTTGACCTTCCTGGAGGAGCTGTCGGCGGCCGTCGACGCGCTGGCCCGGGAGCAGGGCCGGCAGCACTTCCTGATCGCCGAGTCCGATCTCGGCGACCCGCGCACCACCACCCCGCGCGCGGTGGGCGGGCTCGGCGTCCACGCCCAGTGGAACGACGACTTCCACCACGCGCTGCACACCGCGCTGACCGGCGAGTCCCAGGGCTACTACGCGGACTTCGCACGCGCGCCGATGGCCGCGCTCGCCAAGACCCTCACCCGGGTCTTCTTCCACGACGGCACCTGGTCCAGCTTCCGCGGCCGGCGCCACGGGCGCCCGGTGGACCGCGAGCGCACCCCCGCGCACCGCTTCCTCGGCTACGCGCAGACCCACGACCAGATCGGCAACCGGGCGACGGGCGACCGTCTTTCGGCCACCCTCTCCCCCGGTCTCCTCGCCTGCGCGGCGGCCCTGGTCCTGACCGGGCCCTCGGTGCCGATGCTGTTCATGGGCGAGGAGTGGGGGGCGCGCACGCCCTGGATGTACTTCACCGACCACACCGACCCGGAGCTCGCCGAGGCGGTACGCCGCGGCCGGCGCCGGGAGTTCGCCGCCCACGGCTGGGCCGAGGAGGACGTGCCCGACCCACAGGAACAGGCCACCCGGGACCGGTCGGTCCTGGACCGCAGCGAACGCGAACGCGACCCGCACAAGCGCCTGCTCGCCTGGCACCGGGAGCTGATCGCGCTGCGCCGCACCCAGCCGGACCTCACCGACCCGGATCTGGCCGGGGTGAAGGTGGCGTACGACGAGGAGGCCCGCTGGCTGGTGTTCCGGCGCGGTTACATCCGCGTCGCGGTGAACCTGGGCAAGGAGCCGGCCGACATCGCGCTCGGCTCCAACGGGCGCGACCGGGTGCTCGCCGCGTGGGAGCCGACGGAGGCGCCCGGCCGGGACGGTCTGCTGCGGCTGCCCGCGGAGTCGGCGGTCGTCCTGACGGACGGCTGAGGGCCGCCGCACGGAGCAGGGGCCGGCGAGCGAGCCGCGAACCCGCAGGACGGAGGAAGGGCCGCGGGACGACAGAGAGCCCCCCTGGGCGCAGGAGAGGCCCCCGGCCCGGCCGCGCGGACGGACGAGCCCCGCGCGGACGGACGAGCCCCGTGCGGACGGACGAGCCCCGCGCGGACGGACCGGGGCGGCTACTCGACGATCGCCATCTCCCGCGAGGTGTTGTTGAAGCGCCGGCCGGTGCCGTCCTCGGTCAGCGTCACGATGTCCTCGATGCGGACGCCGAAGCGGCCGGGCAGGTAGACGCCCGGTTCGATGGAGAAGCACATGCCGGGCACGATCGGGCGCCGCTCCCCCTCGATCATGTACGGGGGCTCGTGGGTGGTGACGCCGATGCCGTGGCCGGTGCGGTGGATGAAGTACTCGCCGTAACCCGCGTCCGTGATGACCTTGCGGGCCGCGCGGTCCACGTCCTGGCAGGCGGCCCCGTCCCGTACCGCCTCGAAGCCGGCCTGCTGCGCCTCCCGCACGAGCTCGTGGACGCGCCGCTCCTCGTCCGTCGGCTGACCCACGTGCACCGTGCGCGTGGTGTCGGAGCCGTAGCCGTGCTTGAGGCCGCCGAAGTCGAGGACGACCATGTCGCCGTGCTCGATGACCCGGTCGCCGGCCTCGTGGTGCGGGTTGGCGCCGTTGGGGCCGGAGCCGACGACGGTGAAGTCGACCTGGGAGTGGCCGAAGTCCAGGAGCAGCGTGGCCAGGTCGGCGGCCACGTCGGTCTCCTTGCGGCCGGCGAAGCGGACCTTCAAGATCTCGGCGTACGCCTGGTCGGCAGCGGCGCCCGCGGCGGCGATCCGGGCGAGCTCGTGCGCGTCCTTGACGGCGCGGAGCATCGGCAGGGCCTCGGTGAGCGAGACGTACGAGGAGTTCGGCAGGGCCTGCTGGAGACCGAGCAGGTGCATGGCCCAGGCGTTGTCGCTGACACCGAAGCGCCCCGCGGCGTCGAGCAGCGGGGCCGTCACCGCGTACGGGTCCTTGCCGTCGGTCCAGTCGCGCAGGCTGAGCGCGGCGGCGCCCGCGGCCCTCTCGGCGTCCGGGGCCTCCAGCGTGGGCACGACGAGGACGGGGTCCCGCCCGGGGGCGACGACGAGGACGGTCAGCCGCTCGGTGATCGCGGTGGGCTGGTAGCCGGTGAGATAGACCAGGTCGGGGCCGGGCGCGACGAGGACGCCGGCGAGGCCCGCCGCGGCGGCGGAGTCGGCGGCGCGGGCCATCCGGGCCCGGTAGTCCTCGGCGGTGAAGGGGGCGGGTGCGGTGCTCTCGGGCATGGGGGTCTCCTCCTCGACGTACGCCATCCTGCCCGGCGCCCGCCGGGGGCGCGACCCGTCAGTCGCGGCCGTCGGGGTGCCGCACGATGAGCCGTTCCAGGAGGTCCTGGAACTCGTCGCCGACGACGATCCGCAGCTGTCCGTCCTCCTCGCCGTGCTCACTGAGCTGGGTGAGCGTGCCGGCCCGCCACCAGAAGACGTACGGGCTGATGGCGCCGGGCGTGTCCTCGTAGCCGGAGGCGGCGAAGGAGGCCATCGCGCCGAGCGCGGGCACGATGGTGGTGTCGCGGATCGGGTGGAAGGCGAGCTGGTGCCGGAACGGCATGGCGACGAGGGCGCCGTCCTCGGTGAGCGGCCGGCCGGTGACGCGGCGGACGACGGCGTCGAGGTCGAGGACCCGGCTCGCGGTGTAGAAGGAGTCGCCGAGGATGACCTCGAAGCGCATGCCGTCGGCGTCCTTGACGGTCTCGTGCCCCTCGACGGGCAGGTCGCGCAGGTTGTGCAGGGCGCGCTCGCGCAGCCGGACCGGGTCGCCGAGCCGTTCCAGGGCGTCGTCGGTGAGCGTCATGACGCTCTCCGGCAGGTCGAGGGCGAGGACCTCGTAGAGCCCGGGTGCGACGGTGCGCGCGTAGGCGAAGGTGCCGGGGTCGATGCCCTCGCCGCTGACGACCCGCGGATAGAGCTGGGCGCGGATCTGCTCGGGCGGGAGGGTGTCGAGGGCGGAGGGCCCGTCGAGGGCGCGGACCACGAGTCGCACGTGGCGGGAGATCAGCTGGGGCCAGATGCGGGTGCCGCGCGGGTCCTGGTGGCAGACGGCGGCCAGGTTGCCGAGGCCGAAGCGACGTGCGGAGTCGTCGGTCACGGAGTCGGCGTAGACGGTGACTTCGAGGCCCTGTTCCGCGAAGGCCGCGCGGACCCGGCCGCGGAAGAGGGCGGCCTCGCGCTCCGAGAAGTACGTGAACGCCGGGTCCCGCGGCGCGTCCTCGTCGTCCCGCCTGGGCCCTCGCCGGAACCACCCCACGTCGTCCCGCCTTTCGTCGCCGTTCCCGCCGTCGTTCCCCCGCGTGGGCCAGGTTAGCGACCGGCCGTCGGGCGGGTGGCCAGTCGGCGGGTGAACTCGGCCGCCGGCCCGGCCGGTTCGGCGCCGGTGTGGAGGAGCTCGGTGCGGTGCACGAGCCGGGGAGCGGCCAGCGGGACGGGCACCGCGCCGGGGACGCCCGCGACGGCGAAGGCCGGCAGCAGGGCGAGGCCGTGTCCCGCGGCGGCCAGCGTGGCGAGGACACGGGCGTCGGTGCCCTCGTAGCGCAGGGCGGCGCGGAAGCCGTTCCCGGCCGGGCCGCCGTGGACGGCGCGCAGCCGGTCGAGCGGGAGGCCGGCGCCCGGGGCGTCGAGCCAGCGGGCGTCCACGAGGTCGGCGAGGTCGAGACCGGTGCGCCCGGCGAGGGGGTGGCCGACCGGCAGGACGACGGCGAGGGGTTCCTCGGCGACCGGCCGGGCGGTGAGCGGCGCGACGTCGGGGAGCCGCAGCGGGTCGCTGGGCGCCGTGACGCCGTCGACGAGCCCGAGGTCGGCCTCGCCGACGGCGACGGCCGTGGGGATCTCGTCGCGGTGCAGGGTGCGCAGCGTGACGCCGGCGGCGGGCAGCGCGGCGAGGACCTCGGGGTGGAGGGCGAGCGGGGCGGCGGCGAGGGTGAGGGTGTCCCGGGGCGCGGAGGCGAACCGGGCGAGGTCGGCGCGGGCCGCGTCGAGCCGCAGCAGCAGCGAACCGGCGTGTTCGAGCAGCCGCTCCCCGGCCGGGGTGGGGGCGACGGGTCTGCGGGAGAGCAGCGGCAGGCCGAGGTCGGCCTCCAGGGCGGCGATGTGCTGGGAGACGGCGGACTGCGTGTAGCCGAGGTCGCGGGCCGCCTCCGAGAAGGAGGCGAGCCGGGCGACGGCGACGTACGTGCGGAGCAGGTGCGGGTCCACCGGCTCAGGAGCCCTGCGGGGTCTTCAGGAGGTCCTTGGCGTAGTGGGCGAGGGACCGGTTGTAGCGGGGCAGCAGCGGGGAGAGGGCGCCGAGCGCCAGCGCGAGGGCCTCCCGGTCGCGGCCGGTGTCGGCGAGGGCGAGCGCGAGGAAGGCGTCGACGGCGGCCGTCAGGGCGGTCTCGTCGGCGTCGAGCCGCTCGGCGGGGATCGCCCGCTCCTCGGTGAGGAGTTCGACGCTCTGGTCGGGGCGGCCGAGGTTGCGCAGGCTGCTGGCGAGCTGGATGACGGCGCGCCGGCGGCGCAGCCCGGTGAGGCCGCCGTCGAGGGCCCGCCGGTAGAGGCGGACGGCCTGCTCGGGCTCGCCGGTGGAGTCGTGGGCGGCGCCCAGCTCGAAGAGGCCGACGGGGTCGTCGGCGGGCCGCTCGGCGGCGAGTTCGGCGATGCGGGCGCGGAACGCGGCGGGGTCCTCGTAGGTGTCGAGGTCGGCCCAGGCGGCGGCGAGGTGCTGCTCCCAGTCGGGGGATTCGCTGGAGGTCATGGCGGCAGCCTATCGAGATCGGGATAAGCGTTGGTGATGGAGAGTGCAGGGATCATCGTTGGACGTGAACGGGCGGGTCCGCGAAGGATGGTCGCCATGAACACGCACCCCGCCTCCCGTACGACGCCCGCTCCTGCGACCGGTACGACCGCCCGCACCGCGGCCCGCGTCCCCCGGATCGCCCTGGTCGGCGACCGCTCCCCGCACGTGAAGTCCCATGTCCGGATCCCGCTGCTGCTCGACGCGCTGGCCGAGCGGGACGGGCTCGTCCTCGACGCGTACTGGATCCCGAGCGACGACGCGGAGCAGCCGGGCGCCGTCAAGGGCTTCGACGCGGTGTGGCTGATCCCGGGCAGTCCGTACGCGAGCGAGGCGGGCGCGCTGGCCGCGGTCCGCACGGCCCGCGAGGACGGGATCCCGTTCCTCGGGACCTGCGCGGGCTTCCAGCACGCCATGATCGAGTACGCGCGGGGCGTCTGCGGCCTGACCCGCGCCGCGCACGCCGAGAACGACCCGGCGGCCGACGCCGGCGACCTGCTCATCGCCCCGCTCGCCTGCTCGCTCGTCGGCCACGAGGGCGCGGTGCGGGTGACGCCCGGCTCGCTCGCGGAGTCGGTCCTGGGCGCCGAGCGGACGACCGAGCGCTACCACTGCAACTACGGCCCCGACAGCCGCCATCTGGACACGCTGCGGGCGCACGGGATGCGGTTCACGGGCGCGGACGAGGACGGCCAGATCCGCGTCCTGGAGCTCCCCGGGCACCCCTTCTTCATGGCGACCCTCTTCCAGCCGGAGCTGGCGGGCGACGGCACCCGCCCCCACCCGGTCGTCCGGGCGCTGGCGCGGGCGGCGGCCGCGCAGGCCGCTCTCGCGCCCGAGGTGCTCACACCGGCGTGACCCCCGCCGGCGGGCCGAAGTCCACGTCGGCGGCGGACAGGACGCGGATGCTGCGGCCAGGGAAGTCCAGGTGACGGAAGATCTCGTTGTGGTGGGCGACGGACGCGTCGGGCTCGGCGTAGGGGCCGCCCGGCTCCTCCCGTACGGAGGTGGTGTGCCCGTCGGCGACGAGCACGAGGTCGTAGCGGCGGCTGAGCGCCTGGCGGGCGGTGGTGTCGACGCAGATCTCGGTGGCGAAGCCGGTGACGAGGAGCTCGGTGGTGCCCAGCGCGTCGAGGGTGGCGGCCAGTTCGGTGTCGAGGAAGCTGTCGGCGCTGGTCTTGCCGACGACCGGCTCGCCCTCCGCCGGGGCGAGTTCGGGCACGATCCGCCAGGCGTCGGTGCCGGATTCGAGGCCGCCGCCATGGTGCTGGACGGTGATGACGGGGACGCCGGCGGCGCGGGCCCGGGAGCGGAGGCCGGCGATCACGGCGACGGTCTCGGCGGAGCGGTGGGCGATCGCGGCGAGGGCGTTCTGCATGTCGATGACGAGGAGCGCCGGGGCGTGGGTCATGAGCGCACGCTAGCGGCTCCGGCCCCTCCGCAGGCGGCTTCAGCTCATCCGCACGACGAGGTGCGCGCGGTCCCGACTCCGCGCCACCAGACGGGCGTTGGCCTCGTCGGAGTCGGCGACCCAGCGCGCCGCGTGCGCCGGGTCCTTGCCGAAGCGCACGTGCCGGGCGACGAGCCGGGGGACCCGGCGGCGGTCGTCGAGGTCGAGGTACCAGGCCTCGTCGAGCAGGGGAAGCACGCCGGCCCAGGCGCCCTCCTCGTGCAGCAGGTAGTTCCCCTCGGTGATGACGAGCGGGACGCCGGGCGGCACGGGTATCGCTCCGGCGACGGGCTCCTCCAGGGCGCGGTCGAAAGCGGGCGCGTAGACGGTGACGCCCGGCTCGGCGGCGCGCAGCCGGACGAGGAGGGCGGTGTAGCCGGCCGCGTCGAAGGTGTCGGGCGCGCCCTTGCGCCCGGCGCGGCCGAGCCGCTCCAGCTCGGCCTGGGCCAGATGGAAACCGTCCATCGGTACGAGCACGGCGAGGCCGTCCAGGCGGGCGGTGAGCCGGGCGGCGAGCGTGGACTTCCCGGCCCCGGGCGGCCCGGCGATCCCGAGCACCCGACGCCGCCCGCCGGCCACGCCGGCCACGCCCCCGTCCCCCTCCCCGTCGGCGACGAGCGCACGCGCCCGCTCGGCGAGGAGATCCAGTTCCCGCGCGTCCATGGGGGGCATTGTCCCACCGGGGCAGGTGAACGGGAGGGGCGCGGGGGCAGTACTTCCCGGTGAACACCGGGGGGTGGTGACGAGCGGACCGGCCGTCGCACGATGGGGGCACGTGGACCGGCCGTGCGCACGACACCAGCATTCGGATCGGCCGTGCGCACGACACCAGCACGCGGACCGGCCGTGCGCACGACACCAGCACGCGGACCGGCCGTCGCACGATGGGGGCACGCCGGCGGGGCGGGCACGGGAAACGCGAGCAGCCCGACCGCGCCGACGCCCGGGCACCGAGCGGCCCTGGCATCCGGATACCACGGGCACGCGGCAGGCCGGTCGTGACATCGTGGGGGCATGAGCATCGAAGTCCGCCCGGCCTCGGTCTTCGAGGACGTCCGCGCCGCCATCGGCCCGAAGTCGCCCACGGCGAGCGTCTGTTTCTGCCTGAGCTACCGGATCCCGTCCAAGCTCAACAGGTCCCTCGTCGGACCGGCCCGAGGCGAGTACGTCGCCGAGCTGTGCCGCGCGGACCCCCCGCCCGGGGTGCTCGCCTACGACGGCGACGAGCCGGTCGGCTGGGCGGCCGTGGCGCCCCGCGCGGACACGTCCTTCGCCCGCAACCGCAAGATCCCCCACGTCGACGACCTGCCGGTCTGGTCCCTGTGGTGCATCCGCGTCCGCCCCGGCCACCGGAAGCAGGGCATCTCCCACGCCCTGATCGCCGGCGCCGTCGACTTCGCCCGCACCCACGGCGCCCCGGCCGTCGAGGCGTACCCGCTGGACAACGGGGACGCGAAGGTCGACCTGACGATGGCGTACGCGGGCCTCCGCAAGAACTTCGAACGCGCGGGCTTCGTGCACGCGGCGGACACGACGTCGGTGCTGGCGGGGCATCCGCGGATCCTCATGCGGCTGGACCTGCGCTGAGGGAAGGGGCGGAGGGCCAGCTCCGCGACCGGGGGTACGGCCGGGCGATCCCGCGCCCGCGCGTCCGCTGGCACGGCACCCGTCATACGTATTACCTTGCCCTCATGCCCGGCACCCCGAAGAAGCTCCCCGTCCTCGCCCTGGTCACCCTCGTCGTCCGTGACTACGACGAGGCGATCGACTTCTACACCCGCGCCCTCGGCTTCGAGCTCGTCGAGGACACCGACCGCGGCGACGGCAGCCGCTGGGTCGTCGTGCGCCCGCGCGGCGGTCAGGGCACCGGGCTGCTGCTCGCCCGGGCGAAGGGCGAGGCGCAGACCGCGGCCGTCGGCGCCCAGACGGGCGGCCGGGTCGGCTTCTTCCTGTACACCGACGACTTCGCCCGCGACCACGCCCGCATGACCGCCGCCGGGGTCACGTTCCTGGAGGAGCCGCGACATGAGCCTTACGGCTCGGTCGTCGTCTTCGAGGACCTCTACGGCAACCGCTGGGACCTCCTCCAACCCGCCGACGCCTGACCGCGACCGCGCCGGTCGCCACGAGACGACCGCGCTCCCGACCACGCCGAGCACCACGACCACGGGCTTCCCGTCGGCCCCTTACGCGACTCCGCCCACCTGGACGCCGACCACACCTTCCGGACGGGCCTCGAGTTCCTGCTCGACGGCATCGAAGCCCGCCTCTCGAGCTGACGCGCCGCCGAGGCCGGTCACCGGTCCCGCGCTCGGCGAGCTCGTCACGCCGGGCCGGGCGCGGACGGCGAGGTCGACGCACGGCACGTGCGGGCCCGGGCCGTCCGAGGGCGAAAAGGCCTCGCCCCGCGCCGCGTGGCCGCGTAAGGTCGCCGCCCGAACCCCGCACCCCGCACCCCGCACCCCGCGAGAAAGAGCGCAGCCATGACCGGCCGACCTGCGACGACCACCCTCTGGCGCCCCACCGGGCCCGAGGAGTTGGAGCTCGTGCGGGCGGCGGAGTGGCGGGCGTGGCCGGCGCGGATGCCCGAGCAGCCGATCTTCTATCCGGTGCTCGACGAGGACTACGCGATCCGGATCGCGCGCGAGTGGAACGTCCCGCACAGCGGGGTCGGCTTCGTGACGCGCTTCGAGGTCGAGACCGGATTCCTGGGGCGGTACCCCGTCCGGCAGGCCGGCGGCCGGACGATCCTGGAGCTGTGGGTGCCGGCCGAGGAACTCGACGAGTTCAACGCGCACGTCGTGGGCACGATCGAGGTCGTCCACGAGTTCCACTGAGCCGCCGGGCCGACGACAGCCGGCCCGACAGGCCGACGGGCGACGTCGTCAGCCCAGCGCGGCGTCAGGCCCGGCACGGCGTCAGGCCCGGCGGCCGGTGTCACTGCGTCAGGCCTCCGCCAGGATCTTCTCCGCAAGTTCCCGTGCACCGTCGACCGGGTCCGCGTCCGGGCGGGTGGCGCCGACCGCCAGGGCGCCGTCGACGAGCACGAGGAGCTGGGTGGCGGCGCGGGCCGGCCGGGGGTGGCCGAGGCGGACGAGCTCGGCCTCGAAGAGGCCGGTCACGTGCTCGCGGTACGCCCGGGTGACCGCGTGCCCGGGGTGGTCCGGGTCCGCGAGGGCCAGGTCCGCGGCGAGGTAGCGGCAGCCCCGGAAGCCCGGGGCGGCGACGATGCGCCCCAGCTCGTCGAAGACCGCCAGCAGCCGCCGCCGCGGGTCGTCGCCCGCCGCGCCCATGGTCCGTACGTACGCTGCCCCGTCCTCGTCGGCGCTGCGCCGCAGCACCTCCGCGATCAGGCCGTCCTTGCCCCCGAAGTGCTCGTACAGGGACCGGCGGGCGACGTTCGCCTCCTTCAGGAGCGTGTCGACGCCCACGCCGACGCCCTGTTGGTACGTCAGCCGCTGCGCCGCGTCGAGCAGTCGGTCGCGCGGGCCTGGTCCGGTGCGGGTGCTCATGGCGTCAGTCTGCCAACCGTTGACGAGTAGATCAACCGGTCTATATATTCCAGGCATCGCAACGAGTAGACCGACCGTTCTATCTCATAGGAGCAGGATCGTGACATCGTTCGTCACCGCCACCACCGGCAGCGCCGCCACCACCATCGACACCGTCACCGCCGCCGTCATGGACCGTTTCAACCGGGCCTTCGTCGACCACGACCCCACCCTCCTCGACGACCTCGTCGCCGAGGACTGCGTCATGGTGGCGGCCCGCCCCGCGCCCGAGGGCGAGCGCGTCGAGGGACGCGAGGACTGCCTCGCCTTCTGGCGCACGCTCGCGTCCGACCCGAGCTCCCGGTTCCGGCCCGACGAGGTCGTCGTCGCGGGCGACCGCGCGACGATCTTCTGGCGCTACACCTTCGGCCCCGGCCCCCTCGACCACGTGCTCGGCGTCAACCTCATGCGGCTCGACGAGAACGGCCTCATCGTCGAGGCCCTCGGCTACAGCAAGACGGGCGGCGAGGTCCCCCTGGCCACCGACGCCGACGCCGGCAGCGGAACCTCCACCGACGCCCGCGCCCACGCCGGCACCGCCTCGAACGGAGCCTGATCCATGCGCAGCTACCACGTCGACAGCGGCGCCGGCATCGGCGGCCTCGCGCTCCGCGAGCACCCGGCCGTCCCCTCCCCCGGCCCCGGCCAGGTCCTGGTGGCCGTGCGCGCGGCCTCGTTGAGCTACCGCGACCTGCTGGTCCTCCGCGGCACCTACGTCCTCCCCGTGAAGCCCGACGTCGTCCCGCTGGCGGACGGCGCCGGAGAGGTGGTCGCGGTCGGCCCCGGCGTCTCCTCGGTACGGGTCGGGGAGCGCGTGGCGGCCTCGGTGTTCCCGAGCTGGCAGGACGGCCCCTTCGGGCTCCGGCACCTGGCTCAGCTCGGCGGCTCGCTGGACGGCATGCTCACCGAGTTCGCCCTGCTCCACGAGACCGCCCTGGTCCCGGTCCCCGGGCACCTGTCGTACGAGGAGGCCGCCACGCTCCCCGTCGCCGCCGTCACCGCCTGGAACGCCCTGACGGGCGACGGGGAGGGCGGAGGGGGCGGGCTGCGCCCCGGGCAGACGCTCGTCACCCTCGGCTCCGGCGGCGTGTCCCTGTTCGCCCTCCAGTTCGGCAAGGCCCTCGGGGCCCGCGTGATCGCCACCACCAGCAGCCCGGCCAAGGCCGAGCGCCTGACCGAACTCGGCGCGGACGAGGTGATCGACTACCGGGCGACGCCCGACTGGCACGACGTCGTCAGGGAACTGACGGACGGCCAGGGCGCCGACCGCGTCGTCGATGTCGCCGGTTCGCTCGACGCCTCGCTCAGGGCGGTACGGGTGGCGGGCCACGTCGCCTGCGTCGGGTTCGTCTCCGACGCGGCGCCGCCGCTCGACCCGCGCGTCCTGTTCGGCTCCGGGGCCACCGTGCGCGCGCTGGCCGTCGGCAGTCGCGCGCAGTTCCTGGCGATGAACAAGGTCGTCGAGCGGGACCGGATCCGCCCGGTCCTGGACCGGACCTTCCCGTTCGACGAAGCCCCCGAGGCGTTCCGGCACTACGCCTCCGGAGCCTCGTTCGGAAAGGTGGTGATCGGCATGGAGGGCGGCCGCGCCTGAACCCCCGGGGGCTGCCGCTGCCGCCGACGCCTCAGACCCGCGCCCCCGGCCGGCTCGACAGGTACTCCTCGAAGGTGATCCGGCCCTCCGCCCGCTCCGGCGTCAGGTGGCCGCCCTCGCGGAAGGCCCGGTAGGCCCGCCCCGCCAGGGGCACGTTCAGCAGGCCGCGGCGGCGGCCGCTCGCACGGAGGTAGGCGCGGGCCAGATCGGGAAAGGTGCGGACCTCGGGACCGCCCATGTCGGCGACGCGCCCCGCCGGGTCCCCGGCGGCGAGGGCGCACAACCGGTCGGCGACCTCGCCGACGTCGATCGGCTGGTCGCAGACGCCCGCGGGGAGCGGCATGACGGGGAGCTTCGCCGCGTACTCCATCACCTGCAGGACGAGGTCGTGGAACTGGGTCGTGCGCAGGACCGTCCAGCCGAGCCCCGACTCCTCGATGATCCGCTCGACGGCCAGCTTGGCCTTGTAGTAGCCGAAGGGCACCCGGTCGACACCGACGATGGAGATGTACACCAGGTGCCCCACGCCCGCGCGGCGGGCCGCCTCGACCAGGTGCCGGGCCGCCCGCTCGTCGCCGCCGCGCGGGGTGCTGGCGCAGTGCACGACGGTGTCCACGCCGTCCAGGGCCGCGTCGAGGCCCGGCCCTCCCTCGCGCAGGTCGACGGCGTACGGCTGGGCGTGCCGGCTCAGCACGCGCACGTCGTGCCCGTCCGCGCGCAGCCGCGCCGTGACGAGCCGGCCGAGGGTGCCGGTGCCGCCGGTCACCAGGATCGTGGTCATCGCGGTCGTGTCCTTTCGGTACGCGGGGCCCCGGGTGGAGCGCCCGTCACCGGCCAGGACCGGCGAGCGCGCGGGAATGTGACATCGGGGCGGACCGTCGCCCCGCGAGGACCAGCTTGTCCCGCTTCACCGGCATCCGCACCCCGGCCGCGGCGTCACGCGCCGAAGAGTTCCCCGCACCCCGCGAGCCCGCTCACGGCGACCTCGGGCCGCCGCACCCGCTCCCAGTCCTCCCGGGAGAGCCGGAAGCGCTGCGACTCGACGACCTCGCCGTGCAGCACGTCACGGGTGATGCCGTCGGGGCGGTAGCCGAGTCGTCGCGACACGCTCATCGACGAGGGGTTGTCGGTGAAGGACAGCGACGTCGCCGAGACCGCGCCGAGTTCGGCGAAGGCCAGGTGCAGCATCGCGGCCCGCATCTCGGTGCCGAGACCGCGGCCGTGGTGCGCGACCCCGAGCCAGGAGCCCGAGACGATCTCGCGCCGTACGCGGAACTCCTGGGCCCGCATGTCCTGGATGCCGATCGGCCGGCCCTCGTGGAAGACCACGAGGTTCAGCGCCCAGTCCTCGGGCGTCCACCGGCCGAGCCGGCTCCAGTGCAGTTGGATCACGTGTCGGGCGCGCTCGGCGGGCGGAAGGTCGGTCCACGGCGTCAGGAACGGCCGGGCACCGGGCTCGTGGACACCGCCGGCCGCGACGTCGGCCACGGCCGCGAGCTCCTCCTCGGACGGAAGCCGCATCTCCAGCCGGGGTGTCTTCACGCGCAGGCCGAACAGGGGCCAGTGGTCGATCAGCATCCGGCCAGTCTCCACAGGCGGTTCACGCACCGCACGCCGTTTTCGGCCCCTCACTTCGACATGACGAAGTCCAGGGCCATGCCCTCGGCGGTGGTCCAGTAGGTGACCAGCTGACCGTCGTCCGCGTACAGCGTGGCGACGGGCATCGGGACGTCGATCGGCTTGCTCGCCTTGGTGCCGGCCTTCCTGCCCTGGAGGGTGAGGGTGATGCTCTTCGCCTCGTACTCGTCCCTGGCGCCGCCGGCGACGAGCAGTGCGGCGTGGGCCTCCTCGCCCGGAGCGAGGGTGACGGGCCTCCCCGGGTCCGGATCGCTGGCCTCGATGACGGGGACCGTGGTCCGTGCGTCCGCACCGAGACGCACGTACGGGAAGCGGTAGAGGTCGCACTTCTTGCTGCCGGCGTTCTGGACGGTGATGAGGAGGTGCCTGGCCTCCTTGCTGTTCGCGGGCTCCTTCACGGCCGAGACCCCGAGGTCTTCGGCGGTGCAGGCGGCGACGGCGCCGCCACTGGCGCCGCTTCCGCCGGTCCCCCCGTTCGCGCCGGGGTCGGCCGAGGTGCTCGGCTTCGCCGGGCCCGTCGCGCTCGGCGTGCCGGTCGCGCTCGGCGTGCCGGTCGCGCTCGGCCGGGCCGAGGGCGAGCCCTCCCCCGAACCGTCGGACGCGCTGGGCTCGCACGCCGTGGCCCCGAGCAGCGCGGCGACCACCGCGGCGCCCATGGCACAGGACTTCCAGTGACTCTTCATGTCGTATCCCCCGTGGTCGACCGCAGGCGGCCGCTCGCCACTCTCGCCCGCCGCCTTCGGAGAAAGTCTGTACCTGCCGTCGGCCCCACCATGCGCGCCGTGTCGTTCTGTTACCGACGGGGGACAGGGAGCGGGCGATTCCGGGTGCGTACGGCCGCGTGGCCGGCGGCACCGCTCAGGACGACGCCCCGTAGCAACGGGCCGTCGCCGTGGCGCGGTTGCGCAGGGAGTCGCGCAACCACGGCGGGGCCAGGGCCTCCGCGCCCGTGGCGAGCCGCCACAGCGCCCATTCGGCGTGCCGCCGGTCCTGGAAGGTCACCTCCAGCCGCAGTCGGCCGTCGGGGTCGGCCTCCTCCGTGAGGACGGCCACCGCGGTGCCCACCAGCTCCTCCCGCCGCTCCGGGTCCAGCCGCACCAGCACGGTGACCTGGTCGTCGCCGCCGGTGCGGAACCGTGTGCCGCGCTCCTGCCAGGCCCGGTCCAGGTCGACCCGCTCCGGGCGCTCGGCCGGTTCGTCGAGTTCCTCGGCGGCGAGGATGCGCGAGATCCGGTACGTGCGGTCCGCGCCGGACCTCGTGGCCAGCAGGTAGCCCTGGTCCCGCACGGTGACCAGGCCGATCGGGTCCACGGTGCGCCACTTCGGGCCCTGGTCCACCGCCGCGTAGTGGATCCGCAGCTTGTGTCCGGCGAACACCGCGCGCAGCACCTCGGCCACGACGGCGTCAGGCACCTCCTCGGTGACCAGGCGGCGCGAGAGGAGGTCGGTCTCCGGTTCGATGAGCAGGCGCTGGGCCGCGCCGGCGGCGGTGTCCCGATAGCTCTCGGGCAGCGCGTCGACCACCTTGAGCATCGCCGAGGCGAGCGCCGAACCGAGGCCGAACGCCTGCGCCCCGCGCCGCGACCCGGCGACCAGGAGGGCCAGTGCCTCGTCGTGGTTCAGTCCGGTGAGCTCGGTCCGGAAGCCGGGCAGCAGCGCGAACCCGCCGTGCCGACCGCGTTCGGCGTAGACCGGGACACCGGCGGACGACAGCGCGTCGATGTCGCGCAGCACGGTGCGGGTGGACACCTCGAGTTCGCGGGCCAGGGCCGCCGCGGACAGCCTGCCGTGCTGCCGCAGCAGCAGCACCAGGGAGACCAGTCGATCGGCACGCACGCCGGAACGCTACCGGAATACATGACACAGGTTGTCGTGATGCGTTGCGAGGCTTCAGCACGACACGGCACCACGCAGCACGTCGCACACGAGAGGTGACCCGCATGGCACACACCCTGGTCAATCCGGAAGGTCTGCACGACCCGGTCCCGTTCGGCTACAGCCACACCGCCGCCGTCCCCGCAGGCACGGAACTCGTGCTCGTCTCGGGTCAGTACGGGTCGGACCCGGACGGCGCGGTCGTCTCGGCCGACTTCGCCGAGCAGGTGAAGCGGACCTTCCACAACATCGGCGTGGCCCTCGCCGCCCACGGTCTCGACCTCGGCCACGTCGTCCGGCTCAGGACGTACGTGGTGAACCACGACGGAGCCAAACTCGGGCCGATCGCCGGGGCGGTACGGGAGATCTGGGGTACGCGACCGCCCACGCAGACCCTCGTCGGCGTCGCGAGCCTGGCGACGCCCGACATGCTGTTCGAGGTCGAGGCCCTGGCCGCCCGGCCCTGACCCGCCTTCCTAGAGGTCGAGTTCGGCCCGCACCGTCTTCCCGACGGGAAGGCGGTCGAGGATCTCCCAGCGGGCCGCGAGCGCGTCGACGAGGAGGAGGCCCCGCCCGGTGTCGGCGAGCGGGGCCGCCGGCCGGACGAGGCCGGGGCGGCGTTCCGTACGCGTGTCGGAGACGTCGATGCGCAGGTTCCGTTCCGGTCGGTACGAGAGGGTCAGCTCGAAGTCCCGGCCGGGGACGCGACCATGGGTGGCGGCGTTCGCGGCGAGCTCCGCGACGATCTGCGCGGCGGCGTCGGACACGGCCCCGCCGTGCGGGACGCCCCACCGGTCGAGCTGGTGGAGGGCCAGCCGCCGGGCGAGCCGGGCGCCGCGCGGGGTCGAGCTGAAGCGCTGGGTGAACACACGTACGGTGACCGGCTCTGGCCGGGTCTGCTGGGTGGTCATGGGGCCAATGTGGCGGCGCCGGGGGCGGGTTCCCAGGTCAGAAACTCGTACGCTGCGTGAGCGTACGAGTGCGGAGGGTGGACAGTACTCATCACGGCGCGTGACCATGCGGGGTGGGAGGTGCGCGTGATGACGACGGACGGAATCGCGGAACCCGAGACCTCGGACAGCCTCAAGGCCTTCGGGGAGGTGGTCAAGGCGTTCCGCAAGCGGGCGGGGCTCACCCAGGAGGAGTTCGCCGCGCAGGTGCGGTATTCGAGGGAGACGATCGCCTCGGTCGAGCAGGGGCGGCGATTCCCGTCGCCGACGTTCGTGGACCGGGCGGAGTCGCTGCTGGACGCGTTCGGGGTGGTGCGGGCGGCGGCGAAGCACCTGTCGCGGCAACCGGGGCTCGCCAGTTGGTTCCAGCGCTGGGCCCGCCTGGAGGCCACGGCGCTGTGCCTGTACACGTACGAGAACCGGCTGGTGCCGGGGCTGTTACAGGTCGAGCAGTACGCCAGGACCTTGTTCGAGCATCAGTTGCCGCCGCTCGGGGACGGGGAGGTCGAGGAGAAGCTCAGCGCCCGCATGGGACGTCACCAACTGCTCAGCGAACGCCCCAACACCGCCTACAGCTTCATCGTCGAGGAGCACGTGCTCCGCAGGAGGACGGGCGGGCCCGAGGTGCACCGCGCGCAGATCGACCACATCCTCAAGATGTCCGAGCGGCGCAACATCGAGATCCAGGTGATGGAGCAGGGGCGGGGGCATCACGCGGGGCTGGATGGGCCGATGCGCTTGCTGGAGACGCCGGAGAACCGCTGGTACGGGTACTGCGAGGGGCAGGAGAGCGGGCTGCTGATCGCCGACGCCAAAGTCGTCGGCATGCTCCAGATGCGGTATGCCAGGATGCGCTCACAGGCTCTTACCCTGGAAGACTCCCAGAGCCTGTTGCGGCAGATGCGAGGAGCGACATGAGCACCACTGACCTGGCCTGGTTCAAGAGCAGCTACAGCAGCGGCGGCGACGGCGACTGCGTCGAAGTGGCCCTCTCCTGGCGCAAGTCGAGCTACAGCGGCGGATCCGGCGACGACTGCGTCGAGGTCGCCTCCTGCCCCACCACCGTCCACGTCCGCGACTCCAAGCGCCCCGAGGACGCGCAGCTGGCGCTCGCGCCCGCCGTCTGGGGCGCGTTCGTCGCGACGTGCGAGCGGCTGTAATGGCCTACCTGGACGACCTGTTCTCCCTCTCCGGCCGCACCGCCCTCGTCACCGGCGGCAGTTCGGGGATCGGCAAGGCCATCGCCCGGGCCCTGGCCCGGGCCGGGGCGAAGGTCGTGATCGTCGCGCGGCGCGAGGCCGAGCTGAAGGCCGCCGTCGACGAGCTGACCGAGCTCGGCGCGACGGCGGCCTGGGTGAGTGGCGACCTCGGGACCCGGGAGGGCATCCGGGCGGCCGCCGAGCAGGCCGCCGCCGTCCACGGCGAGCCGGACATCCTCGTCAACTCCGCCGGGATCAACCTGCGTCCGCCGATGTCCGACCTCTCCGACGAGGTCTGGGACCGGACGATGGCCGTGAACCTGGAGGCCCCGTTCCTGCTCGGGCAGCGCTTCGGGCCCGGTATGGCCGAGCGCGGATTCGGGCGGATCATCCACGTGACCTCGCAGCAGGCGCACCGGGCGTTCGTCCAGTCGGGCGCGTACGGGGTGTCGAAGGGCGCGCTGGAGTCGCTCGCGCGGTCGCAGGCCGAGGCCTGGTCGCCGTACGGGGTCACCGTCAACACCCTCGTGCCGGGCTTCGTGATGACCCCGCTCAACGAGCGGCTCTCGTCCGACCCGGCGAGGGTCGCCGAGCTCGCCGCGCGCACGATGGTCGGGCGCAACGGGCTCGCCGAGGACTTCGAGGGGGCCGCCGTGTTCCTGGCGAGCCGGGCCTCCGCGTACGTGACGGGGCAGGCGGTCTTCGTGGACGGCGGCCTGTCCGTCCACTGAGAGGGGACGGGCCGGCGGGCTACGCCCCCGGCTCCCCCGGCCCGGCCGAGAACCACTGCTCGCCGACGCCGCCGGCCTCGACTGCGGCGTCGCGGGCGGCCTCGGGGGCCGCGTCGGCGGGCGCCACCTCCTGCGGGGCGGGCATTTCCTGCGCGGGTACGGGCGCGGACAGCCGCGCCTTGAGGCCGGCGTTCTCGGCCTCCAGGGCCACGATGCGCTTGCGCGCGAAGTAGAGCTCGACGACCGCGTCCTGGAACTCGGCGATCAACTCGTCGGGGGTCAGCTGCACCATAGGTTCTTCTCTCTTCCTTATGCAGGGGCTATGCGGGTACGGGTGCCGGCCGAACCCCGCCACCACAGTTCGCCGTTCTGGGCGTAGAGGGTGCCGCCGCCGGCCGCCGAGACGGTGCCGGTGGGCGGGGTCGCGGTGTTGCCGACCTCGACGGTGCCGTCGACGAGCAGGCCCGGCTTGCCGGTGCGCTGCACGATGTGGACCTGGGCGCGCGGGGTGGCGCCGCGGTCGATGCCGATGCCGATGAGGCCGGTGCCCTTGACGGTGAGGTCGTCCAGACCCGCGTTGTTGCGCAGCACGAGCAGGGCGCCGCTGGTGGGGCCGTGGGTGGCGGTGACGTAGATGCCCTGTGCGGCGGTGCCGGGCTTCTCCGGGTCGGTCGCGCCGGGGGTCTGGAGGTCGATGGAGAGCGCGGCGGCGTTGGCGTCGGAGGCGTCGGTGTAGCCGCGGTGCGCGATCTTCAGGGTGCCGCGGCCCGTCTCCGTACCGGACAGGTACATCGCCGACGTGCCGGGGTTGTCGGAGACCACGTTGAGCGCGACGCCGGAACCGCTCGTGGCGGCCTGGTAGAACGTGGCGGTGTGCTCGCTGGTGGACGTCGTCTTGAGGAAGGCCGAGTTGACGCCCGAGTTCGTCGTGAAGCGCTCGGCCTGCACCTCTCCGGCGAAGGCCTCCACCGGCCCGGCCGCCTCGGCGGCGCCGGCCTCCCCCGCCGTCGCCCCGACGGCCACGGTCACGGCTCCGGCCGTGAACCCACCCATGAAAAGTCTCCTGCTGACGGTCATGCCCGGTCTTCCCTCCCCTTGATCCATCTCTGTGGGCGTCATTCTGGCAGGACGTCCGGGTGATGTTCCTGCGCGTCGGGCGACCTCGGGCGGGCGGACGCGCGCATGCGCTCGATACTCCGGCCATGAGCCCAGCCCGCCTGCCGTCGCGGCCGCGCCTCGCCGCCGCGACCGCGTTCACCGCACTCAGCGTCCTCCTCGCCCTCGGCTCCCCGGTCTCGGCCGCCGGCGGCGCCGGGGGTGACGGCCACCACCACCGCGGGGAGTGCGACAGCTCGCCCCGGCCGGCCGGTGGCCCGGCGCGGGAGGTCCTGCGGGTCGCCGAGCGGGCCAAGGCGGAGATGGGGCTCAAGTCCGTCATCGTGCGGGTCACCGTCGACGGGCGCGAGCTCCTCACGTCGGCGCTCGGCGAGTCGATGACGGGGGTCCCGGCCGAGCCCGCCATGCACTTCCGGAACGGCAACATCGCCATCAGCTACATGGGCACGGCACTGCTGCGGCTGGTCGACCAGGGCAAGGTCCGTCTCGACGACCCGGTCGCGCGCTGGCTGCCCGACCTGAAGGACGGTGAGCGGATCACCCTGCGGATGCTGGGCGCGTCGACCACCGGTCTCGTCGACTACGTCCCCCTGCCCGAGTTCCAGCAGGCCGTCACCGCCGACCCGTTCCGCCACTGGACGGCGAAGGAGCTGGTGGCCCTCGCGGCCGGCAAGCCCCGGTGGTACGAACCGGGGACCAACTGGAGCTACTCGCACGCCAACTTCCTGCTCCTCGGCGAGGCCCTGGAGAAGATCACCGGGACCCGTCTCGACGTGCTGCTGCGGCGGGAGATCACGGGGCCGCTCGGGCTGCGCGAGACCCGCAACGGCTTCACGCCCGAGATCCCGAGTCCCGTCCTGCACGCGTTCGACGCCGACCGCGGGACGTACGAGGAGTCCACCTTCTGGAACCCGTCCTGGACCACGGCGCCCGGCGCGGTGCAGACCACGGACATCTGCGACCTGGAACGCTCGGCCGTCGCCATCGGCTCGGGCGAGCTGCTCTCCCCGGCGTCCTACCGGGAGCTGCTGAACCCGGGGACGGTCGGCCTCGGCCACGCCACGGAGAAGTGTCCGGCGAAGGTCTGCCGGGAGCAGACCGAGGCCACCCACGACGGCATGGGCGTGCTGGTCCTGGGCGACTGGATCTCCCAGCACCCGCTGTTCTTCGGCTACTCCGCCTCGATGGCCTACCTGCCCGCCGAGCGCGTGGCCATCGCCGTGTCGACCACGCTGGGGCCGAAGGCCGCGGGCGGGCACACGGCCCACACCGTCGCGCAGCGCATCGCCGCCGCCCTGACGCCGGCCCGTCCCATCCCCGACTTCGGCTAGCCGTCGAAGGGCGGCGCCGCGGCAGGGCGCCGGGAAGGGGTCCCCGGACGCCCCGGGACGGCGCGGAGCCCCGGGCGGTTCCCCGCCCGGGGCTCCGTCGTGTCAGCGCCTGGGGTCGGCCCCGGCGCCCGCCGGGATCAGCGCAGGTCGAACCGGTCCAGGTCCATGACCTTGGCCCAGGCCGCGACGAAGTCCGTCACGAACTTCGCCTTGGCGTCGTCGGAGGCGTACACCTCGGCGACGGCGCGCAGCTCGGCGTTGGCGCCGAAGACCAGGTCCGCACGGGTACCGGTCCACTTGACCTTGCCGGAGGCGTCGTGGGCCTCGAACGTGGTCTGGTCGTCGGAGGTGGACTTCCAGACGGTGTCCAGGTCGAGCAGGTTGACGAAGAAGTCGTTCGTCAGCTTGCCCGGGGTCTCGGTGAGGACACCGAGGGAGGACTGCGGCTGGGTGACGCCCAGGACGCGCAGACCGCCGACGAGGACCGTCAGCTCCGGGGCGGACAGGGTGAGCAGGTTCGCCTTGTCGACGAGCAGGTACTCGGCGGGGAGGCGGTGGCCCTTGCCCAGGTAGTTGCGGAAGCCGTCCGCGCTCGGCTCCAGGGCGGCGAAGGACTCGACGTCCGTCTGCTCCTGGGAGGCGTCGACGCGGCCCGCGGAGAACGGGACCTCGACGTCGAAGCCGGCGTCCTTGGCGGCCTTCTCGACGGCCGCGCTGCCCGCGAGGACGACGAGGTCGGCGATCGAGACCTGCTTGCCGCCGGCCGCGTTGAAGGACTCCTGGACGCCCTCCAGGACGCGCAGCACCTGGGCGAGCTCGTCCGGGTTGTTGGCCTGCCAGTTGCGCTGCGGCTCCAGGCGGATGCGACCGCCGTTGGCGCCGCCGCGCTTGTCGCTGCCGCGGAAGGAGGAGGCGGCGGCCCAGGCGGCGGAGACCAGCTGGGTCACCGACAGGTCGGAGCCGAGGATCTTCTCCTTGAGGGAGGCGATGTCGGCGGCGTCGATCGGCTCGCCCTGGCGCGCCGGCAGCGGGTCCTGCCAGAGCAGCTCCTCGCTCGGGACCTCGGGGCCGAGGTAGCGCACGACCGGGCCCATGTCGCGGTGGGTGAGCTTGTACCAGGCGCGGGCGAAGGCGTCCGCGAACTGGTCCGGGTTCTCGTAGAAGCGGCGCGAGATCGGCTCGTAGATCGGGTCGAACCTGAGCGACAGGTCGGTGGTGAGCATCGTCGGCAGGTGCTTCTTCGACGCGTCGTAGGCGTCCGGGATGACCGCCTCGGCGTTCTTCGCCACCCACTGGTGCGCGCCGGCCGGGCTCTCGGTGAGCTCGTACTCGTACTCGAAGAGGTTCTTGAAGAAGCCGTTGCCCCACTGGGTGGGCGTCTCGGTCCAGGTGACCTCCAGGCCGGACGTGATCGCGTCCTTGCCCACGCCCGTGCCGTAGGAGCTCTTCCAGCCGAGGCCGAGCTGCTCGATCGGCGCGGCCTCCGGGTCGTCGCCCACGTGGTCGGCCGGGCCGGCGCCGTGCGTCTTGCCGAAGGTGTGGCCACCGGCGATGAGCGCGACGGTCTCCTCGTCGTTCATCGCCATGCGCCCGAAGGTCTCGCGGATGTCGCGGGCGGCGGCGATCGGGTCCGGGTTGCCGTTGGGACCCTCGGGGTTGACGTAGATGAGGCCCATCTGGACGGCGGCGAGCGGGTTCTCCAGCTCGCGGTCGCCGGAGTAGCGCTCGTCGGCGAGCCACTCGGTCTCGGGGCCCCAGTAGACGTCCTCGTCCGGCTCCCACTCGTCGACGCGGCCGCCGCCGAAGCCGAAGGTCTCGAAGCCCATCGTCTCGAGGGCCACGTTTCCGGTGAGGATCATCAGGTCGGCCCAGGAGATGGCCTTGCCGTACTTCTTCTTGACCGGCCAGAGCAGGCGGCGGGCCTTGTCGAGGCTCGCGTTGTCCGGCCAGCTGTTCAGCGGGGCGAAGCGCTGCTGACCGCCGCCGGCGCCGCCGCGGCCGTCGCTGATGCGGTAGGTGCCGGCGCTGTGCCAGGCCATCCGGATCATGAGCGGGCCGTAGTTGCCGAAGTCGGCGGGCCACCAGTCCTGCGAGGTGGTGAGCACCTCGGCGATGTCCTGCTTCACGGCGGCGAGGTCGAGGGCCTTGAAGGCCTCCGCGTAGTCGAACTCCTCACCGAGGGGGTTCGCCACGGCGGGGTTCTTGGCGAGGATCTTCAGGTTGAGCCGCTCCGGCCACCACTGGCGGTTGCCGCCGCCCTGGGTGGGGTGCGCGGCACGGCCGTGCGCGACCGGGCAGCCGCCGGTGCCTTCCGCCGCCGCCTCGTTCTCGGTGACAAGTGGATCGTGCTTCTGCTCAGACATCGGTCTTTCCTTCCGAACCATTCGGATCGCGGAGCTCGGGAACTGCTGAGGCGTCGGGGTGACGGCGTCGGTGTGACCGGCGCACACCCTCTTGGCTACTACTGGAGTCGATCCTATGGTGGACCCAGTCCAAGTCAATACGACAGCCGGACTCATACGGATTACTCGCACAGCAAGGCTGGTGACCATGAGCAATCTGCTGGAACGGCTTCGCCGACGTGGCTGGCGGATGACCGCCCAGCGACGCGTGGTCGCCGAGGTCCTCGACGGCGAGCACATCCACCTGACCGCGGACGAGGTGCTCGTCCTTGCCACGGCGAGACTGCCGGAGATCTCGCGCGCCACGGTGTACAACACGCTGGGCGAGCTCGTCTCGCTCGGCGAGGTGATCGAGGTGTCCAGCGTGGGCCGCGCCAAGCGCTACGACCCGAACGCCCACCAGGCCCACCAGCACCTGGTCTGCGCGGGCTGCGGCACGGTCCGCGACGTCCACCCGGTGGGCGATCCGCTGGACGGACTTCCGGAGGCGGAACGCTACGGCTTCACGGTGACGGGCGTGGAGGTCACGTACCGGGGGGTCTGTCCGGCGTGCGGAGCCACCGGAGCGGTGGCCGAGAACAGCTGAGCCGACCGGCGCGCGTGGCGCCGATCGGCTCAGGTGGGTGTCCATGGTCCGTACCGCTCAGCTCTCGTCCGGCTCCAGCCGCAGCGAGATCGAGTTGATGCAGTACCGCTGGTCGGTCGGGGTCGGGTAGCCCTCGCCCTCGAAGACGTGCCCGAGGTGGGAGCCGCAGCGGGCGCAGCGCACCTCGGTGCGGATCATGCCGTGGGAGGTGTCCGCGAGCAGCTCGACGGCGGAGCTGTCCTTCGGGTCGAAGAAGGACGGCCAGCCGCAGTGCGACTCGAACTTCTCGTTCGACGTGAAGAGCTCGGCGCCGCACGCCCGGCAGGAGTAGACGCCCTTGGTCTTCGTGTCCGTGTACTCACCGCGGAAGGCGGGCTCCGTGCCGGCCAGCCGGAGCACCTGGTACTCCGACGGCGTCAGCTCGGCCTGCCATTCCTCGTCGGTCTTCTCGACCTCGTAGGCCATCGTTCGCTCCCTCAGCGGCTGGTCAGCTCTGGTCGGCTCTTCGTCAGCTCGACAGGTGGGCGAGGATCTTCGGACCCAGGTCCGTGACGTCGCCCGCCCCCATGGTCAGAACCAGGTCGCCGGGCTTCGCCATTCCCGCGACGACCTCGGGGACGGCGGCCTTGTCGTGGACGGGCGTGACGTCGGCCCCGGCCGTACGGGCCGCGGCGACGATCAGCTCGCTGGTGACGCCCGGGATCGGGTCCTCGCGGGCCGGGTAGATGTCCAGGACCACGGACGCGTCGGCGAGCCCGAGGGCCTCGCCCATCTCGCGGCCCAGCTCCTGGGTACGGGAGAAGAGGTGCGGCTGGAAGACGACGAGCAGCCGGGAGGCTCCGGCGGCACCGCGCATGGCCTCCAGGTCGGCGGTCATCTCGGTCGGGTGGTGCGCGTACGAGTCGATGACCTGGACGCCCGCGGCCTCGCCCTTGAGCTGGAGGCGGCGGCCGACGCCGGTGTAGGCGGTGAGCGCCTGGGCGAGCTCGGCCGGGTCGATGCCCACGCGGGAGCCGGCGACGAGCGCGGCCGCGGCGTTGTGGGCGTAGTGGCGGCCGGGGACGGACACCGTGAAGGTGTGCTCGGTGCCGTCGAGGGCGACGGTGACCTCGCTCTTCATGCCGTTCGGCACGATCTTCAGGATGCGGGCGTCGGAGTCCTCGGACTCGCCGACGGTCAGCACCGTCAGACCCTCGCGGCCCGCCACCCGGCGGGCGAGCTCACGGGCGCCCGCGTGCTCGCCGACGACGAGGGTGCCGCCGGGGCGGATCTTGGCGGCGAAGGCCTCGAAGGACTCGTAGATCTCGTCCATCGACGCGTAGTTCGCGTGGTGGTCCAGCTCGACGTTGAGGACGATGGCGACCTCGGGGTCGTACTTCTGGAAGCTGCGGTCGCTTTCATCCGCCTCCGCGACGAAGACCCGGCCGTCGCCGTGCCGGGCGTTCGTGCCCGGGCCCGCGAGGTCGCCGCCGATCGCGTACGAGGGGTCGAGGCCGAGCTCGGTGAGGGCGACGGCCAGCATCGACGTGGTCGTCGTCTTGCCGTGCGTGCCGGCGACGGCGATCGCGCTCAGGCCGTCCATGAGGGAGGCCAGCGCGTCGGAGCGGTGGACGACGGGGATGCCGAGCTCGGCGGCGCGGGCCAGCTCCGGGTTGTCGGCGCGGATGGCGCTGGAGACGACGACGGCGGAGGCGTCGTCGGCCAGGTGCTCGGCGGCGTGGCCGATGTGCACGGTGGCGCCCAGGGCGCGCAGCGACTCGGCGGTCGCGGACTCCTTGGCGTCGCTGCCCGCGACCTTGGCGCCGCGCTGGGCGAGGATCTTCGCGATGCCCGACATTCCGGCACCGCCGATGCCGATGAAGTGCGGCCGTTCCATGGCGGCAGGGATGGCGGGTGCCATGCGGTTCTCTCCCCGGGGGTGCGTGTGGATGTCGAGCCTCCAGCCTAGTGGCTGGCGCCGGGGGCCCCGGGCGGCACGCCCTCGGACCCCCGGCGGCCGTTGCCGCAGCCCGCTCGCCGGCTCGCCTACGCGCTCACTCGCTGTGCGCGAACAGCTTCAGGACCGGCACCCCGACCTTGTGGCGCGCCCGGGACGCCCAGTCGCGGTGGAAGAACTCCTCCACGTAGTGCGGCGCGGTCAGCACGATCACCTCGTCGGCGTTCGTCTCCTCCACGACGGACTTCATCTTGTCCAGGGGGTGGTCCTCGACCACCTGCCCCACGGCCTCGCAGCCCGCCTTTCTCAGCGCCTGGAGGGAGACCTCCAGGGCCTGCTCGGCGAGCGGCCTGGCCTCCTTGCCCTCGGGCTCCTCCCCCTCGCGGGTCGCTTCCTTCAGTTCGCCCATGGCCACGTCGTCGATGGCGCGCAGCAGTACATCGGCCTGGTCACCGCGCGGCTGCATCAGAACGATGAAGGACACACCCTCGTCGCCGTGCAGGGTGGTGACGAAGTCCACGTCGACGGCCGTCAGGGGCTTCTCGATCATCAGAACGCTTGTGAACACCTCAGGAGCCCTTCTGCGGAAACCATCCTTCCCCGTGCCCGCACGGGGACTGCGAGAGTAAGTGTGCCCAGCGGACGCTAAGCGGAACGACAAATTCCGCCGATTGTCAGATCCGACGGTAGCGGGTGAAGAGGAAGCCGTCCTGCTCCAGCACCGACGCCACGGCGAAGCGTTGCGGAACCGCCACGGCAGGGCCTCCGGCGATCCGCTGCGCGGTGCCCGCGGTCATGGTCGGCGAGACGGTCAGGCACAGTTCGTCGAGCACCCCCGCGGCCACGAACTGGCCCAGCAGGCGGGGCCCGCCCTCGGTCAGCTGGCGGCGCAGACCACGCTCCGCGAGAGCCGCCACGGCCCGCTCCGGCTCGACCCCGGGACCGTCGCCGACGATCAGCACCTCGGCACCCGCCCGCTCGGCCTCCGCCCGACGCTCCGGGGAGGACGCGGCGCCCGTCAGGACCAGCGTCGGCACCAGCGGCTCGGCGAAAAGCGGAAGCGAGAAGTCCAGGTCCAGCGAGGCCGTCACGACGGCGATCACCGGCGCCGGCCCCTGCCCCGCCGCCGCCCGGCGGGCGGCGAAGGCGTCCCGCGCCCGGGCCGGACGGTAGCCCTCGCTCCGTACGGTCTCGGCGCCGACCACGACCACGTCGGCCAGACCCCGCAGGGTGCCGAAGATCCGCATGTCGGCCTCGGAGGACAGCGGCTGGGAACGGCCCTCGTGCTGGCCGGCCCCGTCGAGCGAGGAGACCATGTTGGCGCGCAGCCAGCGCGTGCCGGCGGCCTCCGCCGGGTACGTGTAGGCGTCGGCGAGCTCGTCGAGGGACCACTCCCTGTCCGAGGCGTCCGCCGTGCCCGCGGCATGGTCGGTGGCTGTCATGTCCGTCACAGGGAACAGGCGTCGCATCCCCGCAGTCTGACATGGCGCTTACAGTGGGGAACTGTGTCGACCCGTGCCATAACCGAAGCGGCTTCCACCGAAGCGGCCCCGCTCTCGCTCTGCTCCCGAGAGCCGCATGTCCCCGCCGACCGCCTCGTGGCGGAGATGGTGCCGCCGCCCCGCTTCGACGCCGTGCGCTTCGACACGTACATCCCGGACCCGAACCAGCCCAGCCAGATCGAGGCCGTCAAGGTCCTCAGCGGGTTCGCCGAGGGTCTCGGCGGCGCCCACGCCTCCGGCGCGGGCAAGCGCCGCTGGTTCTCCAAGGCCCCGAAGAAGCCCGCCGCCACCGGCCCGCGCGGGGTCTACCTCGACGGCGGGTACGGCGTCGGCAAGACCCACCTGCTCGCCTCCCTCTGGCACGCCACCCCTGCCGAGCCCTCGCTCAAGGCCTTCGGCACCTTCGTGGAGCTCACGAACCTGGTGGGCGCCCTCGGCTTCCAGCAGACCGTGCAGACGCTCAGTGGGCACCGGCTGCTGTGCATCGACGAGTTCGAGCTGGACGACCCGGGCGACACGGTGCTCGTCTCCACCCTGCTCGGCAAGCTGGTCGACGCCGGCGTCGCCCTCGCCGCCACCTCCAACACGCTGCCCGGCAAGCTCGGCGAGGGCCGCTTCGCCGCCGCCGACTTCCTGCGCGAGATCCAGGGCCTGTCGGCGCACTTCCGGCCGCTGCGGATCGACGGCGAGGACTACCGTCACCGCGGCCTGCCCGAGGCTCCGGCCCCGTACGCCGACGAGGTCGTCGCGAAGACCGCGTACGCCACCCCGGGTGCCTCGCTCGACGACTTCCCGCACCTGCTCGACCACCTGGCCAGGGTGCACCCGAGCCGGTACGGCGCGCTGACCGACAACCTGACCGCCGTCTGCCTCACCGACGTGCAGCCGATCCCGGACCAGTCGACCGCGCTGCGCCTCGTCGTGCTCGCCGACCGCCTCTACGACCGTGAGATACCCGTGCTCGCCTCGGGGCTGCCCTTCGACAAGCTGTTCAGCGAGGAGATGCTGAACGGCGGGTACCGGAAGAAGTACTTCCGGGCGATCTCCCGGCTCACCGCGCTCGCACGGGACGCGAAGGGACTGGTCGCGCAGTAGCTTGGGGGCCATACCCGATCGAAAGGGATACACCATGGCCGCTACGCGTACCGCCCACAACGTCTGGGAGGGCGACCTCCTCAAGGGCAAGGGCGTCGTGACGCTCGACTCCTCCGGCATCGGCTCGTACCCGGTGTCCTGGCCGGCCCGTACCGAGGAGCCGAACGGCGTGACCAGCCCCGAGGAGCTGATCGCCGCCGCGCACTCCTCCTGCTACAACATGGCGTTCTCCAACATCCTGGCCAAGGCCGGCAACCCGCCGACCCGCCTGGAGACCAGGGCCGACGTCACCTTCGTGCCCGGCGAGGGCATCACGGGCAGCCACCTGACCGTGCGCGGCGAGGTGCCCGGCCTGGACGCCGACCAGTTCCAGGCGCTCGCCGAGGACGCCAAGAAGAACTGCCCGGTCAGCCAGGCGCTGACGGGGACGACGATCACGCTGACGGCCGAGCTGGCCTGAGCACCCCCTGGGGCAACGCGTGACCCACATGGTTCACGTGCCACCACTGTGCGTGGTACACACATGCGGGTCACGCGTCACACACCTGTCCGCCAACAGGAAGTGGGTTGCCTCATGTCCGCAACACGACGTCAGATCCTCGCCGCCGGCATCGTCTTCACCGGCGCCCTCTCCGAACTCTTCGCCGGCGGCACCGCCGCGGCCTCCGCGCTCGGCCACCAGGCCGGGTACGGTCCGCTGGTCCCCGACCCGGCCGGACTGCTCGACCTCCCCGCCGGCTTCCACTACAAGGTCCTCTCCCGGCAGGGCGATCCGCTCCGCTCCGGCGAAGGACCCGTCCCGAGCAACCACGACGGCATGGGCGCCTTCGCCGGCCGCCGCGGCCGGGTGCATCTCGTGCGGAACCACGAGAACCGGGTCACCGGACGCATCGGCGTGCCGACCGTCGAGGGCCTCACCTACGACCCGGCCGCCAAGGGCGGCTGCACGGCCCTCGAACTCGACGGCCGGAACGACGTGCTCGGCGAACGGGTCGCCATCGCCGGCACCGCCGTCAACTGCGCGGGCGGGCCCACCCCTTGGAACACCTGGCTGACCTGCGAGGAGACCGAGGACCGGGCAGGGACCAACGGGTACACGAAGGACCACGGCTTCGTCTTCGAGGTCGACGGCGCCGATCCGCGCCGCACGGGCGCGGTGCCGCTCACCGCGATGGGCCGCTTCCAGCACGAGGCCGTCGCGATCGACCCGCGGAGCGGGATCGTCTACGAGACCGAGGACGCCTTCCAGGCACCCTTCGGCCTCTTCTACCGCTTCCTGCCGCACAGGCCTCTCGGCGGTACCGGTTCGCTGCGCGCGGGCGGCGCCCTGGAGGCGATGCGGGTGCCGGGCGTGCCGGACCTGTCGGCGGTCCAGGAGACGGGTGCCCGCTTCGAGGGCGTCGAGTGGGTGCCCGTACCGGATCCCCTGGCCGCCGGGACCCCGGTGAGGCTCCAGGACTTCGGCCCGAAGGGCATCACGCACGCGCAGAAGCTGGAGGGCTGCTACTGGGGCGGGAACGGCGGCGGTCCGGGGGCGGTGTACTTCGTGTCGTCGTTCGCCCGCGCCAAGGACGGCTCCGCGGGCACCCACTTCGGGCAGGTGTGGAAGTACGAACCGCACCGGCGCCGGCTCACCCTCGTCGTCGTCTTCGGCCCGGACACGGACGTGCGGCTGCCGGGCGAGTCCCCGGACAACATCTGCCTCGCCCCGACCGGCGGTCTGATGGTCTGCGAGGACGGGGACGGCGCGCAGCACGTCTTCGGCGTGAGCCGGAAGGGCGAGGTGTACCCGGTGGCCCGCGGCGCGCAGAACATCGGGACCCCGGACGCCCCGGAGTGGGGCGAGTTCGCGGGCGTCACGTTCTCGCCGGACGGCTCGACGATGTACGTGAACTGCTACACGCCGGGGACGACGTTCGCGGTGACGGGCCCCTGGTGCTGATCAGCCGAGCGCGTACCGCACCTCGGTGAGCCGCTCGGACAGCTCCCACAGGCGGCGGCCGGTCTCCGGATCGGTCGCCGCCGGCGCGTAGCCGACCGGCCTGGGCGCGCCGCGCAGTTCGCCGGGCCCGTCCGGCCCGAGGAACGCGCCGCCCTCGACGTGCGGCGCGGTCGCCGCGTACAGCTGCGGCAGGGCGCCGACCTCCGGGGCCTGGGCGACCAGTGGGCCGAGGATCCGCCCGAACACCCACCGCACCAGGGCGACGGGGGTGTCGTTCTGGAGGTTGGTGGCCGTGTACCCGGGGTGGGCGAGGACGCTGCGCACCGGACTGCCGGCGGCGGTGAGGCGCTGGTGCAGCTCGTGGCCGAAGACGGTGTTGGCGAGCTTGGCCTGGTTGTAGTGGCCCATGGGCGAGTAGCGGCGGGAACCGTGGATGTCGTCGAAGTCGATGCGCCCCTTGCGGTGCTGGAGGCTGCTGACGGTGACGACCCTCGGGTCGCGCCCGGCGGCGAGGCGGTCGAGCAGCAGCCCGGTGAGAGCGAAGTGGCCGAGGTGGTTGGCGGCGAACTGGAGCTCGTGGCCCTGGGCGCTGAGGGTGCGCGGCGGTGCCATCACGCCGGCGTTGTTGACGAGCACGTCGAGGCGCGGGTGCTCGGCGCGCAGCGCGCCGGCGAAGTCCCGTACGGAGTCGAGGTCGGCGAGGTCGACCCGCCGGACGTCGAGCCGGGCGCCCGGGACCTGGGCGGTGATGCGCTGCGCGGCGGCGCTGCCCTTCCCCTCGTCGCGGACGGCGAGGACGACGTGCCCGCCGTGGCGGGCGAGCTCACGGGTGGTGGCGAGGCCGAGGCCGCTGTTGGCCCCGGTGACGACGAAGATCCGCCCGGTGAGGTCGGGGATGCGGTCGGCGTTCCACTGCTCTGTCGCATGGGTCATGTGACACACGCTGCCGCTCGTGACACTTGGTGTCAAGAGCTTCCCCGAGTGACAGCGGGCCGGGCTAGGATCGGCGCATGACGTCCGACAACCTCACGCTGGCCGAGCGCAAACGCCTCCTCGTCGCGACCGAACTGACCGAGGCGGCACTCCAGCTCCTCGCCCGGCGCGGCTTCGACGCCGTCACGGTGGACGAGATCGTGGCCGAGGCCGGGGTGTCGAAGCGGACCTTCTTCCGCTACTTCGCCTCCAAGGAGGACGTGGTCGTCCAGTTCCTCTCCGGCATGGGCGCCGAGATCCACGCGGCGCTCGCGGAGCGCCCGGCCGGCGAGCCGCCGTCGGCGTCGCTGCGGCACGCCGTCGCCGTACCGCTGGCCGCCTGCACCCTGGACCGGCCCGACCACGCGGCCCGCGCGCTGCGCGTGGTCCAGCTGATCCTGCGCACCCCGGCACTCCTCGGGCGCCTGCTGGAACGGCAGGCCGAGTGGCGCGAGACGCTCGCGGGCGAGCTGGCCCGCCGCCAGGGCCAGGACCCGGCCGTCGACCTGTACCCGCGGCTGGCGGCGGGGACCGCGCTGGTCGCCTTCCACACGGCGCTCCAGCGGTGGGCGGACAGCGAGGCGGCGGAGGACCCGCTGCTGCTCCTCGACCGGGCCTTCGCGGTGGTGCGCCCGGCGCTCGACGCGCAGGATCGGTAAGAGGCCGCCGTACGGGAAGGGCGCGAGATGCCGAAGAAGAAGCAGCCGGACCAGTCCCTGCGGGAGTTGCTGAGGCTCCCGGTCGGCGAACCCGTCAACCTCGCCTCGTACGACGCCTCGGCGACCCCGGGCGGCCCGGAGGGCAAGGCGGCCGGTCTGGCCGCCACCGCCGAGCTGGGCCCCCTCCTCGCCGATCTGCAGGAGCGCCTGTACGCGGCGAGCACGGCGGGCGACCGGCGCCGGCTGCTCCTCGTGCTCCAGGGCATGGACACCAGCGGCAAGGGCGGGACGGTCAAACACGTGATCGGCCACTTCAACCCCTCGGGCTGCCGCATCCGCGCCTTCAAGGCCCCGACCGAGGAGGAGAGCGGGCACCCCTTCCTGTGGCGCGTCACGAACGCCCTCCCGCAGGCGGGCGAGATCGGCATCTTCGACCGGTCGCACTACGAGGACGTCCTGATCGCGCGCGTCCGCGAGCTGGTCCCGCGGGACGAGATCGAGGACCGCTACGGCGAGATCGCGGGATTCGAGAAGTCCCTCGCGGACAACGGCGTCACGGTCGTCAAGGTCTTCCTCCACATCTCGTACGAGGAGCAGCGCAAGCGGCTCCTGGAGCGCCTGGACAATCCCGAGAAGCACTGGAAGTTCAACCCGGGCGACATCGCGGAACGCGCCCTGTGGCCCGCCTACCAGAAGGCGTACGCACTCGCCCTGGAGCGCTGCGCGACCGACCGCACCCCCTGGTACCTGGTCCCGGCCGACCGCAAGTGGTACCGCAACTGGGCGATCAGCACCCTGCTGCTCGAACACCTGGCGGAACTGGACCCGCAGTACCCGAAGGGCGACTTCGACGTGGCGGAGTGCCGGGCGCGACTGCTGGAGTCCTGAGCGCGCACGGGCCATGGCGCGTCAGCTCACCGCGTGGACTCGGGCGCCGCTGCTGTCGAGCCGCGAACGCTGACGAAGTTCGATCGGCTAATTTCGCCGGGTGACCATTCCTGTACGAAAACTGTCGGCACTCGCTCTCCTGGGTGCCGTACTGGTCGGCTGCGGCGGCGGCGCGGCCGACCAGCTCCCGCAGAGCGGCACGACGCCCTCCACGCCCTCCTCCGCGACGTCCACGGCGAAGGCGGCGGCCCCGCCCGCCCCCGGCCATCAGGCGGCGCCCGCGCGGAAGGTCCCACCGAAGCCGGCGCTCGCGGCGGGCGGCCTGACCCCGGTCTACAGCCACCGGGTGAAGAGCCCCGAGAAGGTCGTCGCGCTCACCTTCGACGCCGACATGACGGCCGACCAGGGACCGCGCGCGGCCGGCGGCGAGCACTTCGACAACCCGCAGCTGATCGCGACCCTGCGCCGGCTGAAGGTCGACGCGACCGTGTTCATGACGGGCCGCTGGGCCGAGGAGTACCCCGACCAGGCCAGGTCGATCGGCAACGACGCCCGCTTCGAGATCGCCAACCACTCGTTCAGCCACTACGCCTTCGCGAGCCCCTGCTACGGCCTCCCGACCGTCGCCCGGCCGGACATGGCCGCCGACGTCCAGCGCGCCTTCGACGCCTTCCGCGACGCCGGGGCCACCAACGTCGTCCCCTACTTCCGCTTCCCCGGCGGCTGCTACGACGACGCGGCCCGCCGCGCCCTCGCCCCCGCCGGCGTCACCGCCGTGCAGTGGGACGTGGTCAGCGGCGACGCCTTCGCCAAGGACGCCGACGCCGTCGCCGACCAGGTCCTCTCCGGGGTGAAGCCCGGCTCCCTGGTCGTCATGCACTGCACCCGCAGCGCCGCCCCGGTGACCGAGCAGGCCGTCCGCCGGATCGTCCCGGAGCTGCGCGCGAAGGGCTACCGCTTCGTGAAGGTGTCGGAGCTGATGAGCCGTTAGCGGGGGTCCCGGGTCCGTCAGGGCCGGGTGAGGAGCTTCACGACGATCGAGCCGTCCCGCCGGGCCTTGCGCCACGGGAACTCGCAGACCATCCGGTCCACCTCGACCGGCTGCTCCACTATGGTGCGCGCGGGGAACGCCTTGCACTTCCCCTGGTCGGCGAACTTGGGGCAGTCCCCGTTCGGCTTGCGGAACTGGTGGGCGCGCCAGGCGAGCGTCCCCGCCAGCTGCTCGTCGGGGTGGGTCGGCAGGTACTGGTTGCTGAAGAACGAGCCGACCATGCCGCCCGCGAGCGCCATGGCCAGCAGCACCCCGACGGCCGTGAAGCGCCGGGCGTCGGGCCGGTCGCCCGTCCGCAGCCGCTTGACCACCGGGACGAGCCGCTGCGCGGCGACCACGCAGGCGAGGACCGTGAGCGCGGTGAGCGTCACCTGGATCTGCATCATGGTGCGGGGGAAGAGCTGCACCTGCTGGTCGGCCTCCATGTGGCCGGCCAGCCAGAAGCGGATCAGCCACGCGCTGCCGAAGCAGGCGAGCGGGGCGACGACCACGGCCTTGCGCAGGCCGAGCGCCACGGCGAAACCGAGGCCGATCAGCACGATCACCGCGTACATGTGCAGGCCGGAGAACTCGCCGACCCCCGGGTACTCGCCCGGCTGGTCCCAGGCCAGACCGGTCAGCGGCGTGGTGCCGATGTAGGCGGGCTCGGTGAGCGTGTAGCCCGAGCACCACTGGTCACGGGTGCTGGTCGCGCCGAGCAGGACCCGCAGGTACACCCCCGCCACCAGCAGGAAGCCGAGCAGCGAGCTGCCGAGGAAGAGCAGGCCGCGCAGCCGGCCGGTGCGCCAGGGGTAGAAGAAGACGGTGGCGACGAGCACTCCGGGCAGCGACCACAGGTGCCAGCCGGAGTAGACGAGGAAGAGCAGGCCGAAGAGCAGGCCGAGGAAGGCGCCGCGCAGCACGGTGCCCCGCGCGGTGAACCGCGGCGAGGCGCGCAGCCACATCAGCAGCTTCGCGATCAGCGGCAGCAGCAGGACCAGGACGAAGGGGCTGTACGGCTTGTGCGGCAGCGTCTGCTGCAGCGCGGGCAGCAGACCCACGGCGAGGGCCGGCAGCGGCTTCAGGCACATCCGCCAGAACAGGTAGGCAGCGGGTCCGGTGAGCGCCACGAAGGCGATGAACACCCACTTGAAGGCGAAGGCGGGCTGGCCGTCGAAGAAGCCGAGCTTCGCCGCGTAACCGAGCAGGTACGGCACGGCAGGCGGGTAGAAGCCGTCCATCGCACCGGTGTGCAGCACCTCCTCGCCCCAGCCGAGGATGCGGTTGTTGTCGCCGAAGGGGCCGTTCAGCGGCCACGGCGTGCCGCGCAGCGCGAAGACCTGTCCCGCCCCGAGGAAGCCCGTGGTCAGTCCGGCGACGGCCGCGGCGGCGAGCCGCGTGGTCAGCCGGCGGACGCGCGGGGTGCCGCGGACGGTCGCCCAGCCCACGACGGCCAGGACGACCAGGACCAGGAAGGCGAACCGGAGCTGAAGGTTCGACAGGCCGCTGATCTGCCCCACCCGGGTGATCGGGCTGTTGCCGACGGACAGCCCCCAGACGGTGAAGCAGAGGGCCGTGGCAAGGGCCACCGCGACCTCGCCGGACGCCGGGCCCCAGCGGCGCACCGTCCGCCGCGCGAGATCCGCGGGCGTTCTTCGCCCGGCGGCGGGGCGGAGGTCCGGAGCCGGCTCGGCCGGCTCCAGCGTCGTGACTGTATTCACCTGTCTGTCTCTCCCCGTACGGCCCGGGTGGGCACCCGGGGCCGTCACGGCATGCGTGATAGGGCACCACCCTGGCACCGGAGAGTCAGATTCCTCAGGTGCCACTCGGGTTGCCCCGGCACCGAAGTGATCTGTGTCTCGGTGCCGGACGGTACGAGGAGGGCCGCGACCCCCGTCAGGCGTTGCGCTGGCGGGGGACCCGCACCGTGCGGGCGAGCTTGCGCTTGACCCTGGTGAAGGTGGAGGGCGGGGCCGGCTGCGGCTTCAGGGTGACGGTCAGCTGACCGCCCTGGGGGGCGACGCTGACGGTGTACGGGCGGCCGGCTCCGGGCACCAGGGCGAGCGTGCGGCGGTCCGCCTGGCGCGGGATGCCCGTGCCGAGGGCGCCGCCGAGCCCGCCCCGGGCCGTCAGGCCCTGCGCCGAGCAGCGGAGGCTGATCTCCCACGTGCCGGCCTCGAGCGGAGCGCCGTCGCCGAGGGCCGCGAGGTCGAGGGCGACGCGGAAGCCGGCCTGGCCGTAGTCGTACGTCTCCCGGCCCCGGCTGACCGTGAGGTGCGGGGAGGTCTCGCGGGTGACCGGCACCACGACCTCGCGCTTGCTGCCACGGTGCCGCAGCACGACCTCGGTGGTCAGCGCGTCGGTGTCGACCTGGTCGAGGTAGGCGTAACCGGCGAGCTCGACCACGCTGCCCTGCCAGTTGAGCTCGTCGACCCGGCGGCGCGGGCTGACGCCGACGGCCGCGTCGGTGACGTCGCACAGCTCGGCGTACGCGGCGGAGTCGGCCGGCGGGTAGGGCGCGGCGGCGTACAGCCGCCCGTCACGGACGACGGTCTTGCCGGGCCGGCCGGCGAGGTCCCACTCGATGACGCTCGCGAGCTCGTCGAGGAGTCCCTCCTTGATGCAGTGCACGCGCAGTCGCTCGGCCACGTCGAGCCGGGAGAACACGCCGGGGGTGACCCAGCGCTCGGCGTGCGGGCGGGCGAGCTCGACGACGGCCTTGCGCTCGGCCTCGGTGTCGTTCAGGTAGCGTCGGTCGAAGCGGCGCAGCAGCTCGACCTTGGCGTGCCGGGTGATCATCCGGTCGCGCAGGTCGCCGGGCTCGGTGAGCCCTTCGACGATGCCGACGAGCTCGTCCGCCTGCGCCACCATCGTCGGGTAGTCGAGCCCACCGGCGGTGATGTTGCCGTTGTCGGCGCGCCCGACCAGGTAGTAGCAGTCGTAGTCGGCCAGGATCGATATCACCGAGCTGTGCAGATAGGCACGGGCGACGAAGTGCTGGTCCTCGCTGATCCGCATGTGCTCGGGGAAGCGCAGCCCGTGCTCCTCCAGCATGGCGCGCCGGAACAGCTTGAAGGGCATCAGCGTCCAGTAGACGACCGCCGGGTCGGCGTGGTCCACGTTCTTCGCGAAGACCTCCCGGACCTCCTTGCGGATGAGCCGGCCGACGCCGACGAGCTTGGCGAGCACGGTGTCGGAGCCGTTCTTCTCGGCCATCGCGACGAGCCGCTCCAGGGCCTGCGGCCCGAGGCAGTCGTCCCCGTCCAGGAAGAACACGTACGTGCCGGTGGCGTGGTCGAGTCCCACGTTCCGCGGCCTGCTGGGCCCGCCCGACGCCTCCTGGTGCACGACCTTCACGACCCCGGGGTACGAGGCCGCCCACGTGTCCAGGAACTCCCCGCTGCCGTCCGTGCTGCCGTCGTCGACGGCGACGATCTCGACCGCGTCCGTCCCGATGCTCTGCCGGGCGACCGAGGCGAGGGTCTGCTCCAGGTACGGCATGGCGTTGTAGACGGGGACGACCACGGAGACGGTGGGCGTGCGGGTTGCGCTCATGGTGCGGTGGCTCCCGTGCGGAAAGTGTGAAGGGCGAGGACACCGTACGGCACATCCCGGTGCCCGCGGCAGGGGTCGTTCAGCCTGATCCCGCAGCCCGTTGGCCCTCCGGTCACCCGGAGGACGTCCTCCGTCCCTTCACGTCCGCCAGGCCGTCGCCCGGCACGCGAGGGCCGTCGCGGCCGTCGCGAGCACCAGGGCGACGGCGAGCGCGAGCCACGGCAGGGCGACCGCCGGCGCGTGGGCGTCGGTGACCAGGGCGGTGACGGTGGTGCGGACCGGGGAACCGGCGGTGACCAGGGCGAGGAGGGAGCCGAGGACGAGGGTGGCGAGGGACCAGCCGCGGGAGGGGATGAGGGGGCGGGTGGTGAGGGCACCGACGGCCGCGCCGGTCAGGACGCAGACGGCGGCCGCGAGCAGGCCCTCGGCGCCCGCCGCGAGCGCGTCGACCCCGCGCCGGTCGCCCACCGCCGTCACGCCGAGCGCCGTGCCCGCGCCGACGAGCAGGACGGCCGCGGTGCCGGTGAGGATCGCCGCCAGGTGCGCCCGGGCCCGGCCGGCGGCCGCCGCGATCACGGTGCGGGCGGCGGGCGGCTCCTGGTTCAGGCAGATCCGCACCGCCCAGGCCGTCACCGGTACGAGCCCGGTCACCGCGTAACCGAGGGCGCCGAGCACCGGCTCGCCCGGGCGGACACCGACGCCGACGTACGCCGCGTACAGGAGGAAGGGCGCCAGCCAGCGCTGCGAGCGCAGGAGCAGGGCGGTCTGGTAGCGGAGCAGGGCGGTCATGGCCGTACGCCTTCGGTGATCACTTCGTCCGTCAGGTCCTCGATGTGCCAGCCCTCGTCCAGCAGGGCCCGGAGGAGGGCGTCGGACCGGTCCGCGGCCACGGTCGCGGTGAGCCGGGCGCCGTGCCGTGCGCAGTCCGGCGGGCCGGGCAGGCCCGCGGGGAGCCGGGTGCCGCCGGAGGCGGTGATGCGGACACGGGCGGAGCGAGGCGGTGCGGCGGGGGCGGCGGGCGTCCTGTGGAGCCCGCCCTCCGACACCGTGTACTCCGCGTCCGCCGCTCCCTCCAGTCGGCGCGGGTCGTGGTCGACGAAGACGACGCGGGCGCCCGCCTCGCCCCGTTCCCGCACCGCGCGGTCGAGTTCGCCGCGCGCCGCCGTGTCCAGGCCGGTCCAGGCCTCGTCGAGGACGAGGAGGCCCGGCCCGGCGAGGAGGGCCTGGGCGACGGCGACCTTCTGGCTGGTGCCCTTGGAGAGGGCGGAGAGCGGGCTGTCCGCGTACGCGGCCGCGCCGAAGCGGTCCAGCCACTCCCCCGCCCGGGTCCGCGCCGTACGCCCGTCGAGGCCCTGGACGCGGCCCAGGTGGACGAGGTACCCGGCCGCCGTCAGCGGGAGGGCGGCGGGAAAGCGCTCGGGGACGTACGCGGTACGGGCCGGGCGACCGGTGACGCGGCCCGCGCTGGGGGCGTCGATGCCGGCGATCAGACGCAACAGGGTCGACTTGCCCGAGCCGTTGGTGCCGGTGACGCGGGTCAGGGTGCCGGCGGGCAGGCCGAGGCCCACCTCGCGCAGCACCCAGGGCCCGCGTGGTGCGTAGCGGCGTCCGACGCGTTCCAGGATCACGGTCGGTCCGGGTTCAGTTGGCGACCTTCTGCGGGGTCGCCTCGCTCGGGCGGACGATGACGAAGCCCTGGCCCTCCAGCTTGAGCTGGACGGCCTCGCCCGAGCCTCCGCGCATCATCGAGCCGAACGACTGCGAGCGGTGCAGCGAGGTCTGCAGCCGTTCGCTCCAGCCGACGACGGCGTCCGTGTCCACGAAGACCGGTTCCTGCGGGCTGACCGGGATGACGATCGGGTTGCCCTCGCACATCAGGGCGATCTTGCCGTAGCCCGTGAAGACGCTGTTGAACAGGCCGCCGCCGGTCATGCCGGCGCCCTTCACCGTCTTGATCTCGTAGTGGAGCGAGGAGTCGAAGCACAGCACGTTGCGGCCGTTGACGGTCAGGGCGTCGCCCTGCTCGATCTCCACGATGAAACAGTTCTGCGCCTCGTGGGCGAACCACGCCTCGCCCTGACCGCGCACGGCCATCAGCGCCAGGCCCTCGCCGGTCACGGCACGCTTGAGCAGGCCGCCGAGGCCCTGGCTCTTGTGCTCGAACTGGAGGTTCCCCCGGAAGGCGATCATCGAGCCCTGTCGGGCGTGCATCTCACCGTTGACGGCGTACTTGACCGACTTGGCGTTCTGGAGGGTCATCCCCGGAAACGTCGCCGCCTCGGCGAGGTGCTCACTGGCGAAAAGATCACTCTTCATGCGGGGCATCCTGTCCCGGAAGGACTCATTCCCACAAGAATCGCTCGTACGGGCATGCGGTCGGGCGGTGGCAGACTTGCCGGGTGAGCAGCAACGACACCCGTGACGAGAAGCCGCAGTTCGTCCTCCCCCTCGTGGTCCGCATCGAGAAGGCCGCGCCCCCGGCCCGTACCGACGCCCTGGAGACGGCCGCCCGCGCGGTCCTGGAGATCCTGGCCGACGAGCGGTCCCTCGGCGAGGGCGAGTGGGCCCAGGCCATGACGGACTGGCAGGACGCCCGGATCCGCAAGGTCGTACGGCGGGCCCGCGGCGCGGAGTGGCGCCGGGCGGCGGCCCTTCCGGGGATCACGGTGACGGGCACGGGGACGGACGCGGGCACGGACGCGGGCACGGGGACGGGGACGGGCGCGGGGACGGACGCGGGCACAGACGCGGGCACGGGGACGGGCGCGGGGACGGGCCCGGGCGCGGAGGGCGAGGCCGGTGTCGTTCCCGCCGCCGAGGTACGGGTGTTCCCGCCCGTCCCGCTCGACGGCTGGCCCAAGGAGCTGGCCAAGCTCCAGGTCTCCGGCACCGACCTCGACGACCCCGTCGAGCCCGGGCCGGTGCCGGAGGACACGGTCGTGCTGTGGCTCAACCCCGAGCTCGACATGTCCGCGGGCAAGACGATGGCGCAGGCCGGGCACGGCGCCCAACTGCTGTGGTGGGAGCTGTCGGACGCCGACCGCAAGAGCTGGCGCGAGGCCGGCTTCCCGCTCGCGGTCCGGACGGCCGACCCGGAGCGCTGGGCGCGGCTGACGGCGGGCGGCCTCCCGGTGGTGCGGGACGCGGGCTTCACCGAGATCGCCCCCGGGTCGTGCACGGTCGTGGCCGAGGGGAGCGAGCGGGTCGGCGGGCGCCTGCGGCTGCGGTAGCCGCGGCAGCTCGGCGCCCGGCGCGTCGGCGCGAACCTCAAATCAACCTCTGAACGTCTCCCCGTCCGGATTCGAACGACTGCTTCCGGGCCATCACGTGAGGGACCGAAGGAGGGGGACATGAAAGAACTCGGTACCGGCATCGGCTGGCGGCCCGAGATCGCGGACGCGGTCGAGGCGCTGCCCGGCGTCGACTGGGTGGAGGTCGTCGCCGAGAACGTCTGCGCCGGCCATCTGCCCGACTCCCTGCAGCGGCTGCGGGCGCGCGGGGTGACCGTCGTGCCGCACGGCGTCTCGCTGGGCCTGGGCGGCGCGGACCGGCCGGACGCCGGGCGGCTCGCCTCGCTCGCGGAGAAGGCCACGGCCCTCGGGGCGCCGCTGGTGACGGAGCACATCGCGTTCGTACGGGCCGGGGGGCCTCTGACGGCGACGCAACCCCTCGAGGCCGGGCACCTGCTGCCCGTACCTCGCACCTGGGACGCGCTCGACGTGCTGTGCGAGAACGTCCGGATCGCGCAGGACGCGCTCCCGGTGCCGCTGGCCCTGGAGAACATCGCGGCCCTGATCTCCTGGCCGGGCGAGGAGCTGACGGAGGGCCAGTTCCTGTCGGAGCTGGTGGAGCGCACGGGGGTGCGGCTCCTGATCGACGTGGCGAACCTCCACACCAACCGCGTCAACCGGGGCGAGGACCCGGCGGAGGCCCTGTCCTCGCTGCCGGTCGAGGCCCTCGCCTACGTGCACGTGGCGGGCGGCCTGGAGCGGGACGGCGTCTGGCACGACACCCACGCCCACCCGGTGCCCCGGCCCGTCCTCGACATCCTCGCGGACCTGGCCTCCCGGGTCTCCCCTCCGGGCGTCCTGCTAGAACGGGACGACCTCTTCCCGGCCCCGGCGGAGCTCGCCGGGGAGCTCTCCGCGATCCGTGCGACGGTCGCCGGGGCGCGGCCCCGGCCCCTCCTCATCGGCGCGGGCGCCCGGGTGTCGGGCGGCCCGATGCCGGCCCGAGTCCCGGCTCACGTCCCGGCGGAAGGCCCGGCCCGGGTCCCGGCTCACGTCCCGGCGGAAGGCCCGGCCCGGGTCCCGGCCCAGGTTCCGGCTGGTGCCGTGGCGCACGCGCGCGCCGGGGCGCCGGTCCGGGACGCCGGCGCCCGCGACACCGCCCGCCAGCGCGTGGCCGTCGCCGAAGCGGCCCTCCTGTCGGCGCTCGTGGCCGGGACGCCCGCGCCCGAGGGCTTCGACGTGCGGCGGCTCGGCGTGCAGAGCCGGGCGCTCGCGGCGAAGCGGGCGGACGTCGTGGCGAAGGTGGCGCCCGAGCTGCCGGACATCCTGGGCGAGGGGTACCGCCCGGCGTTCCTCGCGTACGCCAGGAACCGGCCCATGACGGACGGCTACCGGCACGACGCCCTGGACTTCGTCGAAGGTCTGCTGGTCGCCGGGCGGCCGGAGGACCCGGAGGACCGGCGGCGGCTCACCGCGTGGTGGCGTGAACGGGCCGGCATCCGGCCGCCCGGTCCGGCGGCGCGGCTCGCGCACCGGGTCCGTACCGCACTGGGACGGGGGTGAGGCGGCCATGAACGTGCTCGCCGTCCTCTACGACCTGATCGGCGCCGCCTGCGTCGCCCTGCTCGTCACCAAGCTGAAGCGGGTCCGGCGCGGGTCCGGCGGGCCCGTCCACGACCGGTACGAGGCCGCCTTCCTGAACGGCGGGCCGGCGCGGGTGGTCGACACCGCGCTCGCCGCCCTGCACGGCGACGGCCGCATCGTCATCGGGGGCCCGGGCATCGTCCAGGTGCTGCGGCCGACCGCGAACGACCCGGTCGAGCGGGCGGTGCTGCAGGAGCTCGCCGCCGCGCCGTACGGGGCGCTCGCGCCGCTGCGGTTCGCCGTCATGCGGCATCCCGCCGTGCAGGAGATCGGCGACGGGCTCTCCGCGCGCGGGATGATCATGGAGCCCAGGGCTCGCCGGTCCGTGATCAGGTGGAGCCTGGGACTGGGCTTCGCCACGCTCGGGACAGTGCCGTTCGTCCTGATCCTCACCATGGTGGACCTCGTCGGCGAGGGCGGTCAGCTGCCGTTCGTCATCAAGGTGCTGCCGGGGCTGGTCGGTGTGCCCCTCGCCGGCGTGGTGTGCGGGACCGCCGCGGCACAGCGCGTCACGCCCGCCGGCCGGGAGGGGGTCGCCGCCTTCGTGCGGGCTCACGCACACCTCGCGGACCCCGGGACGCAGGTCGCCCTGTACGGGCTGCGGGCCCTGGCCGTGCCGGACCCGGCGCTTCGGGAGCAGTTGGTCACGGCGGCGCGCACGCGCCTCCCGTCGCCGGTCCGCACGTCCCGCACGTCCCGCACGTCCCGCACGTCGACGTCCTCGTCCTACGACGAGGCGGTGCTGCCCGTCTTGTGGTGCGCGGCCTCGGCCGGGGGTGAAGGGGGCGGCTGCGGCGGCGGGAGCTCCTGCTCCGGGGGTGGCAGCTCGTGCTCCGGAGGCGGCAGCTCGTGTTCGAGCGGCGGGAGTTCGTGCTCGTCGTCCTCCAGCTCCTGCTCCTCCAGCAGCAGTTCCTGTTCCTCCTCGTCGTCCAGCTCCTGCTCCTCCAGCAGCAGCTCCTGAAGGCGCGAACCCGGCGGCCCGCCCCATTCCGGTGGCGGGCCGCTCCGTCCTGCCGTACAACCTGCTCATGGTCTGGCTCCCGCTGCTCCTCGTCGCCTTCGTGGTCTCCGGTGTCGCCTGCGCGCGGGTGTGCCGGGACGCGGTCCTCGGCGACCGCCGGGGGCACGGGGACGGGCTCACGGTCCGTGAGGCCGCCTATCTGGCGGGCGGACCGCTGCGGGTCGTCGACCTCACGCTGGTCTGCCTGCACCGCTCGGGGCTCGTGCTGCTCGCGCACACCGGCTGGGCGACCGTCGTCGACGGTGCGGGCGGGCGGGACGAGGTGGAGCGCGCGGCACTGGGCGCGATCGGGCCCGCCGGGCAGGCGAGGATCGGGGACGTGCGGGAACTGACCGCCGGCGCCGCGGGCGTACGGGCGCTGGGCGACGGCCTGGTGGAGCGCGGGCTCGCGCTGCCCGAGGCCGAGCGGCGCGTGACGGCGGCGGGGTCGCGCGGGGTGCGGGGCGCGTTCCTGATGACGCTGCTGCTCGGGGCCGGGGCGGCGCTGCTGGTGCCGGCGGGCGAACGGGGGCCGGTGACGGCCTGGTTCGCGCTGCCGCTGCTGGCGACCGGTCTCTGTCTTCTGATCGCCCGGGCCGGCGACCCCGGCCACGACTGCTGGGCCTCGCCCGCCGGGCGGCGGCTGCTCGCGGGGCTGTCCGCGCGCGACCCGCTGACGGCGCTGGCGCGGAAGGGCACCGGCGTGCTCGAACCGGAGCTCCGTGCGGCCTTCCGGGTACATGACAGGCGACACCCGGCGTAGATCCTTTACTTGGCGAGCGCCCTGCGCCCAGTCTCCCTTGTGTCGCCCCGTCTCGCGGCTACGAAGGGAAGCGCCGATGAAGTCCGTAGCGCTGCACGCGCTCGTGCTGTCCAGCCTGCTGACCCCGGCCGTGGCCGGCCTGCCCCGGCTCGACACGCCGCCCGCCGAGAGCCGTGGCGTGCTGACCGCGGCTCGGGCGGCGGCCGCCGAGGGCATCCGCTTCGGGCCGTGCCCGGCGGTCGAGAAGCTGCCCGCCCCGGTGCAGTGCGGCACCGTGCGCGTCCCGCTCGACTACGCGCACCCCGAGGGCACCCTCATCCCGCTCGTGGTCAGCCGTGTGAGGGCCTCGGGCCCCGCCGCCGACCGGCAGGGCGCGCTCGTCCACAACCCCGGCGGCCCCGGCGCCTCCTCCACGTACTTCCCGCTCGCCGCCGGCCTCCCCGCCTGGCGGCGGATCGCCGCCGCGTACGACCTGGTGGGCTACGCCCCGCGCGGGGTCGGCCGCTCCGCGCCCGTCTCCTGCCAGGACCCGGCCGACCGCGTGACGGGCCCGACACTCGCCCCGAGCATCCCCTCCGAGGTCTTCAAGAAGGAGCGGATCGCCCGCGCCACCACGTACGCGCAGGGCTGCGCCCGCCGCACCGGGGCGGCGCTGCGGCACTACCACTCGCTCAACAACGCCCGCGATCTGGAGGTGCTGCGGGCCGCGCTCGGCGAGCGGCGCCTGACGTACATGGGCGCCTCGTACGGCACCTACTTCGGCGCGCTGTACGCGACGCTCTTCCCGCACCGGGTGCGCCGGATGGTCTTCGACTCGCCCGTGAACCCCTCGCCGCGGCAGATCTGGTACGTCAACAACCTCGACCAGTCCCTGGCCTTCGAGCGCCGCTGGGCCGACTTCCGGGCCTGGGCGGCGAAGCACGACGCGGTGTACGGGCTCGGCACCACCGCCGGCGAGGTGGGCGCGAACTACGAGAAGGTGCGCGCCGAGCTCGCCGCCGCCCCGGCGGGCGGCAAGGTCGGGCCCGGGCAGCTGCACGGGGCGATGCTGCAGGCGCTCTACGACGACCGCTTCTGGCCGGCCCGGGCGGGCGCCCTCGGGGCGTACCTGACGGGCGATCCGAAGGCACTGATCGCCCAGGCGGCGCCGCCCGCCCCGGCCCGCTCCGGCGGGGCGGAGGCCGGGGACCCCGGCAACGCGACCGCCGTCTACACGGCCGTGGAGTGCAACGACGCCCCCTGGCCGGAGGACTTCGCGGTGTGGGACCGGGACAACACCCGGCTCGCCGACCGGGCGCCGTTCGAGACCTGGGACAACGTGTGGGCCAACCTGCCCTGCGCGTACTGGAAGGCGCCCCGCCGGCGGCCGCTGGACGTGCGGACCGGTCCGGGCGTGCTTCCGCCGGTGCTGATCCTGGCGGCCGAACGGGACGCGGCGGCGCCGTACGAGGGGGCGCGGGAGCTGCAGCGCCGGCTCTCGGGCGCGGCCCTGGTGACGGAGGAGAACGCCGGGTCGCACGGCATCGGGGGCGGCGCGAACGCCTGCGTGAACGGCTACCTGGAGCGCTATCTGCTCACGGGAGCGGTACCCGGTGCGACGGCGGGCTCGGAGGCCGATACGGAGAGGACGCCGGTGCGGCGCGCGTCATGCGCGCCGCACCCGGAGCCGGACCCGGTGTCGCTGGAGCGGCAGGCGAAGGTCGTCCGCGAGCCGTCTGATCTTCCGGGTCAAGGGATCACCGCCCGGCTGGGCGCCGGGCGGTGACCGGGTTCGGTGGGCTCGGCGGTCAGGCCAGGCCGGCCACCAGGTCCGCCACGCTCTTGCGGCGGCCGGTGTAGAACGGGATCTCCTCGCGGACGTGCATCCGCGCCTCGGAGCCGCGCAGGTGACGCATCAGGTCGACGATGCGGTACAGCTCGTCGGCCTCGAAGGCCAGGATCCACTCGTAGTCGCCGAGCGAGAAGGAGGCGACCGTGTTGGCCCGCACGTCCGGGTAGCCGCGGGCCATCTTGCCGTGGTCGGCGAGCATCCGGCGGCGGTCCTCGTCCGGCAGCAGGTACCAGTCGTAGGAGCGGACGAAGGGGTACACCGAGACGTAGTCGCGCGGGGTCTCGTCGGCCAGGAAGGCCGGGATGTGCGACTTGTTGAACTCGGCGGGGCGGTGCAGCGCCATGTTCGACCAGACCGGCTCGAGAGCGCGGCCCAGCCTGGTGCGGCGGAAGAGGTTGTACGCCTCCTGGAGCTGGTCGCTCGTCTCGGCGTGCCACCAGATCATCACGTCGGCGTCGGCGCGCAGACCGGAGAGGTCGTACGTGCCGCGGACGGTGATGTCCTTGGCGGCGAGCTGGTCGAACAGCTCCTGGACCTCGTCGGCGTAGCCGCCGCGGTCCTCGGGCAGAACGTCGCGCAGCTTGAACACAGACCACAGGGTGTAGCGGATGACCTCGTTGAGGTCCTTCGCCTTCTTACCGGCGTTCGGGATCTTTTCGGGCGCACTCATGCGTCCATTCTCGCCCGTCACGGACAGTGCCCCGCACCAGGGTCGCCTGTTTTCGACGTGGCGATGATCTCGTCCCCGATCGCGGCCATGATCTCGTCGGCCGCGCGCTCGCCGGAGGCGATGCAGGCGGGGATGCCGACGCCCTCGTAGGCGGCCCCCGCGAGGGCCAGTCGGGGCAGCTCGGCGACGGCGGAGCGGACGCGGGCGACGCGGGCCAGGTGGCCGACCGGGTACTGCGGCAGGCCGCCCGTCCAGCGGGTCACGGTGGAGGCGACGGGCCGGGCGGCGAGACCGGTGGCGGCACCGAGGTCCTTGAGGGAGGCCTCGACCAGGTCGGCGTCCTCGCGGCACACCTGCGCCTCCTCTCCGTGACGGCCGACGGAGGTGCGCAGCACGAAGAGGTCGGGGGCGGCGTCGGCGACCCAGCGCCACTTCTGGCTGGAGAAGGTGGAGGCCTTGACGGTGCGGCCGTCGACCGGCGGCACGAGGAACCCCGAGCCCGGCAGGGCCTGCCCTCCGGACAGGTCGGAGCGGCGGAAGGCGAGGGTGACGAGGGCCATCGAGGCGTACTCGATCTCGTCGAGCTCGGCGGCGGCGGCCGGGGCGTGCGCGTTCAGCAGCCCCGCGGTGATGGGGGCGGGGGTGGCCAGGACGACGGCGTCGGCCTCGATGCCGAGGGGGTCGTGGTTCCGGTGCCGGGTACGGATCTGCCAGCCGGTGGGGGTGCGGAGCAGGGTGCCGCCCGGGGTGTGGGTGAGGATCTCGCCGCCGGCGGCGCGGATCGCGTCGGCGACGGCGCCCGGCAGGGTGCCGATGCCGCCCCGGATGCCGGCGAACGCCGTGCCGCCGAGGCCGGTGGCGGCGCCCGCGGCGTCACGGGGAGTGGCGGTGCCGGCCTGCTGGACCTCGCGCACGGCCTCGGTGAGCGTGGGGTGACGGCGGGCGGCCGCGAAGAGCGCGGGCACGGCGGCCTTCATGGAGATGCGGTAGGCGTCGCCCGCGTAGACCCCGCCGAGCAGGGGTTCGACGAGCCGGTCGACGACCTCGTGGCCCATGCGCTCGGCGACGTACGCGCCGATGGCGATGTCCTCGCCGATCTCGGTCGGCGGGAGGTCCAGGTCGCGGCCGATCCGTGCGACGCCCTCGGCGGACAGCAGGCCTTCGACGGCCCGGCCGTCACCGGGGACGCCCATGACGTGGCCCTTGGGCATGGGCACGAGGGCGCCGCGGGACCAGACGGAGGCGGTGGTGGTGCCGGGGGCCTGGAGCCGGTCGCCGAGGCCGACCCGCTCGGCGAGCGCGACGGCCTCGGGGCGGCGGGCGAGCAGCGACTCGGCGCCGAGGTCGACGGGGGCGCCGGCGATCTCTCCGGTGAGGAGCTTGCCGCCGAGCCGGTCGGAGGCTTCGAGGAGGGTCACCCGGGCGCCCGCGGTGACGAGGCGGTGGGCGGCGGCGAGGCCGGAGATGCCGCCGCCGATCACGACGACGTGCGGTCCGTCCGGCCGGCCGGCGGCCGGCCCGCCGGACGTCCGCCCGTCGGTGGTCCGCCCGTCGTTGGTCCGCCCGTCGGTCGTCCGCCCGTCCGTGCGCTGCGCGTTCGCGTTCATGGGGCCGTTCATGGGACCACTCTCTCAAATCGCCCGCGCGCTCCCGTTCCGAGGCCCGACCGTGACCGCTTCGCGACCGCCGGACCGCAACCCGCTCCCCCGCCCCGGCGTCCAAGGAGCACCACACACCGAGACCTTGGGGGGTACGGCATGCGAAGAGGGCGCACGGCCGCCGCGGCGGCGCTGCTGACGGCTTCACTGGTTCTGACCGGCTGCGCGGGCGCGGCCGACGACACGGCCCGGGACGCCAAGGGCGGCCTGAGCGCGCAGAAGCCCGGATACGCGGGCCCGGAGGCCGCGTCGGACGGTGCGGCGGACACCGCCTCGGGCGCCGAGCGCACCACCGCGCCGAAGTCGAAGACCCCGCTCGCGGGGCCTCAGCACGTCATCCGCACCGCGGAGCTGACCGTCGAGGTCGAGGACGCGGCGAAGGCGACGGCCGCGGCGCGCCGGGCGGCCGGGAACGCGGGCGGTCACGTCGAGAACGAGACGACCGAGCGGGTCGAGGACGCGCGTGTCACCTCGCGGCTGGTGCTGCGGGTCCCGCAGGAGCGCTACGACGCCGTGCTCGCCGAACTGGCGGGCGCGGGCGAACTGGTGTCGCGCAAGGCGGACGCCAAGGACGTCACCGAGCAGGTGGTGGACGTGGAGAGCCGGATCGCCACGCAGCGGGCCAGCGTGGTGCGGGTCCGGGCGCTGATGGAGAAGGCGACCCAGCTGAGCGACGTGGTCACCCTGGAAGGGGAGCTGAGCCGCCGCCAGGCGGACCTGGAGTCGCTGCTCGCCCAGCGGTCCGCGCTGAAGGACCGGACGTCGATGGCCACGATCACCCTGGACCTGATCGAGCCGGAGGCCGCGCCGGCCGAGGAGGAGGACGACCGGCCGGGCTTCCTCGACGCCCTCTCCGGCGGCTGGGACGCGCTCGTGGCCGCCGCCGCGTGGATCCTGATCGTCCTCGCGGCGCTCGCGCCGTGGCTCGCGGTGGCGGCGGTCGCGTACGTGGTGTGGCGGCGGGCGGTCCGGCCGCGCCTGGCCCGGCGCGCGAAGCGGGAGCGGCAGCCGGGACCGCGGACCTGGACGCCCGCGGAGGAGCGACCGGTCAACGCGGCCGGGGTGCCCACGAAGGAGCGACCGGTCGACGCGGCCAGGGTGCCCACGGAGGAGCGACCGGTCGACGCGGCCGGGGTGCCCACGGAGGACCCCGCCGGGGCCCGGGCCGGGAGCGCCGCGGGCGTGCCCGGCCGACGGGCCGACGAGGGCGGGGGCGGCGAGTCCGGCGGCCGGGAGGACACCGCCTGAACGCCCCTCCCGTCGTAGCGTGTTCGTATGAGCGAACGACTGGTGGTCATCGGCGGCGACGCGGCGGGCATGTCCGCCGCGTCGCAGGCGCGCAGGCTCAAGGGGCCCGGGGAGCTGGAGATCGTCGCCTTCGAGCGCGGGCACTTCAGCTCGTACTCGGCCTGCGGCATCCCGTACTGGGTGGGGGGCGACGTCCCCGTACGGGACAAGCTGATCGCCCGGGCCCCCGAGGAGCACCGCGCACGGGACATCGACCTGCGGATGCGGACCGAGGTGACCGAGCTCGACCTGGCCGGGCAGCGGGTGCGCGCCCGGGACCTGGAGTCGGGCGCGGAGTCCTGGACCGGCTTCGACAAGCTGGTGATCGCGACGGGCGCGCGGCCGCTGCGCCCGCCGCTGCCGGGCATCGACGCGCCGGGCGTGCACGGGGTGCAGACGCTGGACGACGGGCAGGCGCTGCTCGACTCGCTGTCCGCGGCCCGGGGCCGGCGGGCGGTGGTGGTCGGCGCCGGCTACATCGGCGTGGAGATGGCGGAGGCGCTGCTCGGTCACGGTTTCGAGGTGACGGTCCTGAACCGCAGCGAGCAGCCGATGGCGACGCTCGACCCGGACATGGGGCGTCTGGTGCACGAGGCGATGGACGGTCTCGGCATCACGACCGTCGGCTCCTCGCCGGCGACGAAGATCCTCACGGGCGAGAACGGCCGCGTGCGGGCGGTGGCCACGGACGAGGGCGAGTACCCGGCGGACGTGGTGGTGCTCGGCACGGGCGTGGTGCCGGAGACCTCGCTGGCGCGGGCGGCGGGGCTGCCGCTCGGCGTGTACGACGGGCTGCTGACGGACCTGTCGATGCGGGTGCGCGGGCACGGAAACATCTGGGCGGGCGGCGACTGTGTGGAGGTCCTCGACCTGGTGTCGGGCCGGGAGCGGCACGTGCCGCTGGGGACGCACGCCAACAAGCACGGTCAGGTGATCGGCTCGAACGTGGGCGGCGGGTACGCGACCTTCCCCGGCGTGGTGGGGACGGCCGTGTCGAAGGTCTGCGACCTGGAGATCGCCCGGACCGGGCTGCGGGAGAAGGACGCCCGCGAGGTGGGGCTCCAGTACGTGGCGGTGACGGTGGAGTCGACGAGCCGGGCCGGCTACTACCCGGGCGCCGCGCCGATGACCGTGAAGATGCTGGCGGAGCGCCGGACCGGCCGGCTGCTCGGCGTGCAGATCGTGGGCCGCGAAGGGGCCGGGAAGCGGGTGGACATCGCCGCGGTGGCACTGACGGCGGGCATGACGGTGGAGGCGATGACGGCGCTCGACCTCGGGTACGCGCCGCCGTTCTCACCGGTGTGGGACCCGGTCCTGGTAGCGGCGCGCAAGGCGGTGGCGGCCGTTCGGGCGGCGGGCTGACCCGAGCGGCCGACGGCGGAGCGTGACGAATTGCGACCACGGGATCACCGTGGGTGACTTGCCGCATGATCAGACACACGATGCGCGCGCTCTGCGCCGCCACGCTCGTCATAGCCCCGCTCGCGCTCTCCACGGCCCCCGCCCACGCGGTCACCGCGTGCACGGTCAACGGCCGCCCCGTCTCCGGGACGACGGTCAACGGGACGTCGGGCGCCGACCTCATCCGGTGCGGCTCGGTCGCCGCGGGCGACTCCGTCAACGGCCTGGGCGGTGCCGACTACATCGTCGTCACCGGCACGGTCTCCGGCACCGTCGACGGCGGCGCGGGCGCCGACTACGTCACCGCCGAGGACGGCACCACGGGGACCGGTCAGGTCCTCGGCTCCACCGAGAACGACTTCCTGCGCGTCGGCCCGAACGCCGGCGTCGTCAACGGCGGGGCCGGTGTCGACTTCTGCCGGGTGAGCTCGGGCAATCCGCCGGTCAACTGCTAGTTCGCCCCACGACCTCGTTCCCCGTCCGCCGTCCGCCGTCCGAGCGGGCGGCGGACGGCGTCCCACGGGGACGGCTCAGCGGGCCGTCCGCGTGTGGACGTAGTCGACCAGACGGGTCAGGGTGTCCGGGTCGGTCGTCGGCAGCACCCCGTGACCGAGGTTGAACACATGCCCCTCGAGGCCCGCCGCGGCGGCCAGGACCTCGTCGGTCTTGGCCTCCACGGCCTCCCGCGAGGAGAACAGCACGGCCGGGTCGAGGTTGCCCTGGAGCGCCTTGCCGGGGCCCACCCGGCGGGCGGCCTCGTCGAGCGGGATGCGCCAGTCGACGCCGACCACGTCGGCGCCGGCCTCGCCCATCAGGCCGAGCAGCTCGCCCGTACCGACGCCGAAGTGGATGCGCGGGACGCCGTAGGAGGCGACCGCGTCGAAGACCTTCACGGAGGCCGGCATGACCGAGCGGCGGTAGTCGGCGGGGGCCAGGGCGCCCACCCAGGAGTCGAAGAGCTGCACGGCGGAGGCGCCGGCCTCGATCTGCACCTTGAGGAAGGCCGAGGTGATCTCGGCGAGACGGTCGAGCAGGTCGGCCCACAGCTGCGGGTCGCCGTACATGAGCGCCTTGGTGTGCTCGTGGTTGCGGGACGGGCCGCCCTCGACGAGGTAGCTCGCGAGAGTGAACGGCGCGCCGGCGAAACCGATCAGCGGGGTGGACCCCAGTTCGGCGGTGAGCATGCCGATCGCCTCGGTGACGTAGTGGACGTCCTCGGGGGTCAGGTCACGCAGCCGGGCCAGGTCGGCGCGGGTGCGGATGGGCTCGGCGACGACCGGGCCGACGCCGGGCTTGATGTCGAGGTCGACGCCGATGGCCTTGAGCGGGACGACGATGTCGCTGAAGTAGATCGCCGCGTCGACCTTGTGCCGGCGCACCGGCTGCAGGGTGATCTCGGTGACGAGCTCGGGCCGCATGCACGATTCGAGCATGGGGATGCCCTCGCGGACCTTGAGGTACTCGGGCAGGGACCGCCCGGCCTGCCGCATGAACCAGACCGGCGTGTGCGGCACGGCCTCGCGCCGGCACGCCTTCAGGAACGCGGAGTCGTACGTCTGCGGCTGGTGCTTCGTCTCGTTGCCCTCGGATGGGGTCTCCCCAGCCCCGGCGGAGCCTGGGGTGTGGGGAAGGTCATTGGCACTCACGCCCAGAATCTTCGCATGTGGCGAGAAGCCGCTCGCCCGGCCCGGGTGTCCCTCCCTGCGCACGGGCCCCGTTCCGCCTACTCTTCCCGGCATGGCTGCGGCTCAGGGACATTTTTCCGATCATTCCGACGGCATTCGAGGGACGGAGAAGGCAGCGGGCGACAGGGTGGACCCCACGGATCCCACGACTCCGCCGACTCCCCCGGAGGCGGACCCGGTGCCGCCCGCGTTCCGGCGGGCGGTCGAGGGGCTGCGCGCGGTCCGGCTGCGGCCGGAGATCGAGGTCGACCCGACGCGAGCGCCGCAGCGGCTCGCCCCGCACGCCTACGCCCTGGAGGCCGCGGTGGTGGACGGCGAGGACGACCTGGCGGACGGGCGTCTGGTGCTGCTGCACGACCCGGCCGGGCACGACGCCTGGAAGGGAACCTTCCGCCTGGTGACGCTGATCAGGGCGGAGCTGGAGCCGGAGATGGCCTCGGACCCGCTGCTGCCGGAGGTCTGCTGGTCGTGGCTGACCGGGGCGATGGAGGCGCGCGGCCTGGCGTACGGCGAGGCGAGCGGGACGGTCACCATGGCGGGCTCCCACTACTTCGGGGGGCTCGCGGAGCGGCGCCCGGCGACCCAGATCGAGATCCGGGCCTCGTGGACCCCGAAGGAGGGCCCGGCCGGGGTGCCGGACACCGGGACGCACCTGGCGGCCTGGTGCGATCTGCTGTGCCAGGTCGCGGGTCTGCCGCCGTCGGTGGACCCGGCGCCGGGGACGAGCTCGGGGACGACCTCGGGCGCCGGGGTCGTCTCGCTGCCGCAGCGGCGGGGTCCGCAGCAGCCGTGACACCCCCGAGGGGGGTCGATTTCCGGACACTTTCGAGTGGGACGGGCGTGAGGCTCGTACGATGATCGATCACGCGTCCGAATTGCCCCAATTGTTACTCACCAAATCGTGATCTTTCCCTAAAGGCGGGCGGCCCAGCTGCCGAAGGAGTCAGTGACCCCTTCAAAGCACGGGTTCGCCCCCGGCTTCTTCCCCGAGCCGGCTCCGTCCCGCACCTTCCCCAGGAGGCCTGGTGTCCGTTCTCCTCGAGCAGCCCGCAAGCCTGGTCGCCTACCGCCCGAACAAGCCGACGGCCATGGTCGTCGTGGCCGACCCACGCGTCCGCTCCACCGTCACCCGCCACCTGTGGGCGCTCGGGGTGCGCGACGTCATCGAGGCGTCGTCCATCGCGGAGGCCCGTCCCCGCGTCGGCAACCCGCGCGACATCTGCGTGGCCGACGTCCACCTCCCCGACGGCAGCGGACTCACCCTGCTGTCCGAGACCCGCGCCGCGGGCTGGCCCAACGGCCTCGCCCTCTCCGCCGCCGACGACATCGGCGCGGTGCGCAACGCCCTCGCCGGGGGCGTCAAGGGCTACGTCGTCACCGGAACGCGCACCAACATCGGGCACCCCACCCGCCCCGGTGCCGCGCCCATCGGTTCCGCGGCCGCCCGCCTCGGCCACCGCCGCCCCCCGGGTGCCCCGAGCCACCCGGGCGGCTACCGCGAGCTCTCCGGCCGCGAGGTCGAGGTGCTGCGGCTGGTGGCCGAGGGCCAGTCCAACAAGGCGATCGGCGTCTCCATGGGCCTGTCGGCGCTCACCGTGAAGAGCCACCTCGCCCGCATCGCCCGCAAGCTGGGCACCGGCGACCGGGCCGGCATGGTCGCCGTGGCGCTGCGCACCGGGATCATCCACTGAGCGGCAGGGCCGCCCGAAGGCCGTGAAGAGCGGCAGGCGCCTGTCGACGGAACGTTCCGTCACGGTCCGACCGACCCCACCCGGGCGGTCGACCGTTCCGGCTGTTCCGTCGATGGGCGCTTGCCATTCACAGATACCCTTGACAGGTGACCGACGCCCAAGACACCGCGAGTGACACCGCACTGCGAACCACCGGGGGCGCCCCCTCGGACGACGACGTCCCTGCGCGTGGGCTGCCGATCCCGCTGCTCGAACCCCGCGAGGGCATTCCGCCCGTCGTCGCCACCGAGGACGCCCTCGCCGAGGTGATCGCCGCCTTCGCGGCCGGCCGCGGCCCCGTCGCCGTCGACGCCGAACGCGCCTCCGGCTACCGCTACGGGCAGCGCGCCTATCTCGTCCAGCTCCGCAGGGAGGGCGCGGGAAGCGCCCTGATCGACCCGGTGGGCTGCCCCGATCTCTCCGCCCTCGGCGAGGCGCTCACCGGCACCGAGTGGATCCTGCACGCCGCGACCCAGGACCTCCCGTGCCTGCGCGACATAGGCATGGTGCCGACGCGGCTCTTCGACACCGAGCTCGCCGGCCGGCTCGCCGGATTCCCGCGGGTCGGTCTCGGCGCGATGGTCGAGTCGGTCCTCGGCTACGCCCTGGAGAAGGGGCACTCCGCCGTCGACTGGTCCACCCGCCCGCTCCCCGAGCCCTGGCTGCGGTACGCGGCGCTCGACGTGGAACTGCTGGTCGACCTGCGCGACGAGCTGGAGAAGGAGCTCGACCGGCAGGGCAAGCTGGAGTGGGCGCTCCAGGAGTTCGACGCGATCGCCTCCGCGCCGCCCGCCGCGCCGCGCAAGGACCCCTGGCGCCGTACGTCCGGCATGCACAAGGTGCGCCGCCGTCGGCAGATGGCGGTCGTGCGGGAGCTGTGGAACGCCCGTGACAAGGTGGCGCAGCGGCGGGACGTCTCCCCCGGCAAGGTGCTGAGCGACGCGGCGATCGTGGAGGCGGCCCTGGCGCTTCCGCCGAACGTGGGCGCGCTCTCGGCGCTGCCCGGCTTCGGGCAGCGGGCGAGCCGGCGTCAGCTGGAGCAGTGGCAGGCGGCCGTGGACCGGGCCAAGGCCCTGCCGGACTCCGAGCTGCCGCAGCCGGGCCAGCCGGTGGCGGGCCCGCCGCCGCCGCGGGCCTGGGCGGACAAGGACCCGGCCGCCGCGGCCCGGCTCTCCGCCGCGCGCGCCGCGGTCTCCGCCCTCGCGGAGGAGCTGAACCTGCCGCAGGAGAACCTGATCACCCCGGACACGGTCCGCCGCGTCTGCTGGGAGCCGCCGTCCCCGGCCGGCCCGGACACGGTCGCCGCCGCCCTCACCGGCCACGGCGCCCGCCCCTGGCAGGTGGAGCTGGTGACCCCGCTGCTGGTCACCGCCCTGGCCGCGCGGGCGTAGGCCGCGCGCTCGGACACGATGACGAGGCCCCCGGTGCCGACGGCGCCGGGGGCCTCGCCGTGTCCTGGTTCCCGCCGCTCCGGGCCGGTCCGAGGCCCCGCCGCGCCCCGCGGCGGGTGTGACCTTCGCCGCTTGGGGCGGGGGGACTGGGCAGTCTGGTTACCCGCAAGTAGCATGGGGGTAGCAAGCGCGCGCTTAGCCGCGTGCCGGGCAGCGCGCCCGCAGCAGTGCCATCCCGCACCCTGGAGGAGAGCCATCGTGCCTCGTACCGTCAGGGACGTCGTCTTCGTCGACGGCGTCCGTACCCCGTTCGGCAAGGCGGGCCCGAAGGGCATCTACCACGAGACCCGCGCCGACGACCTCGTCGTGAAGGCCATCCGCGAGCTGCTGCGCCGCAACCCGGGCCTCGACCCCGCCAAGATCGACGAGGTCGCCATCGCCGCGACCACGCAGATCGGCGACCAGGGCCTGACCCTCGGCCGTACCGCCGGCATCCTCGCGGGCCTGCCGCAGTCCGTGCCGGGCTACTCGATCGACCGCATGTGCGCTGGCGCCCTGACCGCCGTCACCTCGGTGGCCGGTTCGATCGCCTTCGGCGCCTACGACGCCGTCATCGCCGGTGGTGTCGAGCACATGGGCCGTCACCCCATGGGCGAGGGCGTCGACCCGAACCCGCGCTTCGTGAGCGAGAAGCTGGTCGACGAGTCCGCCCTGTTCATGGGCATGACCGCCGAGAACCTGCACGACCGCTACCCGACCATCACCAAGCAGCGCGCCGACGAGTACGCCGTGCGCTCGCAGGAGAAGGCCGGCAAGGCGTACGCCGACGGCAAGATCCAGCAGGACCTGGTGCCGATCTCGGTCCGCCGCACCTCGCCCGAGGGCGGCGAGACCGGCTGGGGCCTGGTCACGGCCGACGAGCCGATGCGCCCGGGCACCACCCTGGAGTCGCTGGCGAACCTGAAGACGCCGTTCCGCGTCCACGGCAACGTCACCGCGGGCAACGCGGCCGGCCTGAACGACGGCGCCACGGCCTCGATCATCGCCTCCGAGGACTTCGCCCGCGAGAACAACCTCCCGGTGAAGATGCGCCTGGTCTCCTACGCCTTCGCCGGCGTGGAGCCCGAGGTCATGGGCTACGGCCCGATCCCGGCCACCGAGAAGGCGCTGGCGAAGGCCGGTCTGTCCATCTCGGACATCGGTCTCTTCGAGATCAACGAGGCCTTCGCCGTGCAGGTCCTCGCCTTCCTGGAGCACTACGGCATCGCCGACGACGACGCCCGCGTCAACCAGTACGGCGGCGCCATCGCGTACGGCCACCCGCTCGCCTCCTCCGGCGTCCGTCTGATGACGCAGCTGGCCCGCCAGTTCGAGGAGCAGCCGGAGGTCCGCTACGGCCTCACCACCATGTGCGTCGGCTTCGGCATGGGCGCGACGGTCATCTGGGAGAACCCGAACCACAAGGACGCCGGAGGCAGCAAGTGAGCACCACCGCAGAGCTTCTGAAGGGCGCCGCCGAGCTCTTCCCGGACGAGGTCGTCACCTCGGCCCACGTACGGCACTTCGAACTCCCCGCGGGTGCGGGCCGGTTCGCGCTGATCACGCTGGACAACGGCTTCGACCACACCAAGCCGACCACCTTCGGCCCGCAGTCGCTCGCCAACCTCAACACGGCGATCGACCAGGTCGAGGCCGAGGCCGCGAACGGTGAGATCGTCGGCGCCGGCATCACCGGCAAGCCGTTCATCTTCGCCGTCGGCGCGGACCTCAAGGGCGTCGAGCTGCTCAAGCAGCACTCCGACGCGCTCGCCATCGGCAAGGGCGGCCACGACGTGTTCAAGCGTCTGGCGAACCTGGCCGTCCCGACCTTCGCGTACTACAACGGCGCGGCCATGGGCGGCGGCGTCGAGGTCGGTCTGCACTGCACCTACCGCACCGTCTCGAAGGCCCTCCCGGCCTTCTCGCTGCCCGAGGTCTTCCTCGGCCTGGTGCCCGGCTGGGGCGGCTGCACGATCCTGCCGAACCTGATCGGCGCGGAGAAGGCCGTCTCGGTCATCATCGAGAACAGCCTCAACCAGAACCGCCAGCTCAAGGGCAAGCAGGTCTTCGAGCTCGGCATCGCCGACGCCCTCTTCGAGGGTGCCGACTTCCTGGAGCAGTCCCTCATCTGGACCGCCCAGGTCCTGAAGGGCGACGTCACCGTCGAGCGCCCGGAGATCGACCGCGGTGAGGGCTGGGACCAGGCCGTCGCCAAGGGCCGCGCCATCGCCGACTCCAAGGTGCACGGCGCCGCCCCGGCCGCCTACCGCGCCCTCGACATCATCGAGGCGTCCAAGGACGGCGACCTGCAGAAGGGCTTCGACGCCGAGGACCAGGCCCTCGCCGACCTGATCATGGGTGGCGAACTGCGCTCCGGCATCTACGCCTTCAACCTGGTGCAGAAGCGCGGCAAGCGCCCCGCCGGCGCTCCGGACAAGAACCTGGCCCGCCCGGTCACCAAGGTCGGTGTCGTCGGCGCCGGTCTGATGGCCTCCCAGCTGGCCCTGCTCTTCCTGCGCCGCCTCGAGGTGCCGGTCGTCCTGACCGACATCGACCAGGAGCGCGTCGACAAGGGTGTGGGCTACGTCCACGCCGAGATCGAGAAGCTGCTCGGCAAGGGCCGCATCAACCAGGACAAGGCCAACCGTCTCAAGGGCCTGGTCTCCGGTGTCCTGGACAAGGCCGAGGGCTTCGCGGACGCGGACTTCATCATCGAGGCCGTGTTCGAGGAGATGACGGTCAAGCAGAAGGTGTTCGCCGAGGTCGAGGCGGTCGCCCCGGCGCACGCCATCCTCGCCACCAACACCTCCTCGCTGTCCGTGTCGGAGATGGCCTCCAAGCTCCAGCACCCGGAGCGCGTGGTCGGCTTCCACTTCTTCAACCCGGTCGCGATCCTCCCGCTCCTGGAGATCGTCCGCGGCGAGAAGACCGACGACGCCTCGCTGGCCACGGCCTTCGCCGTCGCCAAGAAGCTGAAGAAGACGGGTGTGCTGACGAAGGACGCCCCGGCGTTCGTCGTGAACCGCATCCTGACCCGCTTCATGGGGGAGATCCAGAACATCATCGACGAGGGCACCCCGGTGGCCACGGCGGAGAAGGCGGTCGAGCCGCTGGGTCTGCCGATGTCCCCGCTGGTCCTCCTGGAGCTCGTCGGCCCGGCCATCGGTCTGCACGTCTCCGAGACCCTGAACCGCTCCTTCCCCGAGCGCTTCACCGTCTCCCCCAACCTGAAGGCCGTCGTCGAGGCCGGCAAGCGCGGCTTCTACGTCTACAACGCGGAGAACGGCTTCAAGCCGGAGCTCGACCCCGAGGTCGCCGCGCTCCTGAAGCAGGGCGACGTCGTCCTGACCGAGGAGCAGGCCCGCGACCGCGTCCTGGACGCGGTGGCGCAGGAGATCGGCCTGATGCTGGAGGAGGGTGTCGTCGCCGAGGCGCAGGACATCGACCTCTGCCTGATCACCGGCGCGGGCTGGCCCTTCCACCTGGGCGGCATCACGCCGTACCTGGACCGTGAGGGCGTCTCCGAGCGCGTCAACGGCAAGCGGTTCCTGGCGCAGGGCGTGGCGAGCGTCCCGGCGTAACACCGCTCGCTCACCCGTACGTGTGACGGCCCCGGCACCCTCGTGGTGCCGGGGCCGTCATGCTGGGTGCACGGATCTTCTGATCGTGGACGGCGCCAACGTGGTCGGGTCGGTGCTGGGGGTCCCCCCGGACGACGTCTGGGGGAGGCTGGTGGAAGGACCGGCGCGGGGCCGCGTGCCCTGCCGTCGTAGGGGCGTCCGTTCGGCCTCCCCGGGACCGGGACGGGCCCGGAAGCATGGCTTCCGGGCCCGTCCCCGTATCGGCCTTCGGCGTGGCCGTCACGGCCTGCGCTCTCGTGGCCGTCAGTACCTGGCGTCCTGTCCCACCCGGCCCAGGCGGCTGTGGCTGCGTCCGTACAGGAAGTAGACGACCAGTCCGATCAGCATCCAGACCGCGAAGCGGAACCAGGTCTCGCCCGGCAGGTTGAGCATCAGCCAGAGGGAGGCCGCGACGGAGAGGATCGGGAGGACCGGCACCCAGGGGGTGCGGAAGGCCCGGTGCAGGTCGGGGCGGGTGCGCCGGAGGATGATGACGCCGATGGCGACCATCACGAAGGCGAACAGGGTGCCGATGTTCACCAGCGTCGCGAGCTCGTTGATGCTGGTGAACCCGGCGACGATCGCGATGACCACGCCGAGCAGGATGGTCGGCCGGTACGGGGTCTTGAAGCGCGGGTGCGTGATGGAGAAGAAGCGCGGCAGCAGGCCGTCGCGGCTCATCGCGAAGAAGACACGGGTCTGGCCGAGCAGCAGGATCAGACAGACCGTGGTGAGGCCGACGGCGGCGCCGAAACTGATGACGCCCGCGTAGAAGGGGTGGCCCACGGCCTTGAAGGCGTCGGCGAGCGGGGCGCTGACCGACAGTTCGGTGTAGTGCTGCATGCCGGTCACCACCAGCGCGACCGCCACGTACAGCACGGTGCAGATGAACAGCGAGCCGAGGATGCCCCGGGGCATGTCGCGCTGCGGCAGCTTGGTCTCCTCGGCGGCGGTGGCGACCACGTCGAAGCCGATGAAGGCGAAGAAGACCACGGAGGCGGCGGTGAAGATGCCCATGACGCCGAAGTTGCTCGGCTCGTAACCGAAGATCAGCTGGACCATCGGGGAATCCCAGCCGGAGGTGCCGCCCGGCGGAGTGACGGCCGGCGGGATGAACGGCTTGTAGTTGTCACCGACGATGAAGAACAGGCCCGCGATGATCACGATCATCACGACGGTCACCTTGATGGCGACGACGACCGCGGTGATCCGGGCGGACAGCTTCATGCCGACGACGAGGATCGCGGTCAGCACCAGCACGAGGATGAAGGCCAGGAGGTCGAAGGTGCCGCCGGCCACGTCCGGGCCTTCCATCCAGGCGGGTAGGTGCCAGCCGACGTTGTCCATGAGCGAGCGCACGTAGCCCGACCAGCCGACGGCGACGACCGCCGTGCCGAGCGCGAACTCCAGGACGAGGTCCCAGCCGATGATCCAGGCCGGAAGCTCGCCGATGGAGGCGTACGCGAAGGTGTACGCCGAACCGGCCACCGGCACGGTGGAGGCGAACTCCGCGTAGCACAGGGCCGCCAGGGCGCACACGATGCCGGCGGCGACGAACGCCAAGGCAGTGGCGGGGCCGGCGTTCTCCTTCGCCACCTTGCCGGTGAGGACGAAGATGCCGGTGCCGATGATGACACCGACACCGAAGACCGTCAGGTCCCACGCGGACAAGGACTTCTTGAGCGCGTGCTCCGGTTCCTCGGTGTCGCGGATGGACTGTTCGACCGTCTTGGTCCGGAACATTCCGGAATTCGCGCGTGGCTGCTGGTCCGTACTCACGTCGTACCTCCTGGGCATGGGGCTGCCCGCCCTGAAGCCAGGATGCACGCGGAAGGGCCGGTCGGCACCCGAAGGTGTGGTCCGACCGGCCCAAAGGTGACGCCGAGTGAGGTGCTTCCGCGTCAGTCGCGCGCGGACTCCACGGCCTGGCTGCTGCTCTCGAACCGCCCGTCCAGACGGGAGACCAGACCGGTGACCTGGCGCGCGATGTCCGGGGCCGTCAGCCCGATCTCGGCCATGACCTCGGCCCGCGAGGCGTGGTCGAGGAAGCGCGGCGGGATGCCGAAGTCACGCAGCGGCACGTCCACGCCCGCGTCGCGCAGGGCCTGCGCCACGGCGGAGCCGACGCCGCCGACCCGGCTGTTGTCCTCGACCGTGACGACCACCCGGTGCTGCTCGGCGAGCGGGGCCAGGGCCTCGTCCACCGGCTTGACCCAGCGCGGGTCGACCACGGTGGTGGAGATGCCCTGCTTGTCGAGCAGGTCGGCGATCTCCAGGCACATCGGGGCGAGCGCGCCCACCGAGACGAGCAGCACGTCCGGCTTGTCGCTGCCGGCCTCGCGCAGCACGTCCATGCCGCCGACCCGGCGCAGGGCGGGGACGGCCGGGCCGACCGCACCCTTGGAGAAGCGGACCACGGTGGGGGCGTCGGTGACCTCGACGGCCTCGCGCAGCTGGGCGCGGACCTGGTCGGCGTCGCGCGGGGCGGCGAGCCGCAGGCCGGGCACGACCTGAAGGATCGACATGTCCCACATGCCGTTGTGGGAGGCGCCGTCGGTGCCGGTGACACCGGCCCGGTCCAGGACGAAGGTGACACCGCACTTGTGCAGGGCCACGTCCATCAGGACCTGGTCGAAGGCGCGGTTGAGGAAGGTCGCGTAGACCGCGAACACCGGGTGGAGACCGCCGGTCGCGAGGCCGGCCGCGGAGACCGCGCCGTGCTGCTCGGCGATGCCGACGTCGAACACCCGCTCGGGGAAGGCCTTGGCAAACTTGTCGAGGCCGACCGGCTGCAGCATGGCGGCGGTGATCGCGACGATGTCCTCGCGCTCCTTGCCGAGCGCCACCATCTCCTCGCCGAAGACGCTGGTCCAGTCGGCGCCGGAGGAGGCGATCGGCAGACCGGTGTCGGGGTGGATCTTGCCGACGGCGTGGAAGCGGTCGGCCTCGTCCTGGAGGGCGGGCTGGTAACCGCGGCCCTTCTCGGTGAGGCAGTGGACGATGACCGGGCCGCCGAAGCGCTTGGCGCGGGTGAGCGCCGACTCCAGGGCCTCGATGTCGTGGCCGTCGATGGGGCCGACGTACTTCAGGCCCAGGTCCTCGAACATGCCCTGCGGGGCGATGAAGTCCTTCAGGCCCTTCTTGGCGCCGTGCAGGGTCTCGTAGAGCGGCTTCCCGACGACGGGGGTGCGCTCCAGGATGTCCTTGCCGCGGGCGAGGAAGCGCTCGTAGCCGTCGGTGGTGCGCAGGGTCGCCAGGTGGTTGGCGAGGCCGCCGATGGTGGGCGCGTAGGAGCGCTCGTTGTCGTTGACGACGATGACGAGCGGGCGGTCCTTGGCGTCGGCGATGTTGTTCAGCGCCTCCCAGGCCATGCCGCCGGTGAGGGCGCCGTCGCCGATGACCGCGACGACGTGGTCGTCCTTCTTCAGGATCTCGTTGGCCTTGGCCAGGCCGTCGGCCCAGCCGAGGACGGTCGAGGCGTGCGAGTTCTCGATGACGTCGTGCTCGGACTCGGCCTGCGAGGGGTAGCCGGACAGGCCGCCCTTCATCTTGAGCTTGGAGAAGTCCTGGCGGCCGGTGAGCAGCTTGTGCACGTAGCTCTGGTGGCCGGTGTCCCACAGGACCTTGTCCCTGGGCGAGTCGAAGACGCGGTGCAGGGCGATGGTCAGCTCGACCACGCCGAGGTTGGGACCGAGGTGCCCGCCGGTCTTGGAGACGGCGTCCACGAGGAAAGTCCTGATCTCTCCGGCCAGCTGGTCCAGCTGTTCCGAGGAGAGCCGGTCCAGATCTCGCGGTCCCCTGATACGGGTCAGCAGAGCCACCCGTGCCTCCTTGCGTTTGAACTGGTCGAGCTTGCCGATTTGTCGAGTCTAATGTTCCGTCTTGGATCGTGGGCATCGGGCTCGGGGTGGCGCATCACCCCGATGGCCGACACACCACTGATCTGACCGGCCGGTGCACTGGTCCGGACGCAGCAGCGCCCGGCGCCGGTTTCACGGCGCCGGGCGGACTGTACGTGACGTTGGTTACGCGCGACCCGCGGTCTTCTGCGTGCGGCGGGAGACCGAGTCGATCACGACGGCGGCGAGCAGCACCGCGCCGGTGATCATGTTCTGGATCGCGTTGGACATGCCGATCATGTTCAGGCCCTGCTGGATCGACTGGATCACGATCATGCCCAGGAGTGCCGACCAGACCTTGCCGCGGCCGCCGAAGAGGCTGGTGCCGCCGATCACGGCCGCGGCGATGACCAGCATCAGCGTGTTGCCGCCGCCGAGGCTCTTGGTGGCGCCGCCGGACAGGCTCGCGATGAACAGACCGCCGAAGGCGGCGAGGGTGCCGGAGATCGCGAAGACGGCGATCCGGACCAGGTCGACGTTGATGCCGGCGCGGCGGGCCGCCTCGGCGTTGCCGCCGACCGCGAAGACCTTGCGGCCGAAGAGGGTGCGGCGGGCGACGAAGTCGGCGATCACCAGGACGGCCAGGAAGAGCACCAGGGCGAGCGGCAGGCCGCGGGCGCCGGCGGGCTCGTTCATCACGTACGCGACGACGAAGACCAGGACGGCGACGACGCCGGCGCGCAGCACGATCTCGCTGACCGGGCGGGCCGGGAGCCGCGCGGCCTTGCGGCGGCTGCTGTCGCGCAGCAGGGACAGCACGTACGCGGCGACGGCGGCCAGGGCGAGACCGTAGGCGGCGATCTTGTCGGCGAAGAAGTAGTTGGTGAGGTTCTCCACCACGCTGCCGGACGGCGTGTTGATGGAGCCCTCGCCGCCCATGAGCCACTCCTGGAGGCCCATCCAGCCGAGGAAGCCCGCGAGGGTGACGACGAAGGCGGGGACGCCGATCTTCGCGAAGAAGAAGCCGTGCAGCGCGCCGATGGCGGTGCCGCTGAGCACCGCGAGCACGATGGCCAGCCACTCGTTCATCCCGTTGCTGACCTGGAGGCCGGCCCAGACGGCGGCACCGACGCCGGCGACGGAGCCCATCGACAGGTCGATCTCGCCGAGGACGAGGACGAAGACGATGCCGACCGCCATGATGCCGAGGCCGGAGGCGTAGACGGCGACGTTGGCGACGGAGCTCGCGGACAGGAAGTTGCTGTTCTGGATCTGGAAGACGACCGCGATGACGATCAGGCCCAGGATCACGGGCAGGGAGCCGAGTTCACCGCCGCGGATCTTGCGGGTGAACTCCGTCCAGTAGCCCTTGATGCCCTCCTCGCGGACGAGGAGGCGGGGGTCGACGGCCGGGACGGGCGCCGCGGACTCCTCGACGGGCGCCACGGGGGCGGCCTCGGGGGCTTCGGGGGTCTTGGCGAGCTCGCTCACTTGGCGGCCCCCTTCGCGGCGGTGTTCTCGGCGTTCTCGGTGTTCTCGGTGGCCTCGGTGACCTCGGCCTTGCGGGCCTGCCGGCGGGTCACGGCGTTGTCCGTGGCACCGGTGATGGCGGCGATGATCTCTTCGTGGCTGGTCTCGGCGACCTTGAAGTCGCCGTTGTTGCGGCCGAGTCGGAGCACCGCGACGCGGTCCGCGACGGCGCGGACGTCGGCCATGTTGTGGCTGATGAGGATGACGCCGTGGCCGCGTTCGCGCAGCCGCTCCACGAGGTCGAGCACCTGTGCGGTCTGCTCGACGCCGAGGGCGGCGGTGGGCTCGTCCAGGATGACGATCTTCGGGTCGCCGATCAGGGCGCGGGCGATCGCCACGACCTGGCGCTGACCGCCGGAGAGGGCGGCGACGGGTATGCGGACCGACGGGATGCGGATGGACAGGGTGTCCAGGAGCTCCCGGGCGCGCTTCTCCATGGCGATCTCGTCGAGGACGGAACCGGAGCTGAGCTCGCTGCCGAGGAAGAGGTTGGCGACGACGTCGAGGTTGTCGCAGAGCGCCAGGTCCTGGTAGACGGTCGCGACCCCGAGGTTCTGGGAGTCGTGCGGCTTGGTGATCTGGACGGGGCGGCCGTCCCATTCGATGGACCCCTCGTCGATCGGGTGGACACCCGAGATCGTCTTGACGAGGGTCGACTTGCCGGCGCCGTTGTCGCCCACGAGGGCGACGACCTCTCCGGCGTGGATCTCCAGATCGACATCGGTGAGCACCTGGACGGCGCCGAACCGCTTGGAGACCCCGCGCAACGCCAGCACGGGCGTAGCGGACACGTGAATCATCTCCTTCGCCGCCTGACCGGCGGGGATGTGGTGCGGGGGACCCCCTCGGAGGGGAGGAGGGGGTACGAGGGGAGTCCGGCGCCCCGCCCCCGCTTGCGGGGCGTGGTGGACGGGGCGGGAGCGCCGGACCGTTTCTGCGTGGGGGGCGCGGGCGGGCCGGGGGCCCGGCGGGCCTACTTGATGCCCGCCGCCTCGCAGGCCGCCTTGTACTCGGCGGTGCAGATGTCGGCGGCCTTGTAGACGTTGTCGGCGATGATCGTGGAGGCGATGTTCTCCTTGGTCACGACCTGCGCGTCGTACAGCTTGGCCGGGATGTCCTTGAACTCGCCGGTGAGGCTGGTGACCTTGACCGGGGTCAGGGAGTCGATCTTCTCGCCCTTGAGGAGCTTGACCGCGATCTCGGCGGTGGTCTCGGCCTCGGGCTTGATCTGCTTGTAGATCGTGAAGGCCTGGTCGCCCTTCAGGATGCGCTGCAGACCGGCGAGTTCGGCGTCCTGACCGCCGACCGGGACCTTGACGCCCTGCTTGGCGAGGGCGGTGATGATGCCGCCGGCCATGCCGTCGTTGGCCGAGTACACGCCCTGGAAGCCGGTCTTGCCCAGGGAGTCGATGGCGGCACCCATCTTCTTGTTGGCCTCGTCCGGGGACCAGTCCGGGATGTCCTGCTCGTAGACGACCTTCTTGACGCCGCCGTCGATGACGCTGTGGGCGCCCTTCTTGAACAGCGGGGCGTTGGGGTCGGTCGGCGAACCGTTGATCATGACAACGTTGGCGTCCTTCGCCTTGTCGCCGAGCGCCTTCACGAGCGCCTCACCCTGGAGGCGGCCGATCTTCTCGTTGTCGTACGAGACGTAGGCGGAGATCGGGCCCTCGGCCAGGCGGTCGTAGGCGACGACCTTGACGCCCTTCTTCTCGGCCTGCTGGACCCAGGACTTGGTGGCCTTGTAGTCGACCGAGTCCAGGATGATGACCTTCACGCCCTGCGTGACGAGCGCGTCGAACTGCTTCTTCTGCGTCTCGGTGTCCTGCGCGGCGTTGTTGTACTTGACCTCGCAGTCGGAGCAGAGCGCCTTGATCTTCGCCTCGATGATCGGGCGGTCGAAGGTCTCGTAACGCGTGGTCTTGTTCTCCGGCAGCAGCAGACCGATGGTCTTGCCGTCGCCGCCGTTCGAGTCGCCCGAGCCGTTGTCGCCGGCCTTGCCGCACGCGGCGAGGGAGAGGGCCATGGAAACCGCGGCGGTGCCTATGACGACGCGACGCGTCATTGCGTTCATGTGGGGTTGCCTCCCTGACGAGGCCGCGACATTGCGGCCGAGGTGGCTGGAAGTCAACTCGGCCGCACGGTCGACGTCAAGGAGTAAATCCTTAACGAGACGACAACGGTGCCATTCGTTATCTAAGTGAAGGCAGGCGCCGGGGTCGTCGCGGTGCCGGACAGGGGGCGCACAGTGCCACCGGAGCCCACAGAACCCACCGAACCTTCCAGAAGGGTCGAATCGCCCATCTCGCTGAGCACCAGGGCCAGCGCGCCGAGGACCTCCGCACGGCCCCCCAGGGCCCCCGGGGCCAGCGAGAGCTGCCGGGCGGCGCTGGGGATGGCGTAGCGCGACACGGAGTCCCTGATGGGCGCCAGGACCAGCTCCCCGGCCTCGGCGAGGTCGCCGCCGAGGACCACCCGGCTGGGGTTCAGGAGGTTGCAGAGGTTGGCGACGCCGCTGCCGATGTGCCGCCCCACGTCGGCGATCACCCGGCGGCAGCCCGGGTCACCCTCCCGGGCCAGCTGGACGACCCGTTCCATGGTCAGATCGGGGCCGTGGCTGGACTGGAGCAGCGGCAGCACGTAGCGGGCGGCCGTGAAGGTCTCCAGGCAGCCCCGGTTGCCGCAGCGGCAGACCGGGCCCGACTCGTCGAGCGTGATGTGGCCGATCTCGCCGGCCGTGCCGCCCGGGCCCCGGTAGACCCGCCCGTCGATCACCAGACCGGCGCCGACGCCGCTGGCGACCTTGATGTACGCGAGGTCCTTCACGCCCCGGCCGCTGCCCCAGACCAGCTCGCCGAGCGCTCCCAGGTTGGCGTCGTTGTCGACGTGCACGGGGACGCCGAGGCGGGCGGAGAGCTCGTCGGCGGGGTTGATCCCGCTCCAGCCCGGCAGGATCGACGTGGAGCCCAGGGTGCCCGAGGAGACGTCGATCGGGCCGGGGACGCCGAGGCCGACGCCGACGACCTTGTCCCGGCCGATGCCGGTGGCCGCGATCAGCCTGCTGACCAGCTGTTCCGCCCGGTCGAAGCCCTCTGCGGACGAGGCGTCCACGTCCAGCGGCTCGGCCTCCTCGGCGAGCACCTGGTGGGCCAGGTTGCCGACCGCGACCCGCAGGTGGGTGTGCCCGAAGTCGACGCCGATGACGATGCCGGCGTCGCCGCTCAGCGAGACGCTGCGGGCCCGCCGGCCCCCGGCGGAGGTCGGGGTGACCTCGACCGTCCCGCCGTCCTTCAGCTCCCGCACGATGTTGGAGACCGTGGCGGCGGACAGGCCCGTCGCCCGGGCGATCTCCGCCTGGGTGAGCGATCCGGCCATCCGTACCGCCCGGACGACCCGCTCAAGATTGGCCCGGTGCAGCGAGGACTGCGACCCCGGAGTCTCCATTGACTCTCTCCACCCTACGACGTGTACAAGTTATGAACTCCAAGCTCCGCTGTGGGGCTTGTCGTCGTCAAGTCCTCGACGGTAGTCGAAATCGGACGCAAAAAGTCCGGTCCCGGGGGTGGAGTCCCCGGGACCGGACCTCTCGGCGCCGGTGTCGTTACTTGAGCGTGGCCGAAGTGAGACCCGCCTGGACCTGCCGCTGGAAGGACAGGTAGACCACCAGCATCGGGATCATGGCGATGGTCACGCCGGCGAAGAGCACCGGAAGGTCGGTCTCGTAGCCCTGCTGCTGCTGGAGCTGGATCAGGCCCTGGGTCAGCACGTAGCGCTCGGGGTCGTCACCGCTCTGCGGCTGCATCAGCACGGTCGGCAGCAGGAACTGGTTCCACTGCCCCAGCGTGTTGAAGATGCCGACGCTGAGCAGGCCCGGCTTGGCCATCGGCAGCATGACCTGGAAGAAGGCCCGGGTGTGCGAGGCGCCGTCCAGGATCGCGGCCTCGAAGACGGCCGTCGGCAGCGTCCTGAAGAAGGAGTGCATGAAGAAGACGGTGAACGGCATCGAGTACGCGACGTACACCAGGACGAGGCCCTGGTAGGTGTTGAGCATCCCGAGCATCTTCACCATGAAGAAGAGCGGGACGAGCGCCAGGAAGACCGGGAACATCGCGCCGGCCACGAAGAAGTAGTAGATGAGCCGGTTGCCCCAGAACTGGTAGCGGGCCAGCACGTACGCCGCCATGGAGCCGAAGAGCATGGTCAGCGGCACCGAGAACACCAGGACGACGATCGTGTTGACGAAGTAGTCGCCGATGCCCTTGTTCCAGGCACGCGAGAAGACGTCGAGGGACCAGTTCGCCGGCCAGCCGAAGGCCGACCCGGCGATCTGGGAGTCGGTCTTGAAGGAGCTCAGCACGAGCCAGATCAGCGGCAGCACGATCATCAGCGCCCAGAGGGCGAGGAAGCCGTGCGAGAAGACGTTGAGGACGGTGCCCTCACGGGCCGGGCCCGGCGCCGGGGCGCCGCCCTTGCCCGCGGCGCGCTGGCGGGGCACGCCGGCGCCGCTCGTGGTGGGGGCGTCGGACTTCTGGATGGGTGCAGTCATCGTGGGTTCTCCCGCTCAGAACTCGAGGCGCTCGCGGCGGGTGGCGCGCAGCGTGACCACGGACACGATCAGGGTGAGCAGCAGCATGACCACGCCCATGGCGCAGGCGTAACCGCTCTTGCCGTAGTAGAGGAAGTTCCGCATCATGACCGTCGACATGGTCTCGCTGTGGTGGTCGGGGCCACCGCCGAACTCGCCCTGGGTCATGGTGGAGACCAGGACGAACATGTCCATGGCGACGATGCCGAGGTAGACCCAGGCGGTCTGCACGGCGTCCCACAGCAGCGGCAGCGTGATGCGGAAGAAGGACTGGGCGCGGCCGGCGCCGTCGATCAGCGCCGCCTCGTAGATGTCCCGCGGGATGGACTGCATGGCGGCGGAGAAGAGCACCAGGTAGAAGCCCACGCCGTGCCAGACGACGACCGCGACCAGGGCCCACAGGACGAAGTTGGGCTCGTTCAGCCACTCGACCGGCCGGTCGGCCTCGATGAGGCCCAGCTTCAGCAGGAGGCCGTTGAGCATGCCGCCGGAGTCGCTGCGGTACACGGCGCCGAAGAGGACGGCGAGGATCGCGAGCGAGAGCACCTGCGGGAAGAAGTAGACGACCTTGTAGAACTTGGACCCGGCGACGCCCGCGACGCCGCCGGCCCGGCTCCGCCCGCCCGCGTTCACCATGAAGGCGAAGAAGAGGGCGAGCAGAATGGTGATCACCGGAATGAACACCAGGAACAGGATGTTGTGCCAGACCGCTCCCAGGAAGATGTCGTCCTTGAACAGCGCGACGTAATTGTCGAGCCCGACGAAGGAGAAGGTCTGCGACTGGCCCTTCCAGTCGGTCAGCGAGTAGCCGAACGTCTGGATGTACGGCCAGATGACGAAGACCAGATAGAGGGCCACGGGTATGAAGAGGAATCCCGTGACGAACTTGTACTGCCCTTTGCGCATGGCGTTCCTGTCCCTGATGTCCCCGGCGGATTGATACGCGATTCGGTGCCGCGTGTCAGTCGCGGTGGTTGTTCTTGGACGCCGGGTCCTTGGCCGCCTTGTCGACCGCGGCCTGGGCCCGCTTGAGCCATTCCGCGGGCTGGATGCGCTTGGCCATCAGCTCGTTGGAGGCGTTCTGGATCTCGGTGTCCATCTCGCTGTACCACTCGGTGTACAGGTAGCGGAACGTGTTGGTGCCGGCGGCCTTGGAGGCCTCGACGGTGGACTGGGTGCCGGGGCGCAGCTTGACGCTCGGGTCCACACCGTCCTGCAGGATGGTGAGGGAGTTGGCCTCCTTGGCGAAGAGCGTCGACCACTCCTTGGAGAGCATCATCCGCATGAACTCCTTCGCCTCGGCCAGGTTCTTGGCCTTGGACGGGATGATGAAGGGCTCGCCGGAGCCCGCGCGGATCGCCTCGTACGGCATCTTGCTGCCGGGCAGCAGCGGCATCGGCATGAACTTCATGTCGAAGTCGGCCGGGGTCTGCTTGAGCTGCTCGTTCTCCAGCCAGGAACCGCAGGTGATGAACGCGGCCTTGTACTGGTTCCAGCGGGTCTGCGACTCGGTGTGGGTGAGGCCGTTGGTGCCGGGCATGAGGTAGCCCTTCTCGACCACCTCGTAGATCGCCTCGACGGCCTCCTTGGCCGCGTCGGAGCCGACGAAGGCCTTGGGGTCGAGGTTGTCGATCGCCTTCATGGCGTCCAGGCCGCCCTTCTTGGCGATCAGGTCCATGATGGCGACGTTGATGTAGTACGGGAACTTGCCCTGGTGGGCGAGGCCGCCGATGCCCTGGGCGGTGGCGTCCTTGCAGATCGCGAGGAACTCGTCCCAGGTCTTGGGCTCCTTCCAGCCCTTCTCCTTGAAGAGCTTGCCGGAGTACCACAGGCCCCACACCGTGTAGATGTAGTTGAGGGCGACGGTCTTGCCCTCCAGGACGCCGGCGTCGATGGTGCCGGGGATCAGGGTGTCGCGGACCTTCTTGGCCGGGTCGTCGACGGACGGCGCGTCGAGGACCTCGGCGAGGTCGAGCAGCTGGCCGTTCTTGTGCAGGACGTCGATCTTGATCTTCTGGGCACCGGAGTCGTCGACGATGTCCGGCGGGTTGCCGGCGTTGAAGCGCGGCTGCAGCTTGCCGGTGATCTCCTGGGTGCCGGTGTGGGTGGCGGTGATGCCCCACTTCTTGTTGAAGCTGGCCTCCCACGCCTTGGCGTAGTCGTCGCCGTATCCGCCCTTGAAGACGACGACGTCGATCTTTCCGCCCTTGGCGACGCCGAACGGATTGTCCTTCGTCTTCTCGCCCTTGGGCTTGTCGTTGTCCGTGCTGTCGCCACCGCTGGAGGCGCAGGCGGACAGGAAACTCATGGTGGGCACCGAGATCAGACCGAGTGCGGCGGAACGCTTGATCAGATCGCGACGGCCGAGGCCCTCGTCGTGCCGGGCGGAGGTGGATCCCATGCTCAAGTCCTCGCCTTCATTCAGGACTCAGGCGGTGTACCGGTCGCCCGTACAGAGTTCGCCACAGGCGAAGGGCCCCGCCACCGCGGTCAATTGCAGCTGGGTCGTGCAGGCGTCGGGCCGTCGTCGGTGTTCACGACGGGCGGGACGCCGACAGGTATAGTCCACTTCCCGCCACCGGAGCAAGATCGAAACCAGCTTTCTCCGGCAGTCTTCTCCGAGTTGAGACCTGCGGGATATCCGAGGCGTTTCTGCCCCGTTTCCTCCCTCGAATCGACGTCAACACCCTTGACACCACCGCAGACTTGCCCTTCTCCTTGGTTCTTGCGCAATCGGTTTGACAACGTTGTCTAGAACCAGCGGCAGGAGCGACGACACGGCATGCACCCCCATCTCAGAGCGGTCTCCCTGGCAGCCTCGGCGGCGCTGATCCTGAGCCTCACTCCCACGGTGGCTCAGGCGCTTCCGGGCCGAACGGAACAATCCGGCGGATCCGTACGGGAGTTCTCCACCTCCTTCGAACCGGACGAAAACCAGCCCACCTGGCGGAACACGGTCGAAGTCGGACCCGACGGGAAGCAGCGCAGCTCGGGCGTCGACGGCGGATTCGTCACCGGCATCCCGGGCAACGTCACCGACCACGTCACCACCGTGCGCGCCAGCGGCGAGAACGCGGGCAGCGGCGAGGTGAAGGAGAACCTGGTCGACCTCCAGCCGGGCACCAAGTGGCTGGTCTTCGAACCCACCGCCTGGCTGGAGTTCGACCTCGACCAGCCGGTGAAGCTCGCGACGTACGCGCTGACCTCGGCGAACGACGCCGCGGAGCGCGACCCGCGCGACTGGACCCTCAAGGGCTCGGCGGACGGCAAGGAGTGGACCGTCCTCGACACCCGCAGCGGCGAGAGCTTCGCCAAGCGCTTCGAGACCCGGTCGTACGACATCCCGGGCGGCGGTGCGACGGCCTACGCCCACTACCGCCTGGAGATCGCGAAGAACGCGGGCGCGGGCCTCACCCAGCTCGCCGACGTTCAGTTCTCGAACGGGGACACCTCGCAGCCCGTCCCCGCGGAGATGCGCAGCCAGGTCGACCGCGGCCCCAGCGGCCCCCCCACCGCCAAGGCCGGCGCGGGCTTCACGGGCAAGCGGGCGCTGCGCTACGCCGGCACCCACCAGGGCGAGGGCCGGGCGTACTCGTACAACAAGGTCTTCGACGTCGACACCCGGATCGTCCGCAACACCGAGCTGTCCTACAAGATCTTCCCGTCGATGTCGGCGTCCGAGACGGACCTGAACTACCCGGCCACGAACGTGTCCGTGGACCTGGCCTTCACCGACGGCACCTATCTGAGCGACCTCGGCGCCACCGACACCCACGGTGGGCTGCTCACCCCGCAGGGCCAGGGCGCCGCCAAGCGCCTCTACGTCAACCAGTGGAACCAGGTCACCGCCCGGATCGGTGACGTCGCCAACGGCAGGACCGTGGACCGGATCCTGGTGGCGTACGACTCCCCCAAGGGCCCGGGCAAGTTCCAGGGCTGGATCGACGACCTCGCGATCGCGCCGGAGCAGCCGCAGGAGCCGTACGCGCGCCTCTCCGACTACGCCTCGACCCTGCGCGGCACCAACTCCTCCGGCTCCTTCTCCCGCGGCAACACGTTCCCCGCCACCGCCGTGCCGCACGGCTTCAACTTCTGGACGCCGGTCACCAACGCGGCGACGCAGAGCTGGATCTACGAGTACGCGCGCGGGAACAACGCGGACAACCTGCCGACCCTGCAGGCGCTGTCCGTCAGCCATCAGCCGAGCCCCTGGATGGGCGACCGGCAGACCTTCCAGGTGATGCCCTCGGCCGCCGCCGGCGCCCCGCCGACCGACCGGGCGGCCCGGGCTCTCCCGTTCCGCCACGCGAACGAGACGGCGAAGCCGCACCACTACGGCGTCGCGTTCGAGAACGGTCTGAAGGCGGAGATCGCCCCGGCCGACCACGCGGCCGTCATGCGCTTCACCTATCCGGGTGAGGACGCGAGCGTCGTCCTCGACAACGTCACCGCCCAGGGCGGGCTCACCGTCGATCCCTCGACCCGCTCCTTCACCGCCTACTCGGACGTGAGGAGCGGGCTGTCCACGGGCGCCGGCCGGATGTTCGTGTACGGCGTCTTCGACGCGCCGGTCACGGACTCCGCGGCGCAGGGCGTGCGGGGGCACCTGCGCTTCGACGCGGGCGCCGACCGCACGGTGAACCTGCGGATCGCGACCTCCCTCATCTCGGTCGAGCAGGCGAAGGCCAACCTCGCCGACGAGATCCCGGAGGGGACGGACTTCGACACCGTCCGGGAGCGGGCGCAGGACGCCTGGGACGACGTGCTCGGCCGGGTCACGGTGGAGGGCGCGAGCCACGACCAGCTCGTCACCCTCTACTCCAGCCTCTACCGGCTGTACCTCTACCCCAACTCCGCCTTCGAGAAGGTCGGTTCGGGGTACCGGTACGCGAGCCCCTTCTCCGCCCCGGCCGGCCCCGACACCCCGACCCGCACCGGCGCGAAGATCGTCGAGGGCAAGGCGTACGTCAACAACGGCTTCTGGGACACCTACCGGACGACCTGGCCGGCCTACTCCTTCCTCACCCCGCGGAAGGCGGGCGAGCTGGTCGACGGCTTCGTGCAGCAGTACAAGGACGGCGGCTGGATCTCCCGCTGGTCCTCCCCCGGCTACGCGGACCTGATGACCGGCACCTCCTCGGACGTGGCCTTCGCGGACGCGTACGTGAAGGGCGTCGACTTCGACGGGGAGGCGGCGTACGAGGCGGCCCTGAAGAACGCCACCGTCGTGGCGCCCGCCCGGGGCGTCGGCCGCAAGGGCATGGAGACCTCCCCCTTCACCGGCTACGCCTCGACCGAGACCCACGAGGGCCTGTCCTGGTCCCTGGAGGGCTACCTCAACGACTACGGCATCGCGAGGATGGGCCAGGCGCTCTACGAGAAGACCGGCGAGAAGCGCTACCAGGAGGAGTCGACGTACTTCCTCAACCGGGCGCGCTCGTACGTCTCCCTCTTCGACGCGAAGGCCGGCTTCTTCCAGGGCCGCGACGCCACGGGCGCCTGGCGGGTGCCCTCGGCGTCGTACGACCCGCGGATCTGGGGCTACGACTACACGGAGACCAACGGCTGGGGCTACGCCTTCACCGCCCCGCAGGACTCGCGGGGCCTCGCCAACCTGTACGGCGGGCGGGCGGGTCTCGCGAAGAAGCTCGACGCGTACTTCTCGACGCCGGAGACGGCGAGCCCGGACGTCGCCGGTTCGTACGGCAGCGTCATCCACGAGATGACGGAGGCCCGGGACGTGCGGATGGGCATGTACGGGCACTCCAACCAGGTCGCGCACCACGTGCCGTACATGTACGACGCGGCCGGGCAGCCGTGGAAGACCGCGGAGAAGGTCCGCGAGGTCCTCTCCCGGCTCTACACGGGCAGCGAGACCGGCCAGGGCTACCACGGCGACGAGGACAACGGCGAGCAGTCGGCCTGGTTCCTCTTCTCGGCGCTCGGCTTCTATCCGCTGGTGATGGGCAGCGGGGAGTACGCGATCGGCTCGCCGCTCTTCACGAAGGCGACCGTACGGATGGACAGCGGGCGCACCCTGGTCGTGGACGCCCCGCGCAACAGCGCCCGCAACATCTACGTCCAGGGCGTGAAGCTGAACGGGCAGCGGTGGAACTCGACGGCCCTGCCGCACGACCTGCTCGCCCGGGGCGGCACGCTGAAGTTCGACATGGGCCCGAAGCCCTCGGCCTGGGGCACGGGCGCCTCGGCCGGCCCGGTCTCGATCACCCGGGACGACAAGGTGCCGACGCCGCGCGCGGACCTGGTGAAGGGCGCGGGACCGCTGTTCGACGACACCTCGGCGACGGCGGGTCCGGTGACCGGCCCGGTCGAGCTCCCCGTGACCGCCCCGGTGAAGGCCGTGCAGTACACGCTGACCTCGTCGGCGGACCGGGCGAAGGCGCCGGCGGGCTGGGTGCTCCAGGGCTCGGCGGACGGCCTGGCCTGGAAGGACCTGGACCGGCGGGACGGCGAGTCCTTCGCGTGGGCCCGGCAGACCCGGGTGTTCTCGGTCGCCGCACCGGGCTCGTACGCGAAGTACCGCCTGGTGGCGGCCGGTTCGGCCCCCGCTGAGCTCGCGGAGGTGGAGCTGATCGGCTAGCGGCTTCCGTCCTCGTACTCCCGGTCGTGCACGGGCGCGGCCGGGAGTTCGCGTTCCAGGGCCTCGCGGTAGCGGACGCAGCCGCGCAGGAAGCGGGGCCAGGGCGGCACGGCCACCTCGGGGGCGATCGGTTCGGGCAGCAGCCCCCAGAGTGCGGGGTGATGCCAGCACAGGTCGTGTCCGGTGCTGTCGCGATGGGCCCGGATCCCCGCCCGCAGCCGCTTCACCTCGGCGAGGAGCGCGTCGCGGTCGAGCCCGTCGAGGTCGTGGTCGAGGTCCATGGCGCGCAGGATAGGGGCCCGGACGAACACGGACCGGCCGCCACCCCGAGGAGGGGTGACGGCCGGTCCGGTGTGTCACGGGTGACTCAGCCGCGGCGGCACTCAGCCACGGATGAGGTTGCGCAGCACGTACTGCATGATGCCGCCGTTGCGGTAGTAGTCCGCCTCACCGGGGGTGTCGATGCGGACGACCGCGTCGAACTCGACACCGGTGTCGGTGGTGACCTTGACCGTGCTCGGGGTCGTGCCCTCGTTCAGCTCGGTGATGCCGGCGATGGAGAAGGTCTCCTCGCCGGTCAGGCCGAGCGAGTCGGCCGACTGGCCGGCGGGGAACTGCAGCGGCAGGACGCCCATGCCGATGAGGTTCGAGCGGTGGATGCGCTCGTACGACTCGGTGATGACGGCCTTGACGCCGAGGAGCGCGGTGCCCTTGGCCGCCCAGTCACGGGACGAGCCGGAGCCGTACTCCTTGCCGCCCAGGATGACCAGCGGGGTGCCGGCGGCCTGGTAGTTCTGCGAGGCGTCGTAGATGAAGGAGACCGGGCCGCCCTCCTGCGTGAAGTCACGCGTGAAGCCGCCCTCGGTGCCCGGCGCGATCTGGTTGCGCAGGCGGATGTTGGCGAAGGTGCCGCGGATCATGACCTCGTGGTTGCCACGGCGCGAACCGTAGGAGTTGAAGTCACGACGCTCCACACCGTGCTCGGTGAGGTACTTGCCGGCCGGGGTGTCGGCCTTGATGGCACCGGCCGGGGAGATGTGGTCGGTGGTGACCGAGTCGCCGAGCTTCGCCAGCACGCGGGCGCCGGTGATGTCGGTGACCGGGGTGGTCTCCATCGTCATGCCCTCGAAGTACGGGGGCTTCCGCACGTAGGTCGACTCGGCGTCCCACTCGAAGGTGTTGCCGGTCGGGATCGACAGCGCCTGCCACTGGGCGTCGCCCGCGAACACGTCCTGGTAGGACTTGGAGAACATGTCCTCGCCGATGGCGTTGGCGACGACGTCGTTGACCTCGGCCTCGGAGGGCCAGATGTCGGCCAGGTAGACCGGCTTGCCGTCCTGGTCGGTGCCGAGGACGTCCTTGGTGATGTCCACCTTCATGGAGCCCGCGAGGGCGTACGCGACGACCAGCGGCGGGGACGCCAGGTAGTTCATCTTGACGTCGGGGTTGATACGGCCCTCGAAGTTCCGGTTGCCGGAGAGGACCGAGGTGACCGCGAGGTCGTGGTCGTTGACGGCCTTGGAGACCTCCTCCGGCAGCGGGCCGGAGTTGCCGATGCAGGTGGTGCAGCCGTAGCCGACGAGGTTGAAGCCGACCTTGTCGAGGTACGGGGTCAGGCCCGCCTTGTCGAAGTAGTCGGTGACGACCTTCGAGCCCGGGGCGAGGGTGGTCTTGACCCACGGCTTGCGGGTCAGGCCCTTCTCCACGGCCTTCTTCGCGACGAGCGCGGCGGCGACCATGACGTACGGGTTCGAGGTGTTGGTGCAGGAGGTGATGGCCGCGACCGTCACCGCGCCGTGGTCGATCGTGTAGGTCGTGCCGTCGGGGGCGGTGACCTGGACCGGGTTCGACGGGACGCCGTTGCTGACGGCCGGGGCGTCGGAGGCCGGGAAGGACTCCTCGCCCGCCTCGTCGGCGGTGGTGACGTAGTTGCGGACGTCCTGGGCGAACTGCGCGGCGGCGTTCGCGAGGACGATGCGGTCCTGCGGGCGCTTCGGGCCGGCGATCGACGGGACGACCGTGGAGAGGTCGAGCTCCAGCTTCTCGGAGAAGTCGGGCTCGGCGGCCGGGTCGAGCCAGAGGCCCTGCTCCTTGGCGTACGCCTCGACGAGCGCGACCTGCTGCTCGGAGCGGCCGGTGAGCTTGAGGTAGTTCAGGGTCTCGCCGTCGATCGGGAAGATCGCGGCGGTGGAGCCGAACTCCGGCGACATGTTGCCGATGGTGGCGCGGTTGGCGAGGGAGGTGGCGGCCACGCCCTCACCGTAGAACTCGACGAACTTGCCGACGACGCCGTGCTTGCGCAGCATCTCGGTGATCGTGAGGACGAGGTCGGTGGCGGTGGTGCCGGTGGGCAGCTCGCCGGTGAGCTTGAAGCCGACGACGCGCGGGATGAGCATGGAGACCGGCTGGCCGAGCATGGCGGCCTCGGCCTCGATGCCGCCGACGCCCCAGCCCAGCACGCCGAGGCCGTTGACCATCGTGGTGTGCGAGTCGGTGCCGACGAGGGTGTCGGGGTAGGCCTGGCCGTTGCGGACCATGACCGTGCGCGCCAGGTGCTCGATGTTCACCTGGTGGACGATGCCGGTGCCCGGCGGGACGACCTTGAAGTCGTCGAACGCGGTCTGGCCCCAGCGCAGGAACTGGTAGCGCTCCTTGTTGCGGCCGTACTCCAGCTCGACGTTCTGCGCGAACGCGTCGTTGGTGCCGAACTTGTCGGCGATGACGGAGTGGTCGATGACCATCTCGGCCGGGGACAGCGGGTTGATCTTCGCCGGGTCGCCGCCGAGCGCCGCGACGGCCTCACGCATGGTGGCGAGGTCGACGACACAGGGCACACCGGTGAAGTCCTGCATGATCACGCGCGCCGGCGTGAACTGGATCTCCTGGCTCGGCTGGGCCTGCGAGTCCCAGTTGCCGAGGGCCCGGATGTGGTCGGCGGTGATGTTCGCGCCGTCCTCGGTGCGGAGCAGGTTCTCCAGCAGGACCTTCAGGCTGTAGGGGAGCCGGGCCGAGCCCTCCACCTTGTCGAGGCGGAAGATCTCGTAGGACTCGTCACCCACGCGCAGCGTGGCGCGGGCGTCGAAGCTGTTCGCCGACACGACAGTCTCCTTCATATATGTGCGCGTTCCACCACATCCTGCCGCCACGTACTCGTCGTCGATCCGCTAAGGTAAGGCTAAGTTAGGTAACCCTTACCAGGGTGGCGGCAGCGGTGCGCCTCGGCAGATATCTCGATGTCGAGATAACTCTAGTACATCACCGGCGCTCGGTCATGCCCGGCAGGGCCCGTGACCGCTCTCATCCCATCGAGGCGTGTACTCGGCGAACCCAGTCGTTCCGCCTCCCGCCCCAGTGAACCCAGTCGTGCGGGTGATCGCACTGGGCTTCCGGGTGGCCGTACCGGCTGGTGTGGATCTTGCGGGTCCGTACGTCGAGCTGTCGTACGTGGACGCGGTGGGCGAGCGACAGCGACGTCCGCTGGTGGACTGCACGACGGCCCGTTTCGGGGACGTCGGCGGTGCGGCCGCCTCGGTGGCCGCGTGGTGAGCGTCACGGGCTGGTACCGGGCGGCGACGACCGGGCAGCATGCCGGCTTCGAGTCCCGGCTGGAACAGGACCGGCTTCTGCTCATGGACTTCGACCCGAAGGTGACGGGCATCGCCTCGCAGCCCTTCTCACGGGCAGGGGCGGAGGGTGCCGCCCAGCGCGCGGCTCGGGGAGTTCCCTCAGACAGCGGCTGAACAGGCACTTTGGTGGGAGGGCCACATCCTGGAGGTGCTGCACGGACTGCCGCCAGGGGCGTCCGATGAGGCAGCCCCTCAGCCGGAGTTCTACCCGAGGCAGCACTCGCGACGCGTCCGCGCTGCTGGCCCGCAGTGTCACCCCGGAGGCGATGCGGCCAGGCTGGTCAGATGCCTTGCGCATGTCCCGTTCGGTGCTTCCCCATCGGCGGCTGATGACCTTGGACGAGCGCCTGGAGCACGCGGCGGCACGGCCGGTGATCGTGCCGGAGACGATCGTCGGCGACCACAGCGAGGTGTTCGTCTCGCGGACCTTCCGGGCCTCCTACCGCTACCTGGGCATCAACCTGCAACCGGCCCACAAGGCGACGCCGACCGACAAGGGCACCATCGTGAACAGGGTGCCGGATGCTGCGCATGCCGCCAGGAGGCACTCCACCTGCGCAAACAGGCTCCGCTCGGCATCGAGGTCAGCCCGGCGCTGCAGTCTCACTCAATCCACAGTCCGTGAGGCGACCGCGTCAATCCCTGATGCCCGCAGCTTGCGGGCCAGGAGCTCCATCTCAGGCAGCGTCCCTGAGTACTGCCCGCCGAGGACCTGCTCCAGCACGGTCTTGACGCCGTCCAGGCCGATGCCGAGTTCCGCTCGCAGCACGCGCATGACGATGGCGTTGCTCGCCGGCCCGCTCACGCGCAACCTCGCGCGCCCGCCCTCGGAGAGCAGTCGGCTACGCATCTCATCCGGCAGGTCTCCGCCACAAACGGCCAGAGCGAACCCACAGGTCGAACACGTCGACTCAACATCCCACCGCAGCGTCTCGCCCACCAGCGCCTGGACTCCGCACCACTCTGCCTCGGCACCGCATCCCTGGCACACAGCGGAGTACCTGATGGACTCGACCAAGATCGACTTTTCCATGATTCCCCCCTCACCAGAGAAGAGGCTATGCAGCAAGTCGAACGTCTTCTCAGTGCTCACGGATCCTTGACCACCACCAGCCGCCCATCCTGAAGGCGTTCACCGGCCCAGGATTCGGCAGGGTGCGACGTTCGAACTCATCGTCGATACGTGCAATCAGCCGACCGAGATCGCGCCGGGCACCACGAGGAAGGTGAAGCATGACCTCTTCCAGATCATCGCGGGCATACTCCACCTCCAGTCCCGGCTGCCAGACCTGGGATGCATTCAGATACCGGCCGGGTTGCCTGAACGCCCACTCGAAACGGGCGAGCGCGTCAGCAACTGCGCCAGGCCACATCCGCTCATCCTCGACGCGGCGGACAGCTGCACGAGTCCTCGCGGAAACGCCCCGGATCTGCCGAACTACAACGTGTCTGCGGGGCCGCCACCGCTCAGCACGGACGGCCTTCGGATGCCTACGCGGCATCGCCCTTTCTGATCAGCATGCCGTCATCCTGCCATGAACGCACCCGACTCAACACGCACGATCGAGCCCCCACCACCCTGGGGTGCTCTTGCTGGTTGAAACCTACGCAGCCAATCGGTGCCTCACGAAGCCGTCTCACCCGATCCAGTCCACGCAGGTCCATGCGATCCCGGCGACCAACTTCACTGAGACGGGACATCGGCGAACCCAGTCGTTCGGCCTGCTGTCTCAGTGAACCCAGTCGTGCGGGTGATCGCGCTGGGCTTCCGGGTGGCCGTACCGGCTGGTGTGGATCTTGCGGGTCCGTACGTCGAGCTGTCGTACGTGGACGCGGTGGGCGAGCGACAGCGACGTCCGCTGGTGGACTGCACGACGGCCCGTTTCGAGGACGTCGGGCCGGTGCGGCCGCCTCGGTGGCCGCGTGGTGAGCGTCCGAGTCGCCGCCGGTGGCGTTGCCCGCCGGCCCGCGCACGCGCAATCTCGCGCCCCCGTGCTCGGAGAGCAGTCGGCTACGCATTTCATCCGGCAGGTCTCCGCCGCGAACGGCCAGGCAGAACCATGATTCCCCTTCACCAGAGAAGAGGTCATGCAGCAGGTCGAACGTCTTCTCAGTGCGCCTGCACCGACCCGACGTCGTCCTCCTTGGTGCTCGCACAGGGTGGGTCGTACGGCAGCTGGGGGACGTAGCGGCTCCATTGCTGTCGGGTCAGGGCAGTGGAGCTCGCGGCGCAGATACGGCCGATGGCGGACTCGACGTTCAGGTCCCACAGCGTGGCCACGCCGTCGTCGGTGGTGGCGGCCAGGGTGCGCCCGTCCGGACTGAACGCGAGAACGGCGACGTACCCGGTCTCCACCGTCAGCGGCCGGCCGATGGGGGTGGGGTGGTCGGGATCGGTGACGTTCCACAGGTTGACCGTGCCTTCGTCGGTGTGGCCGGCCGCCGCGAGCGTGCGCCCGTCGGGGCTGAAGGCCACCGACCACAGGCTGCCGCCGGGCACCGTCAGCGGTTCGCCCCTGCGCGTGAGGTGGTGGGGGTCGGTGGCATCCCACAGGGTGACGGTGCCGCGGCTGTTCCCGGTGGCGAGCGTGCGGCCGTCCGGGCTGAACGCCACCCAGGTGCTGGTGGCGGTCGGCTGGTCGATCGGCTGCCCGATCCGGACCCCCGGGTCCGTCGTACTCCACAGTCCGACCTCGCCGTTGCTGCCGTCGCCGCCGGCGGCCAGCATCGTGCCGTCGCGGCTGAACGCCAGGGACTGGACGGACCTCGTGCGATCGGTGGAGATACGGGACAGGGTGCCGGGGTCCGCGGGATCGCTGACGTCCCACAGGGCGATGCTGCCGGACTCGTCGTCGCCGGCCGCGGCCAGGGTGCGGCCGTCCGGGCTGAACGCCAGGGAGAAGATGAGTCCGTCCGCCCCGGTGAGGGTCTCCCGGAGCCGGACGGGACGGCTGGGGTCGGCGATGTTCCACAGCGTGACCGTGCCGCCGCTGTCGCCCGCGGCCAGGGTGCGCCCGTCGGGGCTGAAGGACACGGCGTTGACCGGCTCCTCGGGACCGGTGAGCGGATCACCGAGGGGAGCGGGGAAGCGCGGGTCGGCGGTGTTCCACAGGGAGACGGTCTCGTTCTGGTTCCCGGCCGCCAGGGTGCGCCCGTCCGGACTGAACGCCACGGACGCCACATTGCCGCCGGCGCCGATGATCCGTGTCGGCGGCAGATGCCACAGATCGACGTTGCCGTCGCTGTTCCCGGCGGCGAGGGTGCGGCTGTCCGGGCTGAACACCACGCCGGTCACCGCGTCGCCGGGGCCGGTCAGCGGGCGGCCCAGCGGGACGATGGCCTTGGGGTGGCTGACGTTCCACAGATGGACGGTGTGGTCGGCGCTGCCGGCAGCCAGGGTGTGGCCGTCCGGGCTGAACGCCACCGACACGACGGGCTGCGCGGGGCCGGTCAGCGGCTCGCCCAGGAGGGCGGGGCGGCCGGGACCCGCGACCGTCCACAGGTGGACCCTGCTGTCGCCGGCTCCGGCGGCGAGCGTGCGGCTGTCGGGACTGAACGCCAGGAAGTTGACGTCGCGCCCGGCCGTGAGGGACCGCGCGCGACCGGGACGGGCCGGATCGGTGGTGTCCCACAGGCGGATGGTGCCGGCGTCGTCGTCGCATGCGGCGGCCAGCGTACGGCCGTCGGGGCTGAACGCGATGCGGTGGGAGAAGACGTCGGGGCAGCCGAGGTTCAGGGGTGTCGGCAACGGGTCGGCGTCGTGGGGGTCGGTGACGTTCCACATGCTGACGAGTCCCGCGCGCCGTCCGGCGGCCAGGGTACGGCCGTCAGGGCTGAACGCCAGCGATTCGACGGAGTACGCGGCGTCCCAGTCGCTGACGCCGGGACTCTTCAGCCGCCCAAGCAGAACCGGGTGGCTGGGACTGGTCAGGCTCCACAGGTCGACGAATCCGCCGGACCCCGAGTCGCCCTTGTCGCTGGTGCGGCCGCCGACGGCCAGCACCCGGCCGTCCTGGCTGAACGCGAGCGACCGGATCGACGTGACCGAACGGTCCACGGGCACGGGTCCGCCCAGCGCCACGGGACGGCCGGGATCGGAGACGTCCCACAGCCGGACGAGGTTCTCCTCGAGGCTTCCCGCCGCCAGCATGTGCCCGTCGGGGCTGTAGGCCACGGCGCTCACCCAGCCGGACGGGCCTCCCGAAGGTCCGGGAAGCCGGGTGGCCAGCGGCGTGTTCTCGGTCGCGACGAGCCGCGACGCCGCCGCATCGGACGGATCCATGCGGTAGGCGGTCAGCGCGAGTTGAGCGGACAGTGAGGGATCGGTCGGCGCCAGTTGCACGGACGCGGAGGTGACCGCGGCCGTGATGGCCTGGTCGCGGGCTCGCAGGGCCTCGTCGGCGGCGTCCCGCGCCTCGGCCTCCTGCCGCAGGGCGAAAGCCGCGGCCAGCGAGGCGACCACGGCAAGGGCGGTGATGGTGGCGACGGCGGCGCGCCGGAGCCGTTGCCCGCGCCGCTGGTGGCGGCGGGAGGCCGCCAGAAAGGCCCGGGCGGCGGCGCTGAGGTCCGGGCCGTGGGTCGCGGCCCAGTCGAGTGCCGCCTCCAGGCGGTTGCCGCGGTACAGCGCGGCCGCCTCCCGGTCGGCCTGCTCCCAGAGCCTGGCCGCCTCTTCCAGATCCTGTCGTACGAGATTGCCGCCGCGGTCGTGCTCGATCCAGTCCCGCAGCCGGGGCCAGGCCCGGATGAGCACCTCGTGCGTCATCACCACCGTGTCCTGGTCCCGGGTCAGCAGTCGGCCACGGGTGAAGTCGTCCAGGACCGTGCCGGCTGCTTCCCGGTCCGGCGCGTGAAGCAGCAACTCGTCGTGCCGGACACGCCGGCGGCTGTCATCGGCGTCGCGCCCCACGATGACGAGCCTCAGGAACACCCATCGTGCGGCCTCGCGGCAGGGTGGCGGAAGGGTCTCGTAGAGCCTGTCGGCCGTGGTGGCGATGGCGCCCTGGATGCCGCCGGTGACCCGGTATCCGTCGACGGTGAGGGTGTGGCCGTGGCGCTGCTGCCAGGTGGCCCGCAGTGCGTGTGCGAGCAGCGGCAGCCGGCCCGTGGTGCTCCCGACCGGCCCCCCGACCGCGCCCAGGTCCGCCAGCAGCACCTCCACCAGGCCGTCCTCGACGTCGAGCCCCACGCTGGCGGCCGGGCGGCGGACCGCGTCCTTGAGTTCGTCCTCCGTCATCGGCTCCAGCAGGACCGGTCCGGCTCGGAGCGCCGCTCTGAGCTGCGGATGGGCCGTGCACGCGGCGTAGAAGTCCGCGCGCACCCCCAGCACCACGACCGCACCGCCCCCGGGCCGGGCCAGCCGGTCCAGCACGTCGACGAACCACTGCCGTTCGGTCTCGTCGCCGCAGGCCGTGAAGAGCTCCTCGAACTGGTCGACCACGACCACCAGGCCCGCGGCGGGCGATTCCCGCGTGGGGGCCGGACCGGCCTCTGCGTGCGTCGCGTCGGCGGCCCCGGGGATCTCGCGCAGCACGTCGAGGCACTGTGCGGGATCGGCGGACCCCACGATCTCGCACAACTCCTCGATGCACTGTGCGGGGTCGGCCCGCCACAGCGGTGCGGTGCTCCGGGCCGTCTCGGCGTCCAGCCCGGCGGCGGCCGCCAGCGCCAGGGCCGGGGAGGCCGTGGGGGTCAGCAGCAGCCGAGGCCACGTGCTCGAACCAGCCGCCGGAAGCCGGCCCTCGTCCAGGGCCGGCAGCACACCGGCCGCGAGCAGGGACGACTTCCCGGCACCCGACGGGCCGATCAGCACCAGCGGGCCGCCCTCACGCATCCGAGCATCCATCCGCTCGCACACGAGGTGAACCATGCGCTCACGGCCGTGGAACCACTGCTTGTACCCCGCGTCGAACGGAGCCAGTCCCGGGTACGGGCACGGCACCCGGTCGGCGCCGGGGCCCGGGACGGTGATGCGCCCCTCATGGCCGAAGCGGATGTGCATGTCGCCGACGGACTGGAAAGAGCTGCCCCCTCCCGTCACGGTCGCGTTCAGGTCGATGGGCTGCCAGGGGGGCGGCCCCTCGGAGGGCGCCGCACCGGTGTCGCGTTCCGTCACTCCTGTCCGCCCCTGGTGACGGTCATGTCGCGCCCGGCCAGGAAGGCGTTGCCGCCGGTCACGTGTGCCTCCAGCGTCATCGAGCCCGTGATCTGCCGGTCCTGGGTTCCGGCCGTGTGCGGCTCCTCGCCGAACAGCGCACGCAGCTCGTCGACGGCGTCCGGGCGTGCGGCCAGCAGCCGGACGATGCGGGCCTGCCACTCGGCGACCAGCAGTCCCTGGAGTTCCCGGCCGTCGCCCGCCTGTCGGGCCTGGAGCAACTCGCCTCGCGCGTCGTCGAGTTCCTCCTCGACGCGCTCGGGGTGCGCGGACCGCCACAGCGACAGGACCGCGGCCTTGGCGGTGGCCCAGCCGTCCGTCGCCAGCAGATCGATCAGGCGCGCCGCGGCCACCGATGCCAGGCCGGCGAGTTCCACGCTCGTCTCCATTCCTTCTCCTTGTTCTCGCTTACCGTGCGTGGGCCGCGATCGCGGTCATGGTCAGATGGGAGGCGACGAAGACGCGGTCACCGCCCACCGTCCACCGGAATCCCGCGTCCGGCTGCCCGGGGTCGCGGTACCTCCACCGGGCTCTGCCGGTGGACGCGTCGATGGCCCACAGCGTCTTGGCGCTGTCCGTGGCGAAGACGGTGTCGGCCGAGCACTGCGCGCTCCTCCCGCCCATCCCCAGTGACACGTTGAACAGGTTGGACAGGCCCGTGTCGCCGGCCCCCTCGAGCCTCGCGACCCACCGGAGAGTGCCGTCCGCCGTGGCCAGGGCGACCAGGTCGCTGCCGACCCCCACGTACACGGTCGCACCGTCCAGGCTGGGGAACGGGGCACCGATCCGGACCCGGTCCCCGCTCTTCGACTGGAAGAGCCGATGCCACTTCTCGCTGCCCGTGGCCGGATCGACGGCGAACAGCATGTCGCCGGTGCCGCCGGCGAACAGGAACATCCCGGCGGCGTGGCACGTCATCGGCCAGCCGGAGTTGAAGTAGAACCTGGAGTCCTGAACGGACACCTTCCAGCCGCGAGCGCCTTTCCGGCCGGCGTCGACCATCTGGACGCGGCCGGCCTTCCCGCCCGGAACGGCCGAGGTGGCGAGCAGACGGGAGCCGGTGGGCGGTACGAGCACGTTGTTGATGTCCGTGCCCGTCACCCGCCAGAGTCCCCTGCCGGTGGCGGCGTCGAACGCGCGGATGTAGCCGACCGTCGGATCCTTGACCGAGAACTTCCCGTCCAGCACGCGCACGGTCCCGCACACGTAGACCGTGCTCCCCGCGGCTGCCACGTAGTGGCTCGTGTACAGCGCCGTGTGCGTGCCGCCCCCGGGACCGGAGTCGGCCATCTTGGTCGCCCACTTCAGCTTGCCGCTGACCGCGTCGAACGCCGCCAGCAGATTCGTCGCTTTCGGCGTGTCACAGAGCAGGTAGAACACTCCGTCCGCATACGCCGTGGGGTACCTGAAGCTGCCCGTGCCGTAGTCGTTGGCGGTGTCGAACCCGGAGAACGCGGTCTTCCCGGTCGCCGTGTCCAGGAAGGACGTGCCGGTGTTCGTGACCACCATGACCACCTTGTCGGTGGCTTCCAGACAGGTGGGGGCGTGCTTGGCGGTGCGCGACCAGGCCGTGACGGCGTCGGGTCCGGACAGAAGGATCGCTTCCGGCTCGTTCGTCGAGGACGGCGACGCGGAAGGGGCCGAGGAGGACGGTACGCCGGACGGAGCAGCCGGCCGCGCGGTGGCCCCGGGCCCGCCGGCCCGGCCGCCGGCTGTCGTCGGCGAGTCGCCGGAGAAGGCCACCGCCGCCGCGGATCCGCCGAGCACGGCCGCGCCTCCCGCCAGTCCGATGAGCAGCTTCCGACGGCTGACACCTCTGTCGGCGGCGATCACCGGCGGCGGAAGCAGCAGGTCCGGGGGGCTGTCCTGGCCGCCTTGAGCGCCGCTCCGGGCGGGTGCCGACCCTGCCGCCGCAGCGGCGGCTGCCATGTCGGCGGTCACGGCCCGCGGCAGCCAACTGCCCTCCAGGGCCGGCAGGTTCTGTCGTCGCAGGTGGTCCACGAGTTGCTGCGCGGTGGGACGGTCCGGCGGGTCCGGGTACAGGCAGCCGCCGATCACGTCGCGTAGCGACACGGGCAGGGCGCCCGTGTCCGGCTCGCCTCCGGAGGCCGCGAACAGCACGGTCGAACCGAGGTCGGCCATGTCGTCCGTCAGTGCGGGCGCCGGACTGCCGGTGGCTCCGACGATTCCCAGGGCGCTGATGCGGGGCCCCTCCATGGTGAGCAGCACCGAGTCCGGGCTCACCTCGCCATGGACCGTTCCGGCCGCGTGGAGCACGGCGAGCGCCCGGCCGAGGCCGTCGGCGAGCACCCGTAGAGCCGGTTCGGACAGCGGTCCGTGCCGGTCAACCGCCTGCCGTAGCGGCAGTCCGGCGGCGAACTCGGTCGCCATCCACGGGACCGGTGCGTCGGTGTCGGCGTCCACCACGGGTACAAGGAAGGCACCGGACAGCGTCCGTGCCGCCTCCACGGCGGCGCGGAACCGGTCCCGGAAGCCCGGGTCCGCGGCGAGTTCGCGTCGTACGACCGTGACCGTGACGAGTCGCCCCGCGTCCGTACGAGCCGTGAAGACGTCGTTCCCGCCGACCGCGCGCTGCCGTACCAGCAGCGAGTACGGCCCGATCCGGCGAGCGTCGTCCGTTCCGAGATGATGCATCGTCGTCCGTCTCCCTCATGCCAGCCTGATCGTCTGGTCACGGGCCGCCATGTAGGAGCTGCCGCCGCCGGTCACATGGGCCGTCATGGTCACCGACGGAGCCGGTCCGGCGGTCGGCGCACCGGGAGGCTGCTCCGCACCCGGCCCGGACGCGTCGGCGGGCTCGGCATCCGACAAGAGATCGGTCACCGCGTCACTCAGGCGCGCCAGCCCGTCCGGGAGGTGGGATTCCGGAACGCGGAGGAACTGCAGGCGTCCCAGCTCCGCGATCTCGGCCGGCAGAGCCGAGGCGTCGGGCAGCATCGTCGCGTCACCCAGCAGGACCGGGACGACGCGGTTTCCCGCCCGAAGAGCCGTGGCGATCTCCAGGCGGACCCAGTCGTGGGCCCGGTCCAGCAGCCGCGCACCGTCCTCGCCACGCGCGTCGAGCCACCCCGGCCCGATCAGGACGCACATGAGCTCGCACTCGGCGGCCTGCCGCCGCAGGATCTCGGCGAAATCGGCCCCGGGCGGGATCGACCGGCCCGACTTGAAGATCTCGTTGGCACCCAGGCGGCCGGACAGTTCGCGGTAGACGCGGTCTCGCATCCACCGGGAGTCCGCTTTGCGAAAGCTGAGGAAGACGCGCGGCACAAGTGCCCCCTCTCTGGCAGGACTTGATGTCAGGGATGGTGCTCACCATAGGGGCGGAACAGACGCGCGATGGCTATTCAGCGAGGATTGAATAGCAGCCGCAAGGCTCCGTACTCTGGCCGGTATGGACTCGGCGGACAGCGCGGAAGCGGCGGTCCCGGGTGGGACGGTCCGGGCACGGGCGGTTGCGGCAGGGACGGTTCCGGCACGGGCGGTTGCGACAGGGACGGTTCCGGCACGGGCGGTTGCGGCACGGGCGGTTCCGGTTCGCGCCTCAGCCGGTACCCGTCTGCCGCCGGGCGACTTCGGCGTCGTCCTGGCCACCCTGCGGGCACGTCGGGGATGGAGCGTGCGCGAGCTCGCCCGGCGCGCGAACGTGTCCGACGGGCAGATCTGCAATCTGGAGAGCGGACTGCGCAACCCGACGCCCGCCGTGGCGGCGGCCTGCGACGCGGCCTTCGGCGCCGGCGGGGAACTCGCCGAACTGGCGGCGCCCCGGCGCCGGGGCGTCCCGACCGAGGAGGTCGTCGAGACCGGCCCCGTGGTCACCGGATACGAGCGGGTCCTGCGCGAGCTGAAGGACATCGGCCGATCCACCGGGCCGGGGTTCGTCACCGCTTCACTGAAGTCGATCACCCGGATCCTGACGGACGCCGGTTCGCTCGCCGTCGGCGAGGAGCGCGCGGAGATCTGGCTGCTGGCCTCGAAGTTCGCCGAGTACACGGGCTGGATGGCGCAGGAGGCGGGAAATCCCGCGGAAGCGTTGCGCTGGACGAATACCGCGGTCCGCTGGGGCGCGCGCGGCGGAGACGAGACGGTGGCCGCGTACGCCCTGGTCCGCAAGGCCTTCATCGCCCAGCACCGCGGTGACAGCGGTGCGGCGATCGGATTCGCCGACCAGGCGGCCGCACACCCGGCGGCCGACCCCGTGATCCGCGCGCAGGCCGCGCGGCGCGCGGCGCAGGCGCATGCGCGGCGCGGCGACGCGGAGGCCTGCGGGGAGGCATTGGCGCGGTTCAGAAGTCACACTGCCGAGGTCGTGGGCGGCCGGACCCCTCACTGGGGTCCGCGGGTCGAGAACGGCAACCCTCGGCTCATCGAAGCGTCCTGCATGCTCAGCCTGTGCCGCTTCGAGCTCGCCGCCGACCTCTTCGCCGCCGAGCTGTGCGCTGTCGGCCTTTCCGCCTCCGAGCCGAGCGCCGCCGACCCATTCGCCGCCGAGCGCGCGCTCCTGCCGGCCGTCCCGACGGACAGCAACTCCCGGGCCCGCTTCGCGGTCCGGCAGGCGACAGCCCTGGCCGGTGTCGGCCGCCTCGACGACGCCTGTCGGATCATCGAGGCCACGCTGCCCGTGATCAGACGCATCGACTCGGCCACCGTACGCGCGGAGCTGGGCGCTTTCGTGGAACAGGCCCGGACCCGAAGGGCCGGCCCGGCCCGGCACGCCCTCATCGACGCGTCGGCCGCCCTCGCGTTCGGCTGAGGCGGTCGCCGGGCAGGGGCGCTGAGGCGTCGCCGGGCAGGGTCACTGAGGCGTCGCCGGGCAGGGTCGCTGAGGCGGTGGCCGGGGAACGCCGCCGAGAAGCACTATCAAGGAACGCGGCCGGAAGCGTCACCGATCGGCGCCGTCGAGAAACGCCGTCACCGACTCGACGAAGGCGGCCGGGTCGTCAAGCCATGGATAGTGGCCCGCCCCGGGCTGCACGCGGAGCACGGCGTGCGGCACGAGACCCGCGAGTTCCGCCACCGCGCCCGGCGGGCTGTTGAGGTCGAACTCGCCCGCGAACAGCAGGACGGGGGCGGGCAGCGCGGCGAGCGCGGCACGGGTGGCGCGGATGCCGTCAGGCGTGAAGGCACCGTCGGCGCCGAATCCGGCGACGGCCTCGGGGTTGCCGGGGCGGCTCGCGGCCTCGTGACGGCGGGCCGCCTCATCCCAGCGGCCGTACCGGAAGGGCGCGACGGCCTCCCAGTCGGCGCCGGTGCCCCCGCCTCCGCCGTTGATCGCCTCCAGGGCGGCGAAGGCCGCCGGGAACCAGGGCTCGTGGGCGCGCCGGCGCGCGAGGCCGAGCCGGGCGTCGGCGGTGATGCCGACGCCGACGGCGCGCAGGCCGGGGGTGACGAGGGCCAGGCGCGCCACGCGGTGCGGATACCGGGCCGCGTACTGGACGGCGATGTTCGCACCGGCGGAGTGGCCGAGCAGGTCGACGCGTTCGAGACCGAGATGGGCCCGTAGGGCCTCGATGTCGTCGACGAGGCGGTCGCAGCGGTACGTGGCGGGGTCGACGGGCCGCGCGGACCGGCCGGTGCCGCGCAGGTCGGGGAGGACCAGGGTGCGGTGGACGGCGAGCCCGCCGAGGTCGCCGAGGTACGCGGAGTCGGCGGGCCCGCCGGGGACGCAGAGGAGCGGGCCGCCCGAGCCGGCGAGGCGGTGGGCGAGGCGGGTGCCGTCGGGGGCGGTGAGGGTGGCGGAGGTGTGCGGAGCGGAGGTCATAACCCAGTCATACAACCTGGTTATAAGCCTTGTCGAGCCTCTGACGGGGCGTGCGCGTCCGGGTATAACTGGGTTGTGACAGCCGAGAGGGAAAGCGGACAGGAGACTGGACGCGAGATGACGGGATACGACGCCGGACCCGCGCACGCGGGGACGACGGGCGACGACGCCGGACTCGCGCACGCGGGGACGACGGGCGCGAGGGCCGCCGGGCAGACGCCCGAGGAGATGACCGAGGAGCAGGTCGGGCGGATGTTCGCGGGGATGAACGAGATCATTCGCGCGGGCGAGGAGATGCGGCACCTGCGCGCCGAGATGATCCGGCTCTTCGCCGGCGCCGGCTGGACCCAGGACCGGCTGGCCCGGCTGGCCGGGATGAGCCAGCCGGCGGTGTCCAAGCAGGTGACCAGGGCGGCGGCCGGGGAGGGCGTGCCGCCGGCGGCCGACGTGTCGCTGGACCAGCTCGACACACCCTGGCTGGAAGGGCGGCTGTGGGGCCTGGCCGAGGAGCTCTCGGCGGCGCTCGACGACGACGCCCACTGCTCGCGCCTGGTGCACGCGCTGGCCCGGGGCCGGAAACGATTCACACCGCAGAACGTGGACGCACTGCGGCGCCTGGTGGAGGAGGACCTGCGGGAGCACAGGGCGGAGGCCCCGTTCGCGCCGCACCGGAGCACGTACGACCGGATCGCGCGGGGCCTCGACGTCCTGGCGAAGAAGGACGGGCCGGAGGCTGTGACGGCGTCCGGACGGCGAACGCTGGCCTGCCAGATCCAGCGGGTGCGCCTGCACGAGGCGTGAACCGCCCACCGGTTCCACCCCGTACGGGCGCGGCACAATTGCCACAAAGAGGATGGGAGTGGACGATTGAGGCATGTTCAGCGGCGCACATGTGATCCTCTACAGCCAGGACGCGGAGGCGGACCGCGCCTTCCTCAAGGACGTCCTCGGCTTCGACCACGTCGACGCGGGGCGCGGGTGGCTCATCTTCAAGCTGCCGCCGGCCGAGATCGCCGTGCACCCGACGGACGGGGAGCCCACGAGCGAGATCTATCTGATGTGCGACGACATCGCCGCGACCCTGGCCGCCCTGGAGGACCGCGGAGCCGTGGCCCCACGCCCCGTCACCGACGAGAGGTGGGGCCGGGTCTGCGCCGTACGGCTGCCGAGCGGGACCGAACTGCCGCTGTACCAGCCGCATCACCCCGTTGCCCACAGCCTGTCACCCTGATGGCCCACCCCACCGCGAGCGTCATCTCATATCTGAGATAATGTGACGCCATGGCAGACGACTACCTCGTACGCATCGGCAAGCTCATCCGTGACGCCCGTCAGCACCGTGGCTGGACCCAGACGCAGCTGGCCGACGCACTCGGCACCAGCCAGAGCGCCGTCAACCGGATCGAGCGGGGCAACCAGAACATCAGCCTTGAGATGATCGCCCGCATCGGCGAAGCCCTCGACAGCGAGATCGTCGCTCTCGGTTACGCCGGCCCGATGCACCTGCGCGTCGTCGGCCGCCGCCGGCTCTCCGGCGCCATCGACGTCAAGACGAGCAAGAACGCCTGCGTCGCGCTGCTGTGCGCCTCGCTGCTCAACTCGGGCCGCACGGTGCTGCGCCGGGTCGCCCGCATCGAGGAGGTCTTCCGCCTCCTGGAGGTCCTCAACTCGATCGGCGTGCGCACCCGCTGGATCAACGAGGGCGTCGACCTGGAGATCGTGCCGCCGGCCGAGCTGGACATGGAGTCCATCGACGCCGAGGCCGCGATCCGCACCCGCTCCATCATCATGTTCCTCGGCCCGCTGCTGCACCGCCTGGACCGCTTCAAGCTGCCGTACGCCGGCGGCTGCGACCTCGGCACCCGCACGATCGAGCCGCACATGATCGCGCTGCGCCGCTTCGGCCTCGACATCACCGCGACCGAGGGCCTCTACCACGCGCAGGTCGAGCAGTCCGTCTCCCCCGACCGCCCGATCGTCCTGACCGAGCGCGGCGACACCGTGACCGAGAACGCCCTCCTCGCGGCCGCCCGCCACGACGGCGTCACGGTCATCCGCAACGCCTCCTCCAACTACATGGTCCAGGACCTGTGCTTCTTCCTGGAGGCGCTCGGCGTCCGCGTCGAGGGCGTCGGCACCACGACGCTGACCGTGCACGGCGTCCCGCGGATCGACGTCGACGTCGACTACTCCCCCTCCGAGGACCCGGTCGAGGCGATGAGCCTGCTCGCGGCGGCCGTGGTGACGGAGTCGGAACTGACCATCCGCCGGGTCCCGATCGAGTTCATGGAGATCGAGCTCGCCGTCCTGGAGGAGATGGGCCTCGACCACGACCGCTCGGCCGAGTACCCGGCGGACAACGGCCGCACCCGCCTGGTCGACCTGACGGTCCGCCCCTCCAAGCTGGAGGCGCCGATCGACAAGATCCACCCGATGCCGTTCCCGGGCCTCAACATCGACAACGTCCCGTTCTTCGCGGCGATCGCGGCCACGGCCCAGGGCAAGACGCTCATCCACGACTGGGTCTACGACAACCGCGCCATCTACCTCACCGACCTCAACCGCCTCGGCGGCCGCCTCCAGCTCCTCGACCCCCACCGCGTCCTGGTCGAGGGCCCCACCCGCTGGCGCGCCGCCGAGATGATGTGCCCGCCCGCGCTCCGCCCGGCGGTGGTCGTCCTGCTGGCGATGATGGCGGCGGAGGGCACCTCGGTGCTGCGCAACGTCTACGTCATCAACCGGGGTTACGAGGAGCTGGCGGAGCGCCTGAATTCGGTGGGGGCGCAGATCGAGATCTTCCGGGACATCTAGGACCCCCGAGCACGGGCCCCGAGCAGCGGAAAGCCGCCGCTCGGGGCTCTTCGCGTACCAGCCGTGGGGGGAATGCACTCTCTCGCTGCAACATCTTGCATAAGCGCGAACCCTGCGTCGCCTGCACTTTCCCTCCATTCAACTCGCCCTGACTGAAAGCTCATTCGTGAACTTGCGCAATGTGGGCAGGACTTGTGAGCATGCCGGGCATGACGAACGTGCGCTTCCTCTCCCGTGCATCCCGCCCCGCCGCCGTCGCCGCCACGGCCGCGGCCGGCCTCCTGGCCCTCCTGCCCACCGCTCCGTCGGCCGGGGCGGTCACCACGGTCCCGTCCGCCGGCAGCCCGTCGGCCGAGACGGCGGTCGCCACGTCCCCCTCCGCCGTCGCGGTCGCCGACTCCGCGCCTCCGGAGTGCGTGCAGTACTACGCGAGCTGGCGCTACACCTCGGTGGTCAACGGCTGTGGCACCACGGTGGCCGTCACCGTCGAGTACACGGACGGCCAGGACGCCCCCTGCCGTGTCATCGAGCCCGGGGCGTCGGCGACCTTCGCCGGCTACGGCCCGCAGCTGAACCACATCACGGGACTCCGGACGTGCGACCCCGGCAGCACCGCGGCGAGCGGCGCCTGAGCACGGACGATGAGCACCGTGCCCCGCGCGCGGCTGGGGGGCGGTGCTCTATGGAGCGCCAACACGAACATTAGGCCCATGCCGAGGCCGAAGACGAGGATCGGCCCGAGGATGCTGCCCAGATTGGTGGAGTGCACATCGGTCAGGGTCAGCCAGGACAGACCCGCGGCCGCGAGCAGCGAGCCGGTCACCATAAAGGGTTTCGTCCCGTATCGGGGCAGCAGGTTCGCAGTAGGAGGGGTTCCGAGATCGGCCGCCCGCTGTTGGCGACAGGTTTCGCCTACCTCCGCCGCGCGACCAGCATGCAACAGCCAAGTCCCTGATCCGTCCCGGCGGGGCTTCCCCTTGCGTGGCGCAATCTGCGCATTGGCGGGTAGCAGCATCCACCATTTCTGTATGTTGAGCGCTACACAACTACCCGTCCCCGGGAGTGATACGTGCCGTTCCCGCAGACCGTGATAAGCAGATCCATCGCTGCTGTCGCGCTCTCCACGCTCGTCGCCGGCTGCTCGGGCTCCGACGCTCCCGATCCGAAGCCGACGGTCCTGAAGGCCACGACCGCACCCGCCACAACGGCGCCGACGCCCACGACACCACCCTCGAACAGGCCACTGCGCCTCGGCGACACCTTCATCAACCGGGTCGACGACCCCGCGCAGGGCGAGATCGAGGTGAACGTCACCGTCTCGAAATACTTGCAGCCCGCGAAGGCCGACTACTCCCCGGCGGAGCTTTCGGCCGGGGAGAAGGGCGACGAATGGGCAGCCCTGGAGGTCAAGGTCTGCCTAGTGAAGGGGAGCGTCGCCGCGGGCACGAACTCCTGGCAGCTCGCGACGGCCGACGGCGTTCGGTACCGGCCGCAGTTTTTCCCGGCCGGCGGCCCGAAGCCGGAATTCGTCGACGGTTCCAAGCTCGCGGCCGGTGACTGCCTGCGCGGCAACATCATGTTCGCGGTCCCGAAGGGCACCCGTCCCGGAACGGCCGTGTACGCGCCAGCGTCTCTGGACGAGCCAAAGAAGTGGACGCTCGGACAGCCCCGGCAGCCCTAAGAGCGTGCAGCGTTGGCGACTCTCCCAACCGCTGCCCCGCGTCGACCGACTCCACCGGCCCCCGGTGAGCCGTCGTAACCGATGAGAGCCGTCGGCGGATCGCGCAGCGACATGAGGAGACGACGTCCCCCTGTAAGCAAGACCGCTGACGGTGTGTCGAGACCAGCACCCACGTCGCGGAATGAGATGATATTCAGTTACCTCCGGGGGTCGTCGCGACGATGCCCTGCGCGCCCGGTTCAGGAGGTAGTCACCGCATGCCCGCCCCGTTCCACCCGTCCTCCGCCCCCGGCGGCGATCCCGGCCTCAGCCGCCTGAAGGCCGTCCTCGAAGAGTGGCGCAAGTCTCTGCTGGACATGGGCGGGCGCAACCGGCTGCTGAACTTCCGGCATACCAGGACCGCGACACTGGAAGTGATGTTCCCGGGCATCGACCCGCTGTTGGCCAACCTCCGGCAGGGGTGGACCTTCGCGCCCGTCGCCGAGGAATCCGCAGAGGACTCGGACGCGGGCGGAGCCGTCACCCTCCGCAAGACCGCTGACGGGCCCTCTCGCGCACTCGGCGATGGCCTCTTCACCCAGAAGACCACGTCCGCCGGCCTCAACAGCGCCCTGTACCAGCTGCGCAGCAAGTCAGGGCAGATGTTCAACGACTACGGCCTGTGGGTCCTCTGGCTCGGCATCGGCATGCTCAACTGGCGCGAAGAGGGCGCCGAGGAGAGCAGCGCCGCGCCCCTCGTCCTGGTTCCGGTCGAACTCCGGCGCGAGGAAGGCGGCAAGGGGTACAGGCTACGGCTCGCCGACAACCAGGAGCGGATGCACAACCCGGCCCTGGCGGTGAAGATGGAGCACCTCGGGGTCGACTGGAGGCCGGTCGGCGACACCGACGTCGCGGATGCCTCCGCCGTCCTGACCGCGGCCCGAAAGGTCACGGCCGGGCTGAAGGGCTGGGCGGTTGACGACCGCGTAGTGCTCGGGCTCTTCGCCTCCCACCGTGAATCCATGTACCAGGACCTCCTGCAGAACGAGGACCGGATCCTCGCCCATCCGCTGGTACGGACCGTCGCCCTCGGCCCGGATGCAGGCCTGCCCGACGACGTCATCGGTTTCGAACCTCCGGAACTGGACCGCATCGACGAGATCCAGCTGCCCGAGACGAGCCCGATGGTGCTGGATGCCGATGCCTCGCAGCGCCAGTGCATCGCCGCCGTCCTCGACCAGCGTTCCTTCGTCATGAGCGGTCCGCCGGGAACGGGCAAGAGCCAGACGATCACCAACATGATCGCCGCCCTGATGCACGCCGGCCGCAGTGTGCTCTTCGTTAGTGAAAAGGCCGCGGCGCTGGACGTGGTGCGGAACCGTCTGCGCAGCGTCGGCCTGGGCGACTTCGTCCTGGCCCTGCACAGCGGTGACACGAGCAAGAAGGCGGTGGCTACCGAGCTGGCGCGGGTGCTGACGACCGAGGCGCGGGTCACCGGCGCCGCACAGCACGAGCTCGAGCAGGCCCGGCAGTTGCGCACGGAGCTGTCCGCACACTCGACGGCGATGAACGAGGTCCGCGAACCCCTGCAGCGCACCCTGCATCAGGTCCTGGGTCGCCTGATCCAACTGGAACGGGCCGACGTCCCGCAGTTGCCGACGTCCGTGCAGAACGACGCCGTCGTCCGAACCCTGAGTGCCGGCTCCCTCAGGGAGTCGGTCGATGCCGCCCAGGCCATCAGCCGGGCCTGGCGTCCGGCGGCGGAAGGCTCGGCGTTCGTCTGGCGCGGTCTCGTGGTCAACTCGGCGCACACCGTGGTCTCCGAGGCGTCCGGAGCGTTGACCGCGCTCAGCGCGGCCGTCGACCGACGGCCTTTCGCCTCGACCGGGGACACGCCCGGGTCCGTGCGGGAGCTGAGGCACCTCGTACGAACGCTGAGCTCGCGACTCCCCGACGCGCCGCAGGCGCCGGCGGAGGGACAGCTGCCCGAGGACACGGGCACGGAGCTGCGTCAGCTTGCCGATCTCTTCGGAATGCCGCATGACACCACATCGGAGGCAGCCTTCGCCCTGTGCGAGCTGGCCGACCTGACCTCGGCCGAGTTCAGGCCGCCTCGCGCGTGGTTCCAACCGGCAGGTCTCGCGCAGGCTCACGCCGCCGCAGCAGAGCTGCGCGAGGCGATCACCGCCGAGTCCGCTGCCCGAGCCGCGGCCGCGGATCTCTTCGGCGACCAGGTGCTGCGTACCGAAGGGCTCCACCACCTTGCGGAGCGCTTCTCCTCGCAGCATCAGGGCCTGTTCTCAAGGTTTTCGGCGCAGTTCAAGTCCGACCGTGCGGCGGCAGCAGAGCTGACGCTCGCGGGGACCTGGGACAAGTCGGTCGGCGCGCGGCTCGTCGATGCCGTCGCCTGGCAGGATGCGCACACAGAGGTGGCCCGCCTGGCCGAGCAGCACTCCACGCTCCTGGGCCCGTATGCGCCGCTGACGGAGGAAGCGCTCGTCGCTCTGGACGCGGCACTGGCCAACGCCGACCGCATCGCCGTCCTGACGCGCAGCGCCGATCGGGCCGATCTCGCCGCCCTGCAGCTGGCCCATGACGCGGACCAGGACCGGCTTGGCGCGCTTCTCGCCGGCAACATCCGGCGGGCTCTCGGTGGTTGGTGTGCCGTTGCGGCGCAGCGTGCCGACCGTTGGGAGACAGCGGCGGAGTCGCTGCTCGCCCTCTTCGAGCCGGCCCGCGCCGCCCAGCTCTCCCCTTCCCTGCTGGGTCCTCTCGACCAGGCGCAGTCGATGATCGATGCTCTGGACGGCGACCCGCGCGGGCCCGAGGAATGGCGGACCTATCGCGACGGGCTCGCGGTACTCGCCCGGCACGGCGCGGACGGCCTCGTCACAGCGGCGGCCGAGCAGGACCTCGACCGGCAGCAACTGCCCGAGATCGTCGAGCAGGCACTGCTCCGCGCCTGGGCGGACGGGGTCCTCGCGTCCGACGGACGACTGCGGACCACCCGTGGCGAGGACCTCGACGCCCGGGTCGCCGATTTCCACGAGGCCGACCGGCGGCTGATCGCCGCCGCGGGCAGGGCCGTCATCGAGGCATGCAACACACGTCGACCCCGCCGCTTCGGCAGCGGCGGAGGCGCTGTCATCAAGCGTGAAGCGGAGAAGAAGGCCCGGCACCTGCCTGTGCGAGAACTGCTCGGCCGGACCCGTGAGGTAGTCCAGGCGATCAAGCCCTGCTTCATGATGAGCCCGCTCACAGTCAGCCAGATGCTGCCCGCCGACTTCGAATTCGACGTCGTCATCTTCGACGAGGCTTCACAGGTGCGGCCCGCGGATGCGATCAACTCCGTCTATCGCGGCCGTACGCTCGTCGTGGCAGGAGACGAGAAGCAGCTGCCGCCGACCTCGTTCTTCGATTCTTCTGTCGAGGACGACTCGGATGAATACGCCGAGGACGTACCCGATTCCTTCGAGTCTCTGTTGCACGCCTGCAAGGCTGGGGCCATGCAGGATCTGCCGCTGCGCTGGCACTACCGCAGCCGCCACGAGAACCTGATCACCTTCAGCAACCGCGAGTTCTACCAGAACTCGATGATCACCTTTCCGGGGGCACAGGAGGAGGGCAACGACGTCGGTGTCGCCTTCTTCCAGGCCACCGGCGTCTACGACCGCGGCGGTCGCCGTGACAACCAGGTCGAGGCCGAGTTCGTCGCCCGGCGGGTGCTCCACCACTTCGACACCCGTCCGGGGCTCACTCTCGGCGTCGTCGCCCTCTCCCAGGCCCAGGCCTCCGCCATCGACCTCGCCGTGCAGCAGGCCCGGCTGGGCCGGCCCGACCTGGAGCACTGCTTCACCGAGGACCGACTCGACGGCTTCTTCATCAAGAACCTCGAGTCGGTCCAGGGTGACGAACGCGACGTGATGATCATGTCGGTCGGTTACGGGCCCGACGAGCACGGCAAGCTGGGACTGAACTTCGGGCCGATCAACAAGAGCGGCGGCTGGCGGCGCCTCAACGTCGCCGTCACCCGTGCCCGGTATCGCATGGAGGTCGTCGCGTCCTTCCGCGGCGGCAGCCTTGCCGACAGTACGAACGAGAGCGTTCGCCACCTGAAGCGGTACCTGGAGTACGCGGAGTCCGGCCCTGCGGTACTTGCCCAAGAGGTCCTCCCGTCGGACGCGGAGCCCGACAGCCCCTTCGAAGAGTCGGTGCTCGATGTGCTGCGCGGCTGGGGCCACAAGGTGCAGTCCCAGGTCGGCGTGGCTGGCTACCGCATCGACATCGGTCTGCGTCACCCCACCCTCCCGGGTGCCTATGCCCTGGGAATCGAGTGCGACGGCGCGATGTACCACTCATCCAAGGCCGCGCGGGACCGTGACCGGCTGCGTGAGCAGGTTCTGACCGGGCTGGGGTGGCGGCTGTACCGGATCTGGGGCACCGACTGGTACCGGGGCCGGGCAGCAGCCGAGCTCCGACTGCGCGAGGCGGTCGAGCATGCCATCGCCCAGGGACCGCTGATCGGAGGAGCCTCCGTGACGCTGCCTGGGCAGCGGGGGCCCGTGGACGGCGCGCCGCCCGTCGACGACCCGGTGCAGGAACGGGCGGAGCCGGTGGCGGCCACCAGTGCCACGCCGGCTCCGGCACCTACCAGGCCGCCCGCCCCGCCTGCCCAGCTCGACGTCGAGTACGAGCGCGTGCCTGTGGACACGCAGGCCGAGCGGGTGTGGAGCGCCCCGTACAAGACCCGGTGGATCAGCGCCGGCTCGTCCTACGAGCTGCACACCCCGGAGGCCAAGCCTGCGCTGCGCAGGGTGCTGGCCGCCGTCATCGAGGCCGAGGGACCGATCCACGAGGACCTGCTCGTACAGCGTGCGCGCGAGGCCTGGGGCCTCGCCAGGGCCGGCGGCCGGGCCCGGACCGCCGTCGTACAGGTGGCGCAGGCCCTCGTACGGTCGGGAACCGTAACGTCGGAGGGCTCATTCTTCGATGTGACGCACCGCACCACACTCCAGGCCCGCACCCCGGGCGCGGGCGAGACCGCGCGGAAGGTGCTGCACGTCGCCCCGGCCGAGCGCCGGCTGGCGTTGTGGGAGCTGGCGGCCGAGTGCCCCGGCATGTCGGCCGAGGAGCTGATGAAGCAGGCCTGCGACTTCTTCGGCTGGCGTCGGCTGGGCCCCGACATTCGCACAACCCTGAGCGCGGATATCAGGGCACTGCACCGCGGTGACCGGATGTCCGGTGGCCCGGACCGCATCACGGTGGTGCGCTGACGTTCACTGTGACCGGAGGGCGTGGGCGACGTAGGCCATGTGCTGCGCGTTGCCCACCGTCAGCCAGTCCCCGAAGGCCCCGGTGCTGTCGCCTCCTCCGGCCAGGTCGAGAAGCCAGGTCTCGGCGGCTCCAGCACCGGTACCGCGGAAGGAGGGCAGTTCGACGATGCGGCGGGCCGCCGCTCGGTTGAACGCGAGCTTGTCGCTCGTCCGCCTGCCGGTATGCAAAACCTTCGATATGACGAAGTCTCGCTCGGTCGTATAGCGCAGGAAGCCCCAGTCCGGCCCTCCCTTCCGCTTGGGGTCGCTCGGCGGCTGAGCGATGGCGTGGGCGGACTGGGTTCCGTAGTCGCCGTACCTCACCACGGCCAGGTAGGGCCTCCGGCTCTGTGCGATCTCGTGCCACATCGCCCAGTCCCATCGCGGCTCCTCGCGCAGGCCCTGTTCCAGCATGTCCACCGTGACGTGTGGGAAGCCGGCGCTCAGCACGCAGACCTCGCGCCAGGAGGCCAGAGGGAACAGAGCGTCGAGTGCCCGCAGGGCCTCCTTGCCGGCGTCGGGCCGGGAGGCGAGCACGGCGCCCATGTCCAGGAGCAGGTCCACCCGGACGCCCGGGTCGGCGCGGGCCACGAGGGAGCGGACGGCTTCCCGCGTACCGTCGTCCCACTCCCCCTCGACGGGGACACGTATCCCGAGGCCCCGGTGGCTGCGCGCTGCGGTTTCAATCGAGGTCGCCTGCTGGAAGGCGGATCGGTCCGGACCCGTCACCGGCCGGAGCCGGGCGTACATGCAGCGTTCGTCCAGGAGGTCCGCCAGCACGGTCATCTGTGTCTCGTCCGCGAAGGGCGCGTCTATCCACCCGTCGCTGTGACGATGGACCACCCCGACCGAGCCCAGGTCCTTACGAAACCCGGCGGTGAGAGCCGGGGCGTCGATCTCCGGTCTCGGCGGCAGATTCCACAGAGGCGCGATGCGCCGTCGGCCGATCGGCGACTGCCACGCATAGGCCTTCGCCGCATGCGGTCGGGCTCGGAGCACGGGCACGTACAACAGCTCAGACACGGCGGATTCCCCCTCGGCTCTGCCGACTCCGGTGACCTGGAGCCAGGGTCCGCGCAACCGGCGGAGCGCGAAACCATGCCGATTCGGCCTCTCTGGCGCAAACCATCAACACTGCCGTGAAACGATCACCCGACTTCCCTGTGCAGCAGCGACCGCATATGCCGGGAACGCCTCCCCCTGTCAGCGCCCGCCATTAGGATTTCCCACGGATGTGCCCTGGTCGGAACAGCCTCGATGCCCTTGAGTGAGCCGCGGGCGATCCACCAGTCGGCAGGGAAACGAGACGGGCGGGGACAGCGCATGCGGGAAGGCCGGTGGACGACGGTCGCCGACTCCGAGTTCGACCATGAGCGCCGCGGCCTGGAAGCCATCCGCTCCCAGCTGCCGGACGCGGACCCGTGGCGCGCCTGGTCGAACTTCACCTTCACCGCGAACACCGGTCACGTCCGTGAGGTCGATCTGCTCATTGTCGCCCCCGGCGGCATGTTCATGATCGAGCTGAAGGACTGGCACGGGTCCGTGACCAGCGAGAACGGCACCTGGGTCCAGACCACTCCCGGCGGTCACCGTCGCCCCCACGGCAATCCCCTCCACCTGGTCAACAAGAAGGCGAAGGAGCTGGCCTCGCTCCTCGGCCAGAACGGCAAGCGGGTGTGGGTGGGCGAAGCGGTCTGCTTCACAGACGGTGGCTTGCGGGTCCGCCTCCCGGCCCACGACCAGAACGGCGTGTACACCATCCCCGAGCTCGTGGCCATGCTGAAGCAGCCGCCCCGGGACGAGCGGCGCCGCATCACGGCGATCGACTCCCGCGAGATCAAGACCGCTCTGGACCGCATCGGCATCAAGCGCAGTGAGGCCGCGTACAAGGTCGGCCCGTACCAGCTGGAGCGGAAATCCTTCGACTCCGGCCCCACGTGGGCGGACTACCGGGCCACCCACAGCGAGCTGCCGGAGGTCGCCCGGGTCCGGGTCTATCTGAGCGAGCGCGGTTCCGACGCCTCCCTCCGACGCTCGGTCGAGAACGCCGCCCGCCGCGAGGCCGCGGTGCTCCAGCGCTTCCGTCATCCCGGCGTCGTGCAACTGAAGCAGTACTTCCCGTCCGGGCACACGGCCGGCCCCGCGCTGATCTTCGACTACCACCCGCAGACCCTCCGGCTTGACGAGTACCTGCTCCAGCACGGCAAGCGGCTCGACATCCTCGGCCGGATGGCGCTCGTCCGCCAGCTCGCCGAGACCATACGGTCCGCCCACTCGAGCCGGATCCACCACCGCGCCCTCGCCGCCCGCTCAGTGCACGTCATCCCGCGCAACCGGGGCCGCGAGGGCAAGGCGATCGGAGAGGACGCCGCCTGGCTGGCTCCGCGGCTGCAGATCTCGGACTGGCAGATCGCCACCCAGCGGTCCTCCGGCACGGACGGCTCCACGGGGCAGGGCATGACCCGCTTCGCCCCCACGGCCCTGTCGGTGACGCACATCTCCGAAGGATCCGACCCTTACCTCGCGCCCGAGCTGACCGCACTCAAGGCGGACCCCGTCTACCTCGACGTCTACGGCCTCGGCGTCCTCACCTATCTCCTCGTCACCGGCAAGGCGCCCGCCGCCAGCCAGGCCGAGCTCCTCGCACGGCTGGAGGCGGGCGAGGGCCTGCGCCCCAGTTCGCTCGTCGACGGCCTGTCCCCGGACATCGACGAGCTGGTGCAGGCTGCCACCGCGTACCGCCCTGGTCAGCGGCTGTCCACGGTGGACGAGTTCCTGGAGATGCTGGAGTGCGTCGAGGACAGCCTCACCGCGCCGGCGCCCCCCGCGGAGACCGAGACCGCCGAGGTGTCCGAGAAGGACCCGTTGGAAGCCGTCGCCGGTGACGTCCTCGGCGGCCGGTGGGAGGTCCGCCGGCGCCTGGGCACCGGCTCCACCAGCCGCGCCTTCCTCGTACGGGACCTGGAGGCGGAGGCCCGGAAGACCCGCCCGCTCGCCGTGCTCAAGGTGGCGCTCTCCGACAGCCGGGGCGAGATCCTCGTCCACGAGGCCGAGGTCATGGGCCGGCTGCGTCCCGACTCCCGGATCATCCGGCTCGTCGAGCCGGAGCCCCTGCGGATCGCGGGCCGGACCGTGCTCGCTCTGGAGTACGTCGGTGACGAGCGTGACCAGGACACCGACGCCGACAGGGCCGAGGGTTCCGATGCCGCTCCCCGCAAGGGCACGCGGCACCGCCGCCGTGAGGAGACCGTCGCCCGCCAGCTCCGCGAGCGCGGCCGGCTCCAGATGGACCAGCTGGAGGCGTACGGCGACTACCTTTTCGGAGCGGTGGACTTCCTGGAGGGCGAGAGCGTCTGGCACCGCGACATCAAGCCCGACAACATCGCCATCCGCATCCGCCCCAACCGCACGCGCGAGCTGGTGCTGATCGACTTCTCCCTCGCCGGCTACCCGGCGACGGACCATGACGCCGGTACGGAGGGTTATCTCGACCCGTTCATCGGCGGCCTCACGCGCACCGCGTACGACTCGCACGCCGAGAGGTACGCAGTGGCCGTCACGCTGCACCAGATGGCGTCCGGCGAGCTCCCGAAGTGGGGCGACGGTTCGGTGCCGCCCGCCATGACGGACGCGGCCGAGTTCCCGTACCCCGTCATCGCGGCCGACGCCTTCGAGCCGGCCGTACGGGACGGGCTGGTCGCCTTCTTCCGCAAGGCGCTGCACCGGGACGCCGCCAAGCGGTACGCCGAGCTCAAGCCGATGCGGGACGCCTGGAAGAAGATCTTCCTGGACGCCGCCCAGGCGGTGCCGTCCAGCCACCGCACCCGTCACCCCGAACCGGCCTCCGAGCGGACCGCCCCGACCGGCGCCCCCGCCATCGCGGAGGCCGAGCCGCTCACCGCCGACGAGCAGCGCGAACGGCTCGCCGCCGCCGTCACCCGGGACACCCACCTCTCCTCCGCGGGCCTCACCCCGGCCGCCGAGTCCTTCCTTTACGGTCTCGGCATCACCACCGTCGGCGGACTCCTCGACTACAGCCGCAGCAAACTCCTCAACGCCCCCGGCCTCGGCACCAGGACCCGCACCGAGGTGCAGCGCCGCCAGCGCCAGTGGGGCAAGCTGCTGCGCGAGGCCCCCGTCTCGCCGCTCACGCCGAAGGGCCGCGCCGAGGCCAAGGAAGAGCTCGCCCAGCTCACGGCCGCCGAATCGGCCGTTCTAGGCTCGCTCGCCGCCGGCGAGGGAGCGGGCGGACTCACCGCGTCCGCACTGCGCTCGGTCAGCCTGGACACGCTCGCCACGATCTTCGTCCCGGAGCTCAACAACAACCGCTCCAACAGCAACAAGATCGAGATGGTGCGGCTGCTTCTCCGACTCCCCAACGAGCGCGGCGAGCTTCCCGACATCGGCGTCTGGCCCAAGCAGAAGGACGTGGCGGAGGCCCTCGGACTGTCCGCCGGCCGCATCCCGCAGATGCTCAAGGAGGAGCGCAAGCGCTGGAAGAAGCACCCGGCGGTCCAGGCCCTGCGCACGGAGATCATGGATCTCCTCGCGGGCCTCGGTCGCGTCGCCTCCGCGCTGGAGATCGCCGACGCCCTCGCCGTACGCCGCGGTACGCAGCTGGCCGAGCGTGAGCAGCGGCGCGCCCTTGCCCTGGCGGCCGTACGGGCCGTGGTGGAGGCGGAGCAACTCGAGCCGGAGGAGGCCGAGTTCCAGCACCAGCCCAACCGCAAGGCCACCGAGGACGCCCTCGCCGCGGGTCTGCTCGCCCTGGACGTCCGCGAGGGCGACGCCCCGGACACGCCGACGGCGCCCGGCCTCCTCGACTACGCGATGCGACTCGGCAAGACCGCCGACCGGCTCTCCCGCCTCGACACCCTCCCGACGGCGACCACGGTCCTCAGCGAACTCGGCGCGCTCACTCCGCCGCCCGGCCTCGTCGAGTGGGACGAGCGCCGGCTCGTCGAACTGGCCGCCGCGGCTTCGGCGAACGCCGCCGCCACCCCGCGCCTGGAGATCTACCCGCGCGACCTGTCGCTGGTCCGCGCCCTGCGGCTCACCCAGGCCGGCCTGGTCCCGATGATCCCGGGGGTCCCTGAGGCCCGGCAGCCGGGCCTCACCGGCGAGGACATCCACGAGCGGGTCCGCGCCCGCTTCCCCGAACTCGTCGTCACCGACGCGCGCGGGGTGGCGACGCACGAGCTGCCGACCGGCAGCCGCCTGACGAAGGCCCTCTTCGACGCCGGCTTCGAGCTCACGCTGTCCACGCGCGAGGACACGAAGACCCTTCGCTATCTGCCCACGCGGATGGACGGCACCTCCAGCTATCTGACCGGCGGCATCGGGCACACGTCGAGCGGCGTCGGCACGGTGACGCGGTACTCCGACGACCCGCTGCTCGCGGGCGCGGTCCGCACGGACGAGCGCCTCCTCGCCTCCGCCCGCCAGGACGGCTACCGGGTCCTGACCGTGCACCACGGCCGTACGGTCGAGGCGGTCCACAGGCTGACCGGCGACCGGATCGGCGCGCGCCCGGTGTCCGTGACCGAGCTGTTCCTGGAGTCCCTGCACGCCCTCGTCCCGCCGGCCACGAAGCCGACGTGGGAGACCCTGCTGAAGGCCGATGTGGCCGAGCCGGGTACGCGGGGGGCGATGAAGTTCGCCGAGTACGCGCGGACGGCGTGGGGCACGGTCGAGCCCCGGGTACGGGAGCTGCTCGACCCGGTGACGGGCACGGGCCCGGTCCTGCTGACGGAGACGGCGGTCTTCGCGCGGTACGACGCGATGGGCGTCCTCGACCGGCTGGCGGAGGCCGCCCGGCAGGGCGGGCGCGGCCTGTGGCTGCTCGTGCCGCAGCCGGACCCGGCGCGGGAACCGAAGCTGGGGGCCGTGGCCGTGCCGTACCAGGCAGGGCTCGGCGAATGGATCGACCTGCCCGACTCGTGGGTGAAGAACGCCCACCGGTCTGGTCTCAACGAAGTCAAGGCAACTGGAGACGAGAAGTGATCGACCGCAAAGCCCTGTTGGACGACCTGAAGCAGCAGGTCAAGGCGGTCGAGGCCGACCTGGGCAAGCAGGTGAAGGTCGTCCCCGAGGGCGCGCGCCTGCGGGACGAGTACGACCGGGCGCGGAAGCTGGGCCGTACGGCGGCGACGTGGAACACGTGGCTGGACGAGCGCATCACGCAGGTCGCGGTGGCGTGGGTGCTGGGGTCTGTGTTCGTCCGCTTCTGCGAAGACAACGGCCTGATCCCGGAGCCGTACCTGACGGCACCGAGCGCGGACCGGCGGGACCTGGCGCTTGCCCGGTACGAGGACTACCTGTCGAAGGCCCAGGACCCGACGTACCGGGGCTGGCTGGAGAGCGCCTTCGAGGAGCTGGGGAGCGGTCAAGCGGGCCGGCTGCTGTTCGACCGGCGGCACAACCCGCTGTACCAGATCCCGCTGTCTCATGATGGAGCGCGGGAGCTGGTGGACTTCTGGCGGGGCCGGGATGAGGAGGGCCTCCTTGTCCACGACTTCACGGATCCGCTGAACGAGGACGGTACGGAGGGTTGGGACACCCGGTTCCTGGGTGACCTGTATCAGGACCTGAGTGAGGCGGCCCGGAAGACGTACGCCCTACTGCAGACCCCGGAGTTCGTGGAGGAGTTCATCCTCGACCGGACGATGGACCCTGCGGTGCGGGAGTTCGGCTACGAGGGCCTGAAGATGATCGACCCGACGTGCGGGTCGGGCCACTTCGTGCTGGGCGCGTTCCGGCGGTTGGTGCGCCTGTGGGGCGACGGCCAGCCGGGCAAGGACCTGCACGAGCGGGTGCGGGCTGCGCTGGACTCGGTGCATGGCGTCGACCTGAACCCGTTCGCGGTGGCTATTGCGCGGTTCCGGTTGCTGGTGGCGGCGATGGCGGCGGGTGGGGTTCGGACGCTGGGGGAGGCGGCGCGGTATGAGTGGCCCATCCATCTTGCGGTGGGTGACTCGCTGATCAAGCACCGGCAGGACGCACTTTTTGAAGACTCGGAAATCATGGGTGGAGACGGCGATGAAGTCGCGGACTTTAAGTACTCGACGGAAGACATTCATGAGCACCCAAGGATTCTAGAGCAGGGACGCTACCACGTAGTCGTGGGTAATCCGCCGTATATCCAAGTAGCCGACCCTGGGCTCAGCAAGCTCTACCGAGAGCTGTACGACGCTTGCGCCGGGGGATACGCACTGTCGGTCCCGTTCGCTCAAAGGTTCTTTCAACTAGCGAAGTCCGGTGACCGCAATGGGAGCGGATACGGAATGGTTGGCCAAATTACGGCCAACTCATTCATGAAGCGAGAATTCGGCACACGACTCATCGAGATGTACTTTGCACACGAGGTCGAGCTGACCGAAGTCATCGACACATCTGGCGCATTCATCCCCGGCCACGGTACGCCCACAGTTATCCTGATCGGGAAGCGCCGCAAGGGAGCAGAACGCTCAGAGACAATCAGAACGGCCCGAAGCATTCAAGGCGAACCTACCGCACCCGGCAATCCCGAGGACGGGTTGGTCTGGAATGCGATTGTGAGCCAGATCGACAGCCCTGGGTCAAACAGTCCCTGGATTTCCGTGGACGATCTAGAGCGAAGTCGATATTTTGGCAAGCAGCCATGGATTCTTGCCGACGGCGGCCTCGAAATGGTGGAGCAGGTAAATCAGAATTCCCCTGCGACCTTGAGAAGAATTTCCTCAAGCATTGGCCGAACCACATCTACTGGCGCAGACGACGCCTTCTTCCTTCCCAACATGGCGACCGCACAACGACTGAACCTCAACAGCCAGGTTCGCCCCCTTGTAGTTGGCGACGCAGTTCGAGACTTTCGCTTCAACTCCTATGTTCCAGTCGGAAATCCGTACACGGACAAGCAGCAGCTGAATCTCCGCACCGAATCCGACACCCTCGTGTCGCGACTCTTGTGGATCGACCGAACTCGCCTTCGCCAGCGGAAGATCTTCGGAAAAACGCTGGACGACAACGGGCGCGCATGGTACGTCCATCTCGAAAACTACAGCAGCAAGCTCGGCACGAAATTCGGCATTGGCTTTGCTTTCGTCGCCACGCACAATCACTTTGTCCTCGATCGCGACGGCTTGCTCTTCAACCGAACCGCCCCAGTAGTCAAGCTTCATGAGCAGGCGACCGAGGAGGAGTACGTCCAGCTGACCGGGCTCCTGAACAGCTCCACTGCGGGATTCTGGCTCCGTCAAGTAAGCCACGACAAAGGACGTCCCGGAGCGGATGTCGCCGGAGCCGACGAACCCTGGGAGCACCGATTCGAGTTCACAGGAACCAAGCTCGAAGAGTTCCCACTCCCTCGCGAATTTCCGACACACCTTGCCGCCATGCTGGACACCTTGGCCCAAGAACTCTCGGAAGTAAGTCCTGCCACCGTTGTAGCGAACCACACCCCCACCCCTGAGTCCCTTCGAAACGCTCGCATCCAATGGAGCACCGTCCGAGACCGCATGATTGCCATTCAGGAGGAACTGGACTGGCAGGTCTACCGGATCTACGGGTTGCTCGACGAAGAGATCACTCTTCCCACCTCCGAAGTCCCTGAAGTGTCTGCTTCCGAGCGCGCCTTTGCCATTGTTCTAGCCCGCAAGGTGGAGCGCGGCGAGGTCAGCACCTCTTGGTTCAAGCACCACAATCACAAATTCACCCCCGTTACCGAGATCCCGGCACACTGGCCCCCCGCTTACCGCGAGGTCGTGCAAAAGCGGATCGACGTCATCGAGTCGTCCCGGGCCATCGGGATGGTCGAGCGACCCGAGTACAAGCGCCGCTGGGCCACCGAGGGTTGGGACGCGCTCCAGGAGAAGGCGCTGCGGTCGTGGCTGCTCGATCGGATCGAGAGCCGGGACCACTGGTTCGACGAGAACGGGATGCCCGCCCTCGTCACGCTCTCGCGGCTGACCGACAACCTGTCCCGCGACGAAGACTTCGTCTCCGTCGCGAAGATCTACGCGCCCCGCAAGGAGCTGCCCGCCGTCGTCGCCGAGCTGATGACCGACGAGCACGTGCCGTTCCTGTCCGCCCTGCGCTACAAGCCCTCCGGGCTCAAGAAGCGCGCCGACTGGGAGCACGTCTGGGACCTCCAGCGGCAGGAGGACGCCGCTGAGGACGAACCGGCCAAGCGGAAGATCCGGGACAGCATTCCCGTACCGCCGAAGTACACCTCGGCTGATTTCCTGCGGCCCTCCTACTGGCGGGCGCGTGGCAAGCTCGACGTGCCCAAGGAGCGCTTCATCTCGTATGGGAAGGCCAACGTGCCCACGCCCGACCTGTACGGCTGGGCCGGCTGGGACCACCAGGAGCAGGCGTACGCGCTCACCACGTACATCGCCACGCACGAGGCCCTGACCGATGAGGAAGTCACCCCGTTCCTGGCCGGCCTGCTGGAGCTCCAGCCGTGGCTGGACCAGTGGCACAACGAGTTCGACCCCACCTTCGGGACGTCTCCGGCCGACTTCTTCCGGGGTGACCGACAGATGGAGCAGGGCAAGCACGGCCTGACGGACGACGACCTGCGCGCCTGGCGCCCGGCCGCGGCCACGCGAGGGCGTCGTACGACCAAGAAGTAGGCCCAAGTACGCCGACGGCCCCCGCGATCCGGAAGGTTCGCGGGGGCCGTTGTCGTCTGCTCAGCCGAACAGTTGCCCGGTCTTGACCGCCGTCACGAAGGAGGACCAGCCGCCTGCCGGGAACACGAGAATCGGGCCGCGCAGGGTCTTGCTGTCCCGCACCGGGACGACATGGGTGAAGTCGTCGGAAACCTCGATGCACGCGCCGCCGTCCTGGTTGCTGTGGCTGCTCTTGCGCCAGGTCGCAGCGCTCAGGTCAATGGATCGCACGGCAGCTCCTCCAACATGCACAGGATCATTTTCCGCGACTCGTTCGGCGAAAGCGCCAGGTCACGCATCGCATCGTACGCACGCTGCATGCGCTCGACGAGAGCGTTCTCCTCGAAGAGCTCGCCGCCGTATCCGTGCTCCGTGTACGCCACGGTGTGCCAGCCCGGCAGACGCAGGAACCAGACGTCCGTGCTCGACAAACCGTGCAGCCCCGCATCTTGGGGCAGCACTTGAAGGGTCACGTTCGGCTGGTCGGCCATCTCGACCAAGTACTCAAGCTGCTCCCGCCACTCCGTCACGTCCCGCAGGGCCGTCCGCAAGGCCATCTCCGACAGGATCGTCCGGAACGGCGGCGCATCCTCCCCCTCCAACAAGGTCTTCCGACCCATCCGCGCCTCAACCTGCTGCTCCAGCTCCTTGCCCTTGAGCCCGCCCAGCGACAGCAGTTCTCGCGCATACCCCGGCGTCTGCAACAACCCCGGCACCACACTCACCGCGAAGTGCCAGAGGCTCACCGCCTCCGCCTCCAGCTTCATGTACCGCCGATACCGCTCCTTGAACTGCGACTTGTCCCCCGTCGCCAGCTCCCACAGCGTCATCAAGAAGTCCGGCGTTTCGTAGAACGTGTCCAGCGCCCGGACGACCTCCGGGCTGCTGATCGTCTCGCCCTTCTCCATCTTCCCGAACAAGGACCAGTCCCAGCCCAGCCGTTCCCCGAGCTGCCGCAGGCTGATCCTTCGCTCGGCCCGCAGTCTCCGCAGCTCCTCCGCGAACCGTTGCCGTGGTTCCTGGCTGCGGCCGCTGATCACTCGTCGCTGCGGCATGGCGCGCTCCCCTCCGAGTCGCTCGCACACGGGCGGAAGGTGTGGACGGGGCGTGGAAGGTGTGGAACCGGCGTCGTAGGCCGGGGAAGCACTCCCCCGTCCACAGCCCGCTCGCCCACATCCGGGCACATCCTCGTCACACCCGGATTACGCAGCGTAATCCACCGCACGTCGGCGACTCCGGGAAACAGTGCAATCCGCCCACGAGGAGTGACCCCCATGACACCCGCCACACACAATCCGGCCAATACTCCGAAGGCTCCGCCCAGCCCGAAGGTGCAGGAGGCCCTGGACGCCCGCGACGCTCTCGCTGCCGCGCTCACCCGAGCCGGCATCCAGCTCCCCGCCATGGACATCCGTACCCCATGGGTGGACGACCGCGAGGCCGAAGCGTCCTACGCCCTCGTCCACCTCGGGATCTGTTCCGCGCCCGTCGCCCACGCGCTCGCCGCCGTGATCATGAACGGGCTGGCCACTTGACCGGCAGCAACACCAACCTCGCACCCGTCGGCGCCATCGTCCTCGACACCGCCCGCAACCACGTGGGCCGCGTCATGGGCGCTGAAGGCCCCTACCTCCAGCTCCGCCCCCTCGGCGGTGGTCGTGAATGGGATGTCGAGCCCACCCACCTTCATCCCCTCACCGGCGCGGAGCTGCTGAGTGCCCTCGTCGCCGAAGCCAACGCGCGCAGCCGGCGCCGCCGCAGCCTCGGGAACGGGCCGTCGTCCGCGACCTGACGGAGTCCGGACAGGCGCCCTCCACATGATCCACACGCTGTCCTAAGATGACCGAAATCATCTCAGCGGCCCGCCGGGCTTCCGTTCCGCTTCGCGGACTTCGAGGACACGCCCCCACCCGCACGAGCTTTTTTGTGCTGCCTGGGGGCCTGTCTTGCTGTTCCGTGAGTCCGCGGCGTCGGTTGCCGCCCGCACGCTCGAAGGTTCTCTGGCGCTGCTCCTGATCGAGAACTTCCGGCACAAGCACAGCCACCAGCCCGGCAGCTCCGAGGTTCGCTCCTGGGAGCGCAGCCTTCCCGCCCTCGCGAACGCCCTCGTCGAGGCCGGGCTCGGCGACGTCGAGGTGATGGTCGAGTACGGGCTGCCCCTCACCAGCAAGCGGGCGGACGCGATACTGGCCGGTGTCCACCCCACCACTGGTGAGCCCTCGTACGTCGTCGTGGAGCTCAAGCAGTGGAGTGAGGCGCACCCCGAGGAGGAGGATCCGCTCCTCTGCCGGATCGACGCCTACGCGCACCCCGTCCTGAACCCGATCGAGCAGGTGCGGGGCTACTGCGAGTACCTGCTGTCCTTCAACGGTGCCGTGGAGCGGACTCCCGAGGCCGTCGCAGGTGTGGCCTACCTGCACAACGCAACCGAGTTCGGGGTCGGCTCGCTGCGGACCGTGCCCGAGACCCTCCACGGGCGCATGTACACGGGCGAAGAGCGCGGCGCGTTCCTCGACTTCCTGCGCTCGCGCCTCGCGCCCAAGCCCGGGGCCGAGGCCGCCGACGTACTCCTGCAGGGCAAGGTCCGCCCCTCCAAGCAGCTGATGAGCGTCGCTGCGGCCGAGGTGCGGGAGCGTGAGCAGTTCGTGCTCCTCGACGAGCAACGGCTCGCGTACGAGCTCGTGATGTCCGCCGTACGCAAGGCCAAGGGCGCGAACCACAAGCAGGTCATCGTGGTGACCGGCGGTCCCGGGTCCGGCAAGAGCGTGATCGCGATGCAGTTGCTCGGCGAGCTGTACCGCCGTGGCGTGCCCGCCCTGCACGCGACCGGGTCGCAGTCGTTCACCAAGACGATGCGCAAGGTCGCGGGGGCGCGGAAGCCCGAGGTGCAGAAGCTGTTCAAGTACTTCAACAGCTTCATGGAGGCCGAGCCGAACGATCTCGAGGTGCTGATCTGCGACGAGGCGCACCGGCTCCGTATCACCTCGGCCAACCGCTACACGAAGGCCGCACTGCGCACCGGCAAGCCGCAGGTGTCCGAGCTGATCGACGCGGCCCGGGTGCCGGTGTTCCTGCTCGACCAGCACCAGGTGGTGCGGCCGGGTGAGATGGGGACCGAGGAGCAGATCCGGCAGGCCGCCGCCGAGCACGGTCTCGAGTGCACGGTGGTGGACCTGGACAGCCAGTTCCGCTGCGGCGGCAGCGACGCGTACGTGCAGTGGGTCGCGGATCTGCTCGGTTTGGAGGGCGGGACGCCGACCGTCTGGGAGCCGGACGGCAAGGTGGAGCTGCGGATAGCCGAAAGCCCTCAGGAGCTCGAGGACTTCCTCGTCGCGCGTCGTGACGAGGGCTACGGGGCCCGGATGTCGGCCGGTTACTGCTGGAAGTGGACGACGAAGATCGCCCCGGACATGCAGGCGCTGCCCGCCGACGTCGTCATCGGGGACTGGGCCCGGCCGTGGAATGTGTACGGGGACCGGTCGGTCCTCGGGGCGCCGCCGGCGCCGCTGTGGGCGACCGACAAGGCGGGCTTCGGGCAGGTGGGCTGTGTGTACACGGCGCAGGGCTTCGAGTACGACTGGTCCGGCGTGATCGTGGGGCCCGACCTGGTGTGGCGTACCGACCGGTGGGTGGTGGACCGTGCGGCGTCCAAGGACCCGTCGTTCACCAAGGCGACGCCCGACGCCCACATCGACCGGCTCGTCCGGAACACGTACAAGGTGCTGCTGACGCGGGGGATGGTCGGCATGGTCATCTACTCGACCGACCCGGAGACGCGGGACAAGCTGCGGTCGCTGATCCCTCCGGCGTAGGGCCCGAGGGAGCGTCCCAGCCCTCGGTCCGTTCGCGTCGGGCCGGCGCCCGACCGGCCTCCGACCGCCGGTGTCCGAAAACGGTCAACCGTTGTCAGACCGACGCCATACGATCGGACGAGCTTCAACCATCACATCAGTACCGTCGGCAGCGCCCGCCCGTCGAGAGTGAGACCGTCCATGGCCCAGCAGCCGCCCCTGCTCCGCGATGTCATCGACATCAAGGAGAAAGTCTCCACCTCGGACTTCGTGCTCCAGCTCTCGGAGGCGACGACCCCCGAGGGCGCGGAGCGCGCGCTCCGGGACTACGTGGTCACGGAGCGGCTGCTGGAGAACTTCGACGAGGCGCTCGGTCTCATCAAGTCGGCGCTCGACGGCGCCACGTCCAAGGCCGCCTACCTCCACGGGTCCTTCGGTTCCGGTAAGTCGCACTTCATGGCCGTGCTCCACGCGCTGCTCAGCGGCAGCCCGGCGGCCCGTGCGCGCGACGACTTCGACCCGATACTGACGAAGCATGAGTGGCTCGGCACGGACGGGAAGAAGTTCCTGCTCGTGCCGTACCACATGCTCGGGGCCAAGGCTCTGGAACAGCGGGTCCTGGGCGGGTACGTGAGCCACGTCAAGAAGCTGCACCCTGAGGCGCCGACGCCGCAGGTGTACCGGACCGACGCCCTCTTCGACAACATCCGGTCGATGCGGGCAAGCATGGGCGATCAGGCCGTCATCGCCGGTCTCACTTCGGCGGACGGGACCGAGGACGCGAACGGCGAGGAAGAGGACGAGTGGGGCGAGTCCCTCGCCTGGGCGTGGACTCCGGAGCTGCTCGACACCGCCCTCACCGCGGAAGAGGTCCACGAGGGCGGCCAGGCCCTCAACCTGGTCCGGCCCTCCACACCCTCCGAGCTGCGGGCGCGCCTCGTGCTCGACGCGAGCACCAACTTGCTGCCAGGTTTCACCAAGAACGCGGCCGAGGACGAGCACGGGTTCATCTCGCTCGACGCCGGCCTGTCCGTGATCGCCGAGCATGCGAAGGGGCTCGGCTACGACGGTCTGATCCTGTTCCTCGACGAGCTGATCCTGTGGCTCGCGACGCTGATCCACGACCAGAAGTTCGTGGCCCGCGAGGCGAGCAAGATCACGAACTTCGTCGAGGGGGGCGACGCCCGCCGCGCCGTCCCGGTGGTCTCCTTCATCGCCCGCCAGCGCGACCTGCGCGAGCTCGTCGGCGAGGAGGTGTCCGGTGCGGCCGAGTCCTCCATCCAGGACACGCTCAACCTGGCCTCGGGCCGGTTCGACAAGATCACCCTGGAGGACCGCAACCTCCCCCAGGTCGCCCACGCCCGCCTCCTCCAGCCGAAGGACGCGGACGCCGCGGCCCTCATCAAGGCGGAGTTCGACAAGACGCGCAAGGTACGCCAGGAGGTCTGGGACACCCTGCTCGGTTCCGACCGGGGTGCGGATGGCGTCGGCGCGGACGAGGAGAGCTTCCGGCTCACGTACCCGTTCTCACCGGCCTTCATGGACACCCTCGTGCACGTGTCCTCCGCGCTGCAGCGCAACCGCACCGGTATGAAGCTGATGGGACAGCTGCTCGCCAACCATCGCAACGAGCTGCGGCTCGGCGACCTGATCCCGGTCGGCGACCTGTACCCGCTGATCACCGCGGGTGGCGACAAGCCGTTCACCGACAGCCTGAAGGTCGTCTTCGAGGCAGCGGACAAGCTGTACAAGACCAAGCTGCGCCCCTATCTCCTCCTCACGCACAACGTGTCGGAGGAGGACGTCGAGAAGTACACCAACCGCCCCGACGACATCACCGACGCGGCGCTGCGCGGCCGGATCAAGCTGTTCGTCGGTGACAACCGCATCGTCGGCACGCTGCTTCTCTCTGCTCTCGCCCCGAGCGTCCCCGCGCTCTCCGAGCTCACGATCCGCCGCCTGTCGGCCCTCAACTACGGCTCCGTCGTCGCCCCGATCCCCGGTCGCGAGTACGGCATCCTGAAGAACAAGATCGCGGAGTGGGCGGGCCGCTTCCCGGAGATCAAGGAGACCGGCACCGAGGCCAACCCCGGTGTCCGTCTCGAACTGTCCGGCGTGGACGTGGACTCGGTCATCGCCAACGCCCAGATCAACGACAACCCCGGCAACCGCAACGCGCTTGCCAAGCGGCTCCTCGCCGAGGAACTCGGCATCAATCAGGGCCAGTTGATTGACGAGTTGAACCTGGTCTGGCGCGGCACGGAGCGCAGCGTCGAAGTGATCTTCGGCAACGTCGTGGACGAGGACGAGCTGCCCGATCACGACCTGATGCCCCAGATGGATGGGCGTTGGCGACTCGTGATCGACCTGCCCTTCGACGAGGGGGAGTACGGGCCGGTCGAGGACGCCGACCGCATGCGACGGCTGCGCGAGAAGCAGGGCGAGCCGTCCCGTACGGTCGCCTGGCTGCCCACCCACCTCTCCCACCAGCGGTACGCCGACTTCCGCCGCCTCGTCGTCATCGACAAGGCGCTCGCGGACGAGCAGCGCTTCGACGGGCAGTACGCGGGACACCTGAGCCCGGACAACCGGGCCCGCGCCAAGGGGCTCCTGGAGACACAGCGGGAGTCCCTGCTCAAGAACGTCAAGGCGGCCTTCAAGCAGGCCTACGGGCTCGCCGAGAAGAAGGCCACCGACGTCGAGCTCGGGTTCGCCGACCATCTGCAGTCGCTGCGTGCGGTCGACGGGCTGACGCTCTCCTTCGGTCAGTCCCTGCGCGACGGCATCCGGCACATCGCCGGCAAGCTGCTCGCGAGCCAGTTCCCGGAGCACCCGGACCTCGACCCCGACGGCACCGGTACGGCCGTCCGGCAGGCCGATGCCAAGAAGGTCTTCGGCCACGTCCAGGCGGCGGTCGAGGCCCGCGACGGGCGGGCCGAGATCCCGGCCGCCGATCGCAACCTGATGCGCAGGGTTGCCGGGCCGCTGCGGCTCGGTCAGCAGAAGGAGGCCTACTTCGAGCTCTCCCGCTACTGGGTCGACCACTTCCAGCAGCTGGCCCGCGAGCAGGGCGTGACCGGCGACCTCAGCCTGATCACGCTGACCGACTGGACGGACCGGCCGACCCCGCGCGGCCTGCCCGCCTTCCTCAGCCGGCTCGTCGTGGCCTCGTTCGCCGAGATGGACGACCGGGTGTGGGTGCGGGCGGGCATGCCGCTCGACCCTCCTCCGGGACTGAACGAGATCAAGGAGCAGGACTCCCTGCGCAGCCAGCCGCTGCCGTCGGAGGAGGACTGGGACACCGCCCGGCAGCGGTTCACGACCGTTTTCGGTGTCCCCGCGCCGACGCTGCGCCGGGGTCGCATGGTGAACCAGCTGGCCAGGCTGATCGCCGCCGAGGCCGGCAAGTACCGCGAGGAGGCCCGTCAGCTGGTGACTGAGCTGGAGCGACATGCAGGCTTCCTCCAGCTGGACGAGACGGTGGAGACGGGGCGGCTCGCCATCGCCCGCCGGGCCGTGGAGTTGCTCGACGTGCTCACCCGCTCGGCCGGTCAGGGTGCCGCGGGGGCCAGGAAGACGGTGGAGGCGCTGGCCGCCTTCGACTTCCGCCCCGTCAGTCCCGATCGTTTCGGGACGTCCATCAAGCAGGCCGGTGCGGTGGCGAAGGAGTTGGACTCGGCCTCCTGGAGCACGCTCGACCTGGCCTCTTCCGAGGGGCCCGAGGGCGAGGCGCTGCTCGAGTCCCTCCGCAACGCCGCTCGCAGCGACCAGCGCACCAACGACCTCAAGGAGGCCCTGGCGCGCGCTCAGCGTGACGTCCTGGCGCTGGTGAAGCGGAACCGTGCGGCGGCCACCCCGCCGTCCGCTCCTGCTCCCCCGACTCCGCGGCCCGGCGACGTGGCCCTGGACACTCCGACCAGTCACCCGCAGGTCCCCGAGGAGAGCGAGCCGAGGACCGGTCCCGCTGCCGGCGGCAGCGGCACGGGTCGCCGGGTGCGCCGGTCCGGCGGGGGTCTGACGACGGCCGTACGCGCCGTCGCGGAGCTCCAGGCGGAACTCGCGGAACTGGTGGCCCAGGAGCCCGGCGCCACGATCGAGATCACCTGGCGGGTCGTCGAGTCATGAGTACGGTTGCCACCGGCACGGTCGCGGTACGGCTGAACCTCGCGACGGTCACTCAGTACCTGTCTGCCCAGTCGTCCCTGTCGGACTCCCTCGCGGGCCGGGACAGGCGTCGCGCCGTCCTGCTGCGCTCCACCCCTCAGTGGGAGGGGCCCGCCGAGCCGGTCTGGGGTGACGGGCAGTCCGCTCGCGTCGTGGCGGCGCCGTCCCCGCTCGCGGTGCACGAGCTGGTGCTCGACCACCTCGCCGACCGAGCGGCAGGCCCGGCCGTCCTCGTCGTCCTCACCGACCGGGAGCAGAACGAGCTCGACCCGGCAATCCTCGCCCGGGCCCACAAGCAGCGCATCGACGCGGTCGACAGCTGGGACGTGGTCCGGGACGCCTTCGGCGCCCAGCAGGTCGATCCGCGGCTCAAGGAGGACAACTGGGCCGCGGAGGCGCTCCTGGACGCCGCGCCTCCGGCCGGCTGGAACCGCCTCGGCGGCGGTCTGCTGTCCCGGTCCGTCGCCCTGTCCGCTCTCGCGCTGCGACGCCTGCGGCTCGGGCCGTACCAAGACGAACGGGAAGCAGGTCCACGGGATCACACCGCGGCGACCGACAGCCTGGACACGCACGCTCTGCTCGGCTGGTCGGTGACGCCGACCGGGCCCGAGAGGTTTCTCGAACTGCGCGGGCCCGAGCGATCCGGACTCGTGTCATTCCTCGGCGAACCGGACCAGGCCGGACTCGCAGGCCAGGCGATCCTCGCCCTGGTCGAGGCGGAGCACGGGCCTGACGCCGTTCCCTTCGGTCTGGTGTGTTCCGCGCTGTGGTGCCATGCAGAGCCGGGCGCTGCGACGTACACGGCACGCGGTCGGGCCGAGCGCTGGTTCGGCGAGCGGCCCCCGGCCAAGGGCGAGCAGTTCGACGTGCTGGCGGCGGCCTTCGGCCGGGCTGCGGAGGACTACGTCACGGGTCTACTGGCCAGGGCTGCCCGGGCCGGTGGCGACGGCTCCGACGAGGCGCGCGAGGCACGCAGGACCAGCGAGACGGCCCTGGACCGGGCCTCGGTACTGGTGCGCCAGTTCGGAGCGGAGGCCGCGGCCGAGGCGAGTCCCGTCCTGTCCGTGGGTCTGGAAGCCAGGTTCAAGGCCGTCGGTCAGGCGCTGGCCGCGCGCGAGCCCGGAGCGCTCGCCCGCGCGGTCACTGCTCTGGAAGATCACCGGCGGGCAAAGGGTCCGGAGAACCGGGCGCGGGTCGAACGAGCGAGGATGAGTCAGCGGCTCGTCCAGTGGCTGAGCGTCGAAGCGATCGACGAGAACCGGCCGGTGTTCGACGCGCTACAGCATCACGTGCAGGAGACCGGCTGGGTCGACCGCGCCCTGGAGCACATCGAGGCCGGCGGCGACCCCGATCCGGCGCTCGCCGCCGCGTACGACTCGCTCGCCGCTCGGATCCGTGAGCGCCGTCGCGAGATCGACCGCGACTTCGCCCGCACGCTGGCGACCTGGACGGCTGGAGGAAGCGGGCCCGGTACGGGACTGGTCGTGGAGAACTTCCTGGAGCGGGTCGTGAAGCCCGTTGTCCAGAGTCCCGGCGACCGGCGAGTGCTGCTGCTCGTCCTCGACGGCATGAGTGCGGACATCGCCACCGAGCTGGGTGAGGAACTGCGTTCCTCCTGGGCGGAGTTCGACCCGGTGGAGAACGGGATTCCGCAGCGCCGGGCCATGGCCGCTGCCCTGCCGACGTTGACGGCCGTTTCCCGGACCTCGCTCTTCGCGGGGCGTCTCGTGCAAGGAACGCAGAAGGACGAGGCTCAGCTGTTTCCCCGGCTTCCGCTCTGGGGTGGAGCGCCCGCGGCCGTCTTCCACAAGGACGACCTACGGGCCGAGAGCGCGGGCGAGACGTTCGGACCGGCCCTCACCGAGGCGCTGAATGACGGCCGTACGCACGTGGCGGTGGTCCTCAACGCCATCGACGACCGGCTCGCGAAGGAGCAGAAGCTCGGCGACGGGTCCTGGCAGGCGGCGCACATCCCCGGGCTTCTGGACCTGACGCGGGTCGCGGCGGAGCAGGGCATGGCCGTACTCGTCACCAGTGACCACGGACACGTGGTGGACCGGCACGGGACGAAGGTCGAGGCCGGGTCGCCCCTGTCCGCCCGTCACCGGACTCCGGGTGGTGACATCGGCCCCGCGGAGATCGAGCTGCGAGGAAACCGGGTCGTCGCGCCTGAGCCCGGTGCCTCGATCGTCGCCCTTTGGGATGCCGATTCCCGGTACACGGCCCGGAAGGCTGGCTACCACGGGGGCGCTTCCCTCGCCGAGTTCACCATCCCCGTCCTCGCGTTCCTGCCGTTCGGGGCCACCCCGCCACCGGCGTGGCGGGAGCTGGGCGACCAGCGGCCCCTCTGGTGGCACCTGGAGGCCACGACGTCCCAGCCCGTGGCTGCCCCGGCGCCCAAGCCGACCGTGCCCGCGAAGCGTCCGGCCAAGCAGAAGCCCAGCAAGGAGCAGGAGCGGCTGGCGCGCACCCACGACTCGCTCTTCGACGTCGCCCTCGTTCCGGCAGCGGAGCACGAGGACGCACTGGTGACCGCTGCCGTGGTCGACCCCGACGACGCCCTCGTCGCGGCGCTGTTCGCATCGGAGACGTTCAAGGGTCAGCAGGAGCTGCTCGCGCGCAAGCCCCCCGAGGGCAAGCTGAAACAGGCGATCCGCGCCCTGATCGATGCCGGCGGCACCCTGCCGGTGACGGCCCTGGCCCAGCGCGTGTCGTATCCGACGACGCGGGCCGACGGGTTCGCCGCCATCCTGCGTCAGCTCCTCAACTACGACGGCGTTCAGGTCCTGGAGACCTTGCCGGACGGCAGGACGGTCCGCCTCGACCTGCCCTTGCTGCGCGTCCAGTTCGACCTGGACTGACCATCCGTCCACACCTGCACACGATGAGCCGGGAGCCATGAGCGCAAACGACCGTGTCCTGATCAACCAGATGATCGAGGAGTGGCGGAACGCCCGCACCGTCCCTCTGTCGTTCGACGCAGCCTTCGAGCGGTTCGCGAGCGAGCATGCCCTGCACGGCTTCGGCCTGTCGGAGGAAGAGATCGAGGCCGGCATCATCGGCGGCGGAAACGACGGTGGCATCGACGGGGCCTACGTCTTCCTCGGCGGGCGCTTGCTGCACGAGGACAGCGAGATCTTCCAGTCGCCGCCGTCGTCAGCCGCCGCTCACGTGGAGGCGGGAACGCAGCTGACGCTGTGGCTCGTCCAGGCGAAGACCAGCCAGACCTTCTCCGAGCTGGCTCTGGACAAGGTCGCGGCCACCTGCAAGACCCTCCTGGACATGGAGGTCGACGAGGATGCCGCCGCCATTCTCTTCAGCGAAGACCTGCTGGCCCGCTTCAGGCTCTTCCGGGACGCCCTGAAGCGTCTGGCGCACCGCCATCCCACGATGCTCATCAAGTTCTCGTACGTGACGCGCGGTGAGGCGTCCGAGGTTCACGTCAAGGTTCGGACGAAGGCGAAGCTGCTGGAGGCCCAGCTCACCCAGGCGTTCGCCATCTCGAAGGGCGAGGTCGAGTTCCTCGGTCCGGCCGAGCTGTGGCAGCGGGCCAGCACCCTCCCGTCGTACACCCTGGAGCTTCCCTACCGGGAGAGCATCACCCACGACACGAGCCACATCGCTCTGGTCGGCCTGGGCGAGTACATCGACTTCCTCAGCGACGAGACGGGCACGATCAAGTCGCACATCTTCGACTGGAACGTCCGCGACTACCAGGGCAACGTCGAGGTCAACCGGGAGATCACCGCCTCGCTCCAGAAGGCCGACGCACCCGAATTCTGGTGGCTCAACAACGGCATCACGATCGTGTGCTCCCAGGCCACCTCGGTCGGCAAGCGCCTCAGCCTGTCCGACGTGCAGATCGTCAACGGCCTCCAGACCTCCTACACGCTCCACGAAACCCTGCGTGAGCTGTACGCCGCCGAGCCGACCGCCTCCGTCTTCGACCGTCTCGTGCAGGTGCGGATCCTCGTCACCACGGACCAGGCCGCGCGCGACGCGGTGATCCGGGCCACCAACCGGCAGACCAGCGTGCCCGTCGCCTCACTGCGCGCCACGGACGACATCCAGCGGCAAATCGAGTCGTACTTCTTCGAGCACGAGTGGTTCTACGACCGCCGCAAGAACTTCTACCGGAACCAGGGCAAGCCGGCCGACCGCATCGTCAGCATTCCGCTCCTCGCCCAGGCCGTGATGGCCATGGCGCTCGGGCAGCCGGACCACGCGCGGGCCAGGCCGTCCAGCCTGCTGAAGTCGGACACTGACTACCGGCGGGTGTTCTCCGAGAAGACGGAGCTCCCGGTGTACCTGTGGCTCGCCCGGGCCCAGCGCCTGGTGGACGAGTTCCTCCAGACGGCCCCGGAGCCTGTCTCCCGCTCCGAACACACCAACCTGCACTTCCATCTGGCAATGCTCGGCGCGGTCGACCTGATCGGGCGCGTGTTCAACAGGCCGGAGATGCTTGCGAACGCGGCCCGGGAGGACGTCTTCCCCACGACCGCGCGCCTCGAGTCGCTCTGGTCCTCGCTCCAGGAACAGTTCGTGCTCTTCCAGAAGGAGCGGCAGTGGGGGCCGGACAAGACGGCGAAGAGCGCCGAGTTCGTCGCCCATCTCACGGAGGCACTCGGCTACGGCGTCCTGCCCCGCCGATGACCGACCTCGGATTTCGTGCCCGCATCGATGGGACAATGCGCGGGTGAGCGCACCTCGTCCCACCGTCGTATCCGCCGCCCGCCGGCGCACCGCCCTCGACGCCCTCCGGCGCGGAGCGGTGCCCGAGAGCGGTTTGGATCTGCTGGCCACCGGCCTCGACCGCTTCGAGTCCGCCCTCGATGCGGAACTCGAAGCGGTCGCCTCCGGCGCGTCGGTGTTCAAGGCCGTCCGGGGCGAGTACGGCTCGGGCAAGACCTTCTTCACCCGCTGGCTCGGCGAGCGGGCCAAGCAGCGGAACTTCGCGGTCTCCGAGATCCAGGTCTCGGAGACGGAGACGCCCCTGCACAAGCTGGAGACGGTCTACCGGCGTCTCACCGAACGGCTGGCGACGACGAGCTTCCCGCCGAGCGCCCTGCGGCCCGTGGTGGACGCCTGGTTCTACGCCCTGGAGGAGGACGCTCTCGCGGACGGCGCCGACGAGCAAGACCTGGACGACGCGGTGGAGCGGCTGCTGACCGCCCGGCTCACGGAGGTCTCACGGCACGCCCCTTCCTTCGCCACCGCCCTGCGCGGCTACCGGTCCGCACTCGCCGAAGGCGACGAAGCGACGGCGGCGGCCGTCCTCGCCTGGCTCGGCGGCCAGCCCCACGTGGCCGCGGCCGCCCGCCGCTCCGCGGGAGTACGGGGGGACCTCGACCACTTCGGTGCCCTGGGCTTCCTCCAGGGGCTGCTGACGGTGCTGCGGGACTCCGGGCACCGGGGACTGTTCGTCGTCCTTGACGAGGTGGAGACCCTCCAGCGGGTACGGTCGGACGCCCGCGACAAGGCGCTGAACGCCCTCCGCCAGCTCATCGACGAGGTCCACTCCGGCCGTTTCCCCGGCCTCTACCTCGTCATCACGGGAACGCCGGCGTTCTTCGACGGCCAGCAGGGCGTCCAACGGCTCGCACCGCTCGCCCAGCGGCTGGCCACGGACTTCACGACGGATCCGCGCTTCGACAACCCGCGCGCGGTGCAGCTGCGCCTGACCGGGTTCACCCAGGACTCGCTGACCTCCCTCGGCGTGAACATCCGCGACCTCTACGCCTCCGGTGCCACGGCCCCTGATCGCGTCAGGGCGCTGGCCGACGATGCGTACATCGGCGAGCTCGCCCGCGCGGTGGGAGGATCGCTCGGTGGCAAGGTCGGTGTGGCCCCCCGGCTCTTTCTGAAGAAGCTCGTCGGTGACGTTCTCGACCGCATCGACCAGTTCGAGGACTTCGACCCGAGGCAGCATTACCGCCTCACCGTGACGAGCAGCGAACTGACGGACGTGGAACGGAACCTGGCCGCGGCGGTCTCCGCCGACGGCATCGACCTGGACCTGTGATGACGCACGCCGCGGACCCCGTCGACCGACTTGACCCCGTGGTCCTGCACCACGTGGTCAACACCCTCGGCTGGCCTGATCTGCGGCCCCTTCAGCGTGCCGCCATCGATCCGGTGATGGACGGCGTCGACGCGGTACTGCTCGCGCCCACGGCCGGTGGAAAGACCGAGGCCGCCTGCCTCCCGATCCTTTCGGCCATGACCGCCGGGAACTGGACCGGTACCTCGGTCCTCTACCTCTGCCCGCTCAAGGCGCTCCTCAACAACCTGGTGACGCGCATCGACGGCTACGCCCAGTGGCTCGGCCGCAGCGCTGCCCTGTGGCACGGTGACACCAAGGAATCCCAGCGGCGCCGCATCCGTACCGAGCGGCCCGACATCCTGCTGACCACGCCGGAGTCCCTGGAGGCCATGCTCATCGGCGTGAAGACCGATCACGCCCACCTGCTGGGAGGTGTCAGGGCCGTCGTGGTGGACGAGGTGCACGCCTTCGCGGGCGACGACCGGGGCTGGCACCTCCTCGCCGTCCTCGAACGCCTGCAGCGGGTGACGGGGCGGGCCATCCAGCGGATCGGGCTGTCGGCGACCGTCGGCAACCCCAAGGAGCTCCTGGCCTGGCTGCAGGGCGCGAAAGCAGGACAGCGTCCGGGCACTGTCGTTTCGCCGGACACCTCGCCCGCCGCGAAGACGCTTCCCGCCGGCAACGCCTCCCCGCCGCCCGGGGACGTGGAACTGGACTACGTCGGGTCCCTCGACAACGCCGCCAAGGTCATCGCGGCCCTCCACAGGGGCGAGAAGCGCCTGGTCTTCTGCGACTCCAGGCGACAGGTGGAGGAATTGGGCGCCGCGCTGCGGGCACGGGACGTCACCGTGTTCCTCTCGCACGCCTCCCTCTCGGCCGACGAGCGGGCCAGATCTGAGCAGGCCTTCGCCGAAGCACGGGACTGCGTCATCGTCGCCACCTCCACCCTGGAACTGGGAATCGACGTCGGCGACCTGGACCGGGTCATCCAGATCGACGCCCCCGCCACCGTCGCCTCCTTCCTCCAGCGCATCGGCCGGACCGGACGGCGCTCCGGCTCCACACGGAACTGTCTCTTCCTGGCCACTCACAAGGACACGCTGCTGCAGGCCGCCGGACTGCTCCTGCTGTGGGGGCGGAACTGGGTCGAACCCGTCGTGGCGCCGCCGGAGCCCCGTCACCTCGTCGCCCAGCAGCTCCTCGCGGTCGCCCTGCAGGAGCACAAGCTGGGTGACCAGCTGTGGTCGGAGCAGTGGAACGGGCTCGCGCCCTTCGACCGCTCCGCTGCTCCCGTCTTGCGCCACCTCGTGGACGAAGGGTTCCTGGAGTCGGATGGAGGCATGCTGTTCATCGGCCAGGAGGCCGAGCGTCGATTCGGACGGCGGCACTTCATCGAATTGACAGCGTCCTTCACGGCGCCGCCCCAGTTCACCGTGTTGTCCGGCCGCACCGAGATCGGCCGGATGGATCCCTCGGTCCTCACGGAGGAGCGTCCCGGCCCGCGCAGGCTGCTTCTGGCCGGCCGCAGCTGGCAGGTGACGTTCATCGACTGGGGCCGCAAGCGGGTGTTCGTCGAGCCCGTAGAGAGCGGCGGTGTCGCGAAGTGGTCCAGCGGATCGGTCGCCGGCCTCTCGTACGCGCTCACCCGTGCGATGCGCGAGGTTCTGCTGGGCGAGGACCCGCCCGTGGCGCTCACCCGCAGGGCCGACGTCTGTCTGCAAGAGTGGCGCTCCGACCAGGCGCCGCACATGGTGCATCCCGGCGGCACCCTCGTGGTGCGGCACGGAAACGACGTCCGCTGGTGGACGTGGGCGGGCTACCGCGCCAACGCGACGCTCGGCGCGACGCTGGGGGCGATCGCCGACCCCGTGCAGCGTCCGACCGACTGCTGCGTCCGCCTGCGGGAGGACCTGACTCAGGACATGTGGCGGAGTGCCCTCAAGGCCGCGGAATCCGGTCCTGCTCTGGTCCTTCCTGACGTCGACCGGCGGGCGGTGGCGGGCCTGAAGTTCTCTTCCGCATTGCCGAAACGTCTTGCCGCGGCGACGGTCGCGGCGAGGCTGGCGGACTTCGACGGGGCACGCACAGCGCTGTCGGAGCGGACCAGGTTCCAGACTGCGTAGTCACGTCAGTCACAGCTTTATCGACCCACCGTCAACCCAACTGTGCAATAGAGTTGTTGGTGCTGCGCCCCTTCCCGGAGGGTATATCAGCGGTATTCAGGCGCCGGTTCTCGTCCGCGGCTGAAGAGTCGTTTCCCTCGCGTCTCGTACGTGAGGTGAGTGCCGATGCCCGGAAGGGCGGCCGTGCCATTCCAACGTCGAACCAACGAGTGGTGTGCGTGAGCCCCGTTGAGTGCAAGTCTGCGCGTCGCAACAAGATCCGCAGGACACGGATTCATCCGTGGCGTTGTGTAGATAGTCGAATCCGCTATTCGAAGGCAAGACCCTGGAACGGCCCGCGGTCGCTCCTGAAAGCGTTGTAGTACTCGCGCCGTTGTAGAGCCGGATGGGCCTTCGCCTTGTCCATACCCCCGACGTACACCAGGTCAGCGGTCGCCTATTCCACGCTGGTGACAACTCGACCAACACCTCAGCTCGATCAGGTGTACGGAGGGCCGGTTCTAGTCGGGATGGCGGCCCACCAGGACGACGTCGATCAGCCGCGGGCTGTCGAGAGGTTCGTCGATCGTGCGGCACACTCGACGATCATCTGTACGTTCCCGCATGCCGCCACCAGATCGCCAGCCAGGCTCACCAGGCTCTGCGCCCAGGCGGAGCGCTCGGTGAGAGAAGTTTCAGACTTGCGGAAGTGCCGCTATCGCGCGGCGCGATGCGGCACCATCAGGCGCCGGGCATTGAGAGTGAGCAAATCCTGCGCCGCCATTTTCAGCAGAAGCATGGACACGAGGTGGTTCCCCAGGGCACGAGTGACTCGTATGGATGGGGGCATGTCCTCCTGAGGAAGCCCATCGGGCCGCAGTCTTCGCCAACGATCTTATGCGTAGCCGTTCGGAATCGCGACGTTTCGATCAAGGCCCCGCCCCCTTCCGGTACGCCGGTGGGTGACGGGTCCTCGTCCCGCTCTCGGCCACGGCCTGCCCGTCGGCTCAAGCCTCGCAGCCGGCCTCGGTGTCGGTCCCGCCCTCGCCGTCGCAGTCGTCGGTTCCCGCGCCGCCGTTGAGGGAGTCGGGGCCGGGGCCGCCGCGCAGGCGGTCGTCGCCGTCGCCACCGCCCAGGGTGTCCGCGCCGCCGGCGGTGCCGCTCGTGGCGTCGAGGGTCAGGGCGTCGACGTTGTCGCCGAGGACGACGTCGTCGCCGCCCCTGCCGTTGACGACGTCGTCGCCCGCCGTGGAGCCCGCGGGGTCGCCCACCAGGCTGTCGCCGACCAGGGTGATCTCGTCCGCAGAACCGCCGCTGACGCGGTCGTTCCCGGAGCCGAGGGCCCGGCCGAAGGAGCTCTGGTGGTCACCCGTGGCGCCGAACCCGCCGTCCGGGCCCAGGTCGATGTAGTCGTCGCCGCCCGCGCCGACCGCGTCGCCCTCGAACACGGAGGTGTCGCCCACCGCGAAGTCGAAGGCGCCCCGGCCCATCAGGATCACGTCGTCCCCGGAGCCCTCGGCCGCCACGCTGCCGAGCGAGTCCCCGACGACGTAGTCGTCGCCGTCGCCGCTGTTGACGTAGTCGTTCGCGCCGCCGTCGGCCCTCATGCCGGAGCTGTCACCGGTGATGCCGTCGTCTCCGACGCCGCCGTGGAGCGTGTCCGCCGCCGCCCCCTCGGCCAGGTCGTCGGCCTCGACGCCCGCCGTCGCGTTGTCTCCGGTGATGCTGTCGTGGCCCGCGCCGCCGGTCACCCGGTCGCGCCCGACGGGGCCGGTCACGTCGCCGCTCACGGCGTAGGTGTCGCCGATCAGCGTGTCGTCGTCGAGGCCGCCGTCCAGCTGGTCGTCGCCCTCGCCGCCCGAGACGCTGTCGTTGCCGGCGCCGCCGACGAGCCTGTCGTGGCCGCCGAGGCCGCAGATCTTGTCGTCGCCGCCCCCGCCGTCGACGACGTCGGTCCCCGGCGTGCCGATGATGACGTCGTCGCCGGGGGTCCCCTCGGTGCCGGTGACCGTGGCCACCGCCCCGAAGCACGTCACCGGCTGGGCCCCCGCCTCCCCCGCCCCCAGCCCCACCAGGGCCGCCGCGGCCAGCGCCTGGGCCCCGAGGGCGGCCACCACCAGGCGTCCGCGTGGTCGCCGAGGCCCTGCGGCGTGTGTGTCCTGTCGTCCGTGCACGGGTGTCTCTCCTTCGATGGGCGACTGCTGCCTGGCGCTCACTGTGCGTGTGCGGCGGCGGCTGACGGCCGCTCACCGAGGGATGCTCCGGTGTTTTCATCCGATCGGATTCTGATACGCCCTCGGTCGGGGCTCCACCTGGCGGTTCCCCCCGGGGCCCCGCCTGGGTATTCATGGGGCGGGACCGCTGTTCGCCGACGTCGATCCGGTCCGAGGGAGGCACGGACGGTGCATCACTACACGGGTCCCGGCAGCGCGGTGGAGTCCAACGAGTACCTGAGGAGACTGGCGGACGGCGGCGCGCGGGCGCTGGCCGTCGTGGTCGACGTGCCCACCCGGCAGGGTTACGACTCCGACAGCCGCGAGGCCGCCGGGCGGGTGGGGCGGGCCGGGGTGGCGATCGACTCGGTCGACGACATGCGCGTGCTCTTCCGGGGGATCCGGCTGGGCGCGGTGTCGGTGACCTTGACCGCCGCGGACCCGGCCGGGGTGCTGCTCCTGCTGTGCCAGCTGGTCGGCGAGGAGCAGGGCGTTCCGGCCCGGCGGATGAAGGGTGTCCTGGGTACCGGGGGCACGGGCGGGCCGCGGGTCTTCCCGACGTCCGCCGTGCCGCGGCCGGGCGCCGACGTCCTCGCGTACCTCCGCGCCGAACTGCCCGGCTGGACCGTCCGCGCGGTGGCCGCTCCCCCGCCGGACGCGGCCTGTCTGCCGTGCCCGGCGCTGGAGTCCCGGCAGCGGGAGAGACTCGCGAAGCTGCGGGCCTGGCGGGACCAGGACCTGGTGGGCGAGGCGCTGTTGCGGGTGCACAAGGCCGCGTGGGGCACGGACGGGGTGCTCCCGCCGATGAAGGACGCCCTCCGGTCGGGGGCGACGGTGGGCGAGGTCTACGGGACGCTGCGCGAGGTGTGGGGCGGAGGGATCGGCCCCCAGGGACCACCACCGCGCCGGGCGTGAGGCCCGAGATCGGCCCGCGCACAGGGACCCCCGCGACGCCGGGCGGGCAGCCGGGTCGACCTCCAGGGACCACCGCGCCCGGCGTGAGGCCGGGGGCTCGCCCCGGCGCCGCGGGCGCTCAGCCCGGTGGCATCATCGCCCCGCCCTTCAGGCGTTCGATGTCCGAGGCGCGGACCTTGATGACGAACAGGGCGATGAAGAAGGCGACCACGCCGAAGATGGCGGCCGTGATGAATCCGGCCGAGACGCCGGAGGTGAGCACCTGGTCGCTCCACGGTGGGGGCAGCTCGCCGGTCTTGGCGAACTGGGCCTTCTGCAGGGGGGTCGCCTGGGAGAGGAAGAGGGGCACCTGGGTGTCCGCCTCGTTGCGGCTCGCGGTGCCGAAGACCGTGACCAGGATCGACAGGCCGAGCGAACCGCCCACCTGCTGCATGGCGTTGAGCAGTCCGGAGGCGGCTCCGGCCTCGCGCTGTTCGACGTTGGACAGCGCCATGATGGTGAGCGATACGAACATCAGGCCCATGCCGAGGCCGAAGACGAGGATCGGCCCGAGGATGCTGCCGAGGTAGGTGGAGTCGACGTCGGTCAGGGTCAGCCAGGACAGGCCCGCGGCGGCCAGGAGCGAACCGGTCACCATGAAGGGTTTGGGTCCGTAGCGCGGCAGCAGGTTGGAGGTGAGCCCCGCGCCGACCGCGATGATCGCGCTGACCGGCAGGAAGGCGAGGCCGGTCGCCAAGGGGCTGAAGCCGAGGACCTGCTGGACGAACAGGGTGAGGAAGAAGAACATCCCGAAGATCGCCGCCGCCAGGCACAGCATGATGGCGTAGGTGCCCGAGCGGTTGCGGTCGGCGAACATGTGCAGCGGGGTGATGGGCTGCTGCGAGCGCCGTTCGTTGAGGATGAAGGCCAGGAGCAGGAGGATCGCCGCCACGAAGGAGCCGATGGTGTACGGATCCCGCCAGCCCTCCTGGGCGGCGCGGATGAAGCCGTACACCAGGGCGACCATGCCGAGGGTCGAGAAGAGGGCGCCGGCGAGGTCGAAGTGCCCGGGGTGCCGTTCGGACTCCTTGACGTGCCGGGGCGTGAGGAAGGCGATGAGCACGGCGATCGGCACGTTCACGAAGAAGATCCAGCGCCAGTCGAGCCATTCGACGAGCATGCCGCCGGCCACCAGGCCGATCGCGCCGCCACCCGCCGAGACGCCCGCGAAGACGCCGAAGGCCCGGTTGCGTTCGGGCCCTTCGTCGAAGGTCGTGGTGATCAGGGAGAGGGAGGTCGGCGAGGCGATGGCGCCGCCGACGCCCTGGAGGGCGCGGGCGGCGAGGAGTTGCCATTCGCTCTGGGCGAGGCCGCAGAAGAGCGAGGCGAGTCCGAAGAGCAGGACGCCGAACATGAACACCCGGCGCCGGCCCAGGATGTCACCGGCGCGACCGCCGAGGAGCAGCAGGCCGCCGAAGGTCAGCGTGTAGGCGTTGACCACCCACGACAGGCTCGTGGTGGAGAAGTCCAGCGCTTCCTGGATGTGTGGGAGCGCGATGTTCACGATGGTGATGTCGAGGACCACCATCAGCTGGCAGGAGGCGATCACGAACAGGGCGATGCCCTTGCCGTCGCCGCCCGACTTGGGGGCGACGGTCTGTTGCGGGGTCGTCGGCTTCGGGGTACTCATGGGGCATCGCGCCCTCACCTGAGGGAATAGGCCGGTCAGTCCACCTTTCGACACTAAGCCCGGCCCCCGGCAGTGACCAGTTGATCAAGGGTGGCGCGCGGAACGCCGGTCAGTCCATCACCGCGAACCCGTCCACCTCGACCAGGGCCTGCTCGTCCCACAGGCGGACCACCCCGATCACGGCCATCGCCGGGTAGTCGCGGCCGGCCAACCGGTGCCAGATGCGCCCGAGTTCGGGGGCGTGCCGGCGGTAGGCGTCGACGTCCGTGGTGTAGACGGTGACGCGGGCGAGGTCGGCGGGCGAGCCACCGGCGTGCCGAAGGGCGGCGAGCAGGTTGGCGAGTGCCGTCTCGAACTGCTCGGGCAGGGTCTCGCCGGTGACCTTGCCGTCCCGGTCGAGGCTGGTCTGGCCGGCGAGGAAGGCCAGCCGCGTGCCGGTGGCGGTGACGGCGTGGGTGAAGCCGGTGGGCGGGGAGAGCTCGGCGGGGTTGTGGCGGTGCAGGCTCATGGACGGACCTCCCGGTAGAGCTCCTTGGCGATGATGGTGCGTTGGACCTCGGTGGCCCCTTCGTAGATCCGGGGTGCCCGCACCTCCCGGTAGAGGTGTTCGAGGAGGTGTCCGCGCCGCAGGGCGCGGGCGCCGTGCAGCTGTACGGCGGTGTCGACGACGTACTGGGCGGTCTCGGTCGCGAGCAGTTTCGCCATGGCGGCGCGGCGCGGCACGTCCGTCTCCCCGCGGTCGTACGCCTCGGCCGCCGCGTAGACAAGGAGTCGGGCGGCCTCGGTGCGGGTGGCCATCTCGGCGACCTGGTGGGCGACGGCCTGGAGGTCGGCGAGGACGCCGCCGAAGGCGGGCCGGGCCGCGGTGTGGGCGAGGGTGGCGTCGAGGGCCGCCTGGGCCATGCCGACGGCGAAGGCGCCGACGCTGGGCCGGAAGAGGTTGAGGGTGGTCATGGCGACGCGGAAGCCGTCGCCGGGCGCGCCGAGGACGTCCTCGGGCCCGACGGGCACACCGTCGAAGACGAGGCTGCCGAGGGCGTGCGGCGCGAGCATGTCGAAGGCCTCACCGGTGAGCCCGGGGCGTCCGGCGGGCACGAGGAAGGCGGTGACGCCGTGGGCGCGGCCCGCGCTTTCGCCCGTTCGGGCGAAGACGGTCGCGAAGTCCGCCTCGGGCGCGTTCGAGATCCAGCGCTTCTCGCCGTGCAGGCGCCAGCCGCCGGTCGCCGGGTCGGGCACGGCTTCCAGGGCCAGGGCGGCGGCGTCGGAGCCGGCGCCGGGTTCGGAGAGGGCGAAGGCGGCGACGGCGCGGCCGGAGACGACCTCGGGGAGCCAGCGGGCGCGCTGGGCGGGGCTGCCGTGGGCGGCGACTGGGTGGGCACCGAGGCCCTGGAGGGCGAGGGCCGTCTCGGCCTCGGTGCAGGCGTGGGCGAGGGACTCGCGCATGAGGCACAGGTCGAGCGCCCCGGAGTCGAAGAGGCGGGCGAGCAGTCCGTGCGCCCCGAGGGCGGCGACGAGGGGGCGGTTGACGCGGCCGGGCTCGCCCTTGTCGGCGAGGGGGCGCAGCTGCTCGGCCGCGAGGCCGCGGAGCGACGCGCACCAGGCGGTCTGTTCGGGATCGAGCGAGAATGCGGCCATCGGGGCCCTCTCTGGCGCGCCCGTCGGCCGCCGGGACGGCGACGAGCTGGCTTGTATCGCGAACCGTTGACTGTCGTCACCATCACGATACGCTCGTGAGGCGACGGTGGACCCCGTCTCGAATCCACGCAAGCCCTGAGCCACGCCAGCCGCTCTATCGATGAACATCCCACCGAACAGGGGGACGGACGTGGAGCTGACGCCCTCGGCCCATCTGGACACCTTCACCCGCGACCACCTGCCGCCCGCCGGACAGTGGCCGGAGCTCCTCTTCGACCTGCCGTCCCTCGCGTACCCCGATCGGCTCAACTGCGGGACCGAGCTCCTCGACCGCACGGTGGAACGATTCGGCGCCGACCGCGAGGTGTTCCGGGACGGCGAGGGCGGCGTCTGGACGTACGGGCAGCTGCGCGAGCGGGTCGACCGCATCGCCCATGTGCTCGACACCGACCTCGGCGTCCGCCCGGGCAACCGGGTGCTGCTCCGCGGCCCCACCACCCCCTGGCTCGCGGCCTGCTGGCTCGCCGTGATGAAGGCCGGAGCGGTCGCCGTGACCGTGCTCGCCCAGCAGCGGGCCCGGGAACTGGCCGTGCTGTGCGAGATGGCCCGCTGCAGCCACGCGCTCTGCGACGTGCGGGCCGTCGACGAACTCCTCGCGGCGCGGGTGCCCGGCCTGCGCGTCACCCCGTACGGCGGGGACGGCCCCGACGACCTGCTCACCCTCTCCATCGGCAAGCCCGCGCGGTACGAGGCGGTGGACACCGCCGCCGACGACGTGGCGCTCATCGCCTTCACCTCCGGGACCACCGGTCGCCCCAAGGGGTGCCTCCACTTCCACCGGGACGTGCTCGCCGCCGCCGACACCTTCTCCGCGCACGTCCTGCGTCCGGAGCCGGACGACGTCTTCGCCGGCTCCCCGCCGCTCGGCTTCACCTTCGGCCTCGGCGGGCTCGTCGTCTTCCCCCTGCGGGCCGGGGCGTGCGCGGTGCTGCTGGAGCAGGCGGGACCGCAGCAGCTGCTGGCCGCGATCGACCGGCACCGGGTGTCCGTGCTGTTCACCGCGCCGACCGCGTACCGGGTGATGCTGGAGGAGCTCGGCAAGCCCGGGCACGACCGCGACCTCGGCTCGCTGCGCCGCTGCGTGTCGGCGGGCGAGAACCTGCCGACCGGGACCTGGGAGGCCTGGCGGGAGCGCACGGGCCTGAAGCTGATCAACGGCATCGGTGCGACCGAACTGATGCACATCTTCATCTCCGCCGCCGACGGCGAGATACGCCCCGGCACCACCGGACGGCCGGTGCCCGGCTGGCAGGCGCGGATCGTCGGCCGCGACGGGACGGGCCTGAAGGAGCTGCCGGACGGCGAGGAGGGGCTGCTCGCGGTGCGCGGCCCGGTCGGCTGCCGCTACCTCGCCGACCCGCGTCAGACGGAGTACGTGCACGACGGCTGGAACATCACGGGAGACACCTACGTCCGCGACCCGGACGGCTACTTCCGCTACGTGTCCCGCGCCGACGACATGATCATCTCGGCCGGGTACAACATCGCCGGACCCCAGGTCGAAGAGGCCCTCCTCGCCCACCCGGACGTCGTGGAGACGGCGGTGATCGGCCGGCCCGACGAGCTGCGCGGCCAGGTCGTGGTGGCGTACACGGTGGTGCGGGACGGGGTGCCGCACGACTCGGCCACGGCGGCGGCGCTGCGGGCCTTCGTCCGCGCCCGCCTCGCCCCGTACAAGGCGCCCCGGGAGATCGTCTTCATGGACGCGCTCCCCCGCACCGCCACCGGGAAGCTGCAGCGCTACCGGCTGCGGGACGACGGCGCGGGACCCGGCCCCCTAAAGTGATCACGTGGCCGAGCAGCACACCCCCCGATCCCTGATCGTCTCCCTGTACGGCGCGTACGGACGGTTGCCCGACGGCGCGCCGATGCCGGTGGCGGAGCTGATCCGGCTCCTCGCCGTGCTCGGGGTGGACGCCCCGTCGGTGCGCTCCTCCGTCTCCCGGCTGAAGCGCCGCGGGCTGCTGCTGCCCGGCCGCACGGCGGACGGCGCCGCCGGGTACGCGCTGTCGGACGACGCGCGGATGCTCCTGGAGGACGGCGACCGCCGGATCTACGCCCGCGCGGAGCCGGACCTGTCGGACGGCTGGGTGCTCGCCGTGTTCTCCGTCCCCGAGGCCGAGCGCTACAAGCGCCACCTGCTGCGCTCGCGGCTCGCCCGGCTCGGCTTCGGCACGGCCGCGCCGGGCGTCTGGATCGCGCCTGCCCGCCTGTACGAGGAGACCCGGCACACCCTGGAGCGGCTCGACCTCGCCGCGTACGTGGACCTGTTCCGCGGCGACCACCTGGGCTTCGCGCCGACGGCGGAGGCGGTGGCCCGCTGGTGGGACCTGCCGTCGATCGCCAAGCTCCACGAGCAGTTCCTGGACGCCCACGAGCCGGTCCTGCGCACCTGGTCGACCACCCCGGGCACCCCGGGCACCCCGGGCACCCCGGGCACCCCGGGCACTCCGGAAGAGGCCTACCGCGCCTACCTCCTCGCCCTCGACTCCTGGCGCCGTCTGCCCTACGCGGACCCGGTGCTGCCGCTCGCCCTCCTCCCGGAGAACTGGCCGGGCACCCGCTCGGCGGAGGTCTTCCTGGCGCTGCACGAGCGCCTGCACGCGCTGGGCGGGGAGTTCGTGCGCGTGTAGCCGGCCCTGGGCGCCTCCTCAGGCCGTGGGGTGGGATGGGGCGGGTCAGCCCTTGTACTCGGCGATCTGGATCAGGTTGCCGCAGGTGTCGTCGAGGATCGCCGTGGTGACCGGGCCCATGTCCACGGGGTCCTGGGTGAAGCGGACGCCGAGGGCGCGCAGCCGCGCGAACTCGGCGCGCACGTCGTCGACGGCGAAGGAGTTCACCGGGATGCCGTCGGCGGCGAGCGCGTCCTGGTAGGCCTTGGCGGCGGGGTGCTGGTTGGGCTCCAGGACCAGTTCGACGCCGTCGGGGTCCTCCGGCGAGACGACGGTCAGCCAGCTGTGGCCGCCGAGCGGGACCTCGGTCTTCTTCACGAAGCCGAGCACCTCGGTGTAGAAGCGCAGGGCCTTGTCCTGCTCGTCGACGAAGACGCTGGTCAGATTGATCCTCATGGGGTGCTCTCCGGGGTGTCGGGTCTGAGCCACCGGGTCGCGATGCGCTCGAGCGGCCCGGTGTTCAGGTCGTGGAACTTGAAGCGGCCCTCGCGCCGGGTCCGGACCAGGCCGGCGGTCTCCAGGACGGCGAGGTGCTGGCTGACTCCCTGGCGCGAGAGGGCCAGGCCGTGCCGGGTCGCCAGGCGCGCGCAGATCTCGAAGAGGGACTGCCCGTCCCGCTCCGCCAGCTCGTCGAGGACGATCCGGCGGGTGGGGTCGGCCAGTGCCTTGAAGAGTTCGTCGTCGTCCGCCACCGCTCCACCATAGGCAAGTGTCGACTTGCCTATCAAGTCGATCAACGGCCCGCACCGGCGGGCGTCAGGGGTCCTTGCGCCCCGTCGGCGGTCGGCGGCTACCGGCCCGGTACGGGGCCGGCCAGGGCGCCGCGGGGCCCTCGTACCCCTGCTCGGCGGCGGCGTGCAGGGTCCAGTGCGGGTCGTAGAGGTGGGGGCGGGCCAGCGCGCACAGGTCGGTGCGGCCGGCGAGGAGGAGGGAGTTCACGTCGTCCCAGGAGGAGATCGCGCCCACCGCGATCACCGGGATACCGAGCGCCGTACGGATCCGTTCCGCGTACGGGGCCTGGTACGAGCGCCCGAACTCCGGTCGCTCCTCGGGCACCACCTGTCCGGTCGAGACGTCGAGCGCGTCGGCGCCGTGCGCCGCGAAGGCCCGGGCGATCTCGACGGCGTCCTCGGCGGTCGTGCCGCCCTCGACCCAGTCGGTGGCGGAGATGCGCACGGTCATGGGCCGCTCGGCCGGCCACACCTCCCGTACCGCGTCGAAGACCTCCAGCGGATAGCGCAGCCGGCCGGTGAGGTCGCCGCCGTAGGCGTCGGTGCGCCGGTTGGTGAGCGGGGAGAGGAAGCCGGAGAGCAGGTAGCCGTGGGCGCAGTGGAGTTCGAGCAGGTCGAAGCCGGCCCGGGCGGCCCGCCGGGCCGCGGCGGTGAACTCCTCCCGGACGGCGGCGAGCCCGGCCCGGTCGAGGGCGTGCGGGACCTGGTTGACACCGGGGCGGTACGGGAGCGCGGAGGCGGCCACGAGCGGCCAGTTGCCGTCGGGCAGCGGCTCGTCGATGCCCTCCCACATGCGCCGGGTGGAGCCCTTGCGGCCGGAGTGTCCGAGCTGGACGCCGATCGCCGTGCCCGGGGCCTGCGCTCGCGCGAAGGCGGTGACGCGGGCCCACGCCTCGGCCTGCTCGTCGGTCCACAGGCCGGTGCAGCCGGGGGTGATCCGGCCCCGTTCGCTCACGCAGACCATCTCGGTCATGACCAGGCCGGCGCCGCCGAGGGCGCGGGCGCCGAGGTGCACGAGGTGGAAGTCGCCGGGGACGCCGTCCCGCGCCACGTACATGTCCATCGGCGAGACCACGACGCGGTTGCGCAGGGTCAGGCCGCGGAGCCGGAACGGGGTGAACATGGGCGGGGTGCCGGGCGGGCAGCCGAACTCGGCCTCGACGGACGCCGTGAAGGCGGGGTCGCGCAGCCGTAGGTTGTCGTGGGTCACCCGGCGGCTCCGGGTGAGCAGGTTGAAGGCGAACTGGCGGGGTGGGCGGTCGAGTTGCTCGGCCATCTCCTCGAACCAGCGCAGGCTCGCGGCGGCGGCCCGCTGGGTCGACTCGACGACGGGACGTCGCTCGGCCTCGTACGCGGCCAGCGCCTCGGCGAGGACGGGGTGCCGGTCGACGGCGGCGGCGAGCGCGACGGCGTCCTCGACGGCGAGCTTGGTGCCGGAGCCGATGGAGAAGTGCGCGGTGTGGGCGGCGTCGCCGAGCAGGACGGTGCGGCCGTGGGACCAGCGGGCGTTGACGACCGTACGGAAGGCCGTCCAGGCGGAGTTGTTGGACCGCAGCGCGCGGCCGTGCAGCGGTTCGGCGAAGAGCTTGGCGCAGCGGGCGGCGGACTCGGCCTCGTCGAGCTCGTCGAACCCGGCGGCCCGCCACACCTCTTCGCGCATCTCGACGATGACCGTGGACGAGTCCGCGGAGTACGGGTAGGCGTGGAGCTGCATCACGCCGTGCTCGGTCTCGGCGATGTCGAAGCGGAAGGCGTCGAGGGCGAAGTCGGCGGCGAGCCAGATGTAGCGGCAGCGGTGGGTGGTGATCGTGGGCCGGAACACCTCGGCGTGCGCCTCGCGGGTGCGGCTGTGCACACCGTCGGCGGCCACGACCAGGTCGTGCTCGGCGGCCACGACCTCGACGGGCGGCGCCTCGGTGCGGAAGCGGAGGCGCACACCGAGCCCGGCGCAGCGCTCGTGCAGGAGCTCCAGGAGCCGGCGGCGGCCGAGGGCGGCGAAGCCGTGGCCGGTGGACGTGAGGAGGTGGCCGCGGTGGGCGATGTGGATGTCGTCCCAGCGGACGAGCTCACGGCGCAGCGCCGCGTAGACCTCGGGGTCGGCTTCCGCGATGCCGCCGAGGGTCTCGTCGGACAGGACGACGCCGAAGCCGAAGGTGTCGTCGGGGGCGTTCCGCTCCCAGACGGTGACCTCGCGGTCCGGGTCGTCCCGCTTGAGCAGCGCGGCGGCGTAGAGCCCGCCGGGCCCCCCGCCGACGACGGCGACCCGCAGGGGCCGCCCCCCGTCCCGCACCGCGCCGCCGCCAAGCGGCGCGGCGCGGACGCCGGGGGCGGGGGTGGGGGTGGGGCGGCGGTCGGGGGTGGGGCGGCGGTCGGGGGCGGGGCGGGCGTCCGGGGCGGGGCGTCGGTCCGGGGCGGGCACGGTCATCGCCCGCGCCATTTCGCGGGGCGCTTCTCGGTGAAGGCCGCGTGGAACTCGGCGTAGTCCTCGCCGTGCATGAGCAGGGCCTGGGTGGCGGCGTCCATCTCGACGGAGGCGGCCAGCGGCATGTCGAGCTCGGCGGTGAGCAGTGCCTTGGTCTGGGCGTGGGCGAGGGCGGGCCCCTCGGCGAGCCGGCGGGCGAGGGCGGCGGCCCGGGTGTCGGCGGCACCCTCCTCCGTGAGCTCGCTGAGCAGCCCGATGCGCTCGGCTTCGGCGGCGCCGACCGGGTCGCCCAGCATGAGGAGCCGGGTCGCATGGCCGAGTCCGACGACCCTCGGCAGCAGATAGGCGGCGCCCATGTCGCCGCCGGAGAGCCCGACCCGGGTGAAGAGGAAGGCGAACCGGGCGGTGGGGTCGGCGACCCGGAAATCCGCGGCGAGGGCGAGCACCGCTCCGGCGCCGGCGGCGACGCCGTGGACGGCGGCGATCACCGGGAAGGGGCACTCGCGCAGGGCGCGCACGGTCTGCCCGGTCATCCGGTTGAAGTCGAGGAGCTGGGCGGTGTCCATGGAGAGCGTGGCGCCGATGATCTCGTCCACGTCGCCGCCCGAGCAGAAGCCGCGCCCCTCGCCGCCGAGGACGAGCGCGCGGACGGCCCGTTCGCGGGAGAGCTCGGCGAGCAGGTCGCGCAGGTCGGCGTAGGCACCGAAGGTGAGCGCGTTCAGCTTCTCGGGGCGGGCGAGGGTGATCGTGGCGACCCCGTCGTCGACGGTGAGGCGCAGGTGCCGCCAGCGTTCGGTGCGGGTCGCGGAGCCGGTGAAGGGGCTCATTCGGGAGGACCTCCCTGTTGTGTGCACGTACGGGTACGGCATCACCCCCTGGAGGGTATCACTCAAGTGTGACTGTCGTCACGAGTACGCGATACCGCAGCCTCACCTCCGCCGTCGAAGGTCCCTGACCAGTACGGACCCACGTCCTGCCAGATGTGGGCGACCGCCTCTGTATCCAGATTTTTGGGTCCGTAGGGTGGAAACCCGGACGCCGCCCCGTCCCCGGCACCCGACTCCCCCGCATCCCTTATCCCCGCGCCCCTCGCCGGTCCCCACGCCCCCACCCCCTCACCCCACCCCCAGTCCCCACACCCCCACGCCCCCATCGAGCCCGAACGGAATCCCGCCGTGTTCGAAGCCTCCGGTTCCGCAACCTGGCGCGTCGAGCTGCCGCACACCACGGCCGCCGTGCCGATCGCCCGCGCCCTGGTCCGTTCCGTCCTCACCGAGATCGAGGGCGCGGAACGGGCCGCCGCCGACAGCTACACGGCCGAGCTGCTCACCGCCGAACTCGTCGCCAACGCCGTCGAGCACGCCCCCGGCCACGGCCCCATCGAGCTGGTCGTCGAACTGCTCCCGGCCCACGGCGGCTGCCAGATAGAGGTCCACGACGGCCGGCCCGCCGCCCCCGGCGAGCTGATCCGGCCCGAGCCCGCCGCCCCGGTCGACCCCTGGCAGGAGCACGGCCGCGGGCTGCTCCTGATCCGCGCCCTCAGCAGCGACTGCGGCCACCGCCCCACCGCGCACGGCAAGGCGGTCTGGTTCACGCTGCCGGCCGTTCCGGCCCAGCGTCGTCGTTCCCCGGAGCAGTGACCGGGCGCGGGGCGCGGCCCACGGCGGGGTCACGAGGGCCTGCCGCTACGCCCGGCCGGCCGCGAGCCGGGCGAACTCCCAGGGATCGTGCGCCGAGAAGACGGTCACCTCGTCGCCGTGGTCCCGGACCAGCTCGCGCAGCCGGGCCTGGGTGCCGATCCGCAGGTCGCGATGGACCTGCGAGCTCGTCTGGACGACGTCCATCAGCGGATGCGGCTCCTTCGCCGCCTCCATCTCACGGTGGTAGTAGTACGCGTCCCCGCAGTGCAACAGCCACCGGTCCGCTCCTCGGACGGCGACACCGGTGTGACCGGCGGTGTGACCGCCGAGCGGGACGAGCCGGAACTCCGGCGGCAGGCCCTCGAGCCGCAGGGACGTGAAGCCGTACCAATCCTCGGCAGTGGGCGGGGCGGCGGGGCCGGTGGCGCCGGTGGCGCCGGTCGAGCCGCTGGGGCGGTCGTTGGGGCCGGTGGGGAGAGTGGGGTCGGTCGAGCCGGTGGGGATGGCGGGGCCGGCGGGGATGGCTGGGCCAGAGGGGACGGTGGGGCCGGTGGGGCCGGCGGGGACGGTCGGGCTGGCGGGGCCGGTCAGGTCGATGGGGCCGGTCGGGCCTGCCTCGCCGGCATCGGCGAGGTCGTACGTGACCCAGTCGGGCTCGTGCGACCAGTGGGCGGGGCGGTAGCGGTAGCTCGGGGACTCGGCGCGAGCCGCGGCGAGTTCGGCGGCGAGTACGTGCACCCGGGCGCCGGGGAAGTCGGGCAGGCCGCCGCAGTGGTCCACGTCGAGGTGGGTCAGGAGGATGTGCCGCACGTCGGCGGGGTCGTACCCGAGCCGGGCGACCTGACGGACCGCCGTCTCCTCCTCGTCGAGCGCGGGCTGCGCCATGGCGACCCAGTCGGCGCCGAGTGCGGCCTCCGGGTCGCGGACGTCCCCGAGACCGAGGCCGGTCTCGACCAGGACCAGGCCGTCGGCGTCGGTCTCCACGAGCAGGCAGTGGTTGACGGCGGGCAGCGAGGCGGGGCCGTCGTAGGTGGGGTCGATGGTGCGGACCGAGCCGCAGTTCAGGTGATGGATCCTCATGGCGAGTAGGCTGCGACGTGAAGCGCGGTTCAAGTCAAGGCGGTTCACGCTGCCCACGAACGAGGAGGCGGACGTGGTCGAGACGCTGCTGGACATCGCCGAGGTCGCCGAACGCTCCGGCCTGGCGCCCTCGGCGCTGCGGTTCTACGAGAAGAAGGGCCTGATCGCCGCCGACGGCCGCAACGGCCTGCGGCGCACGTACCGCCCGGAGGCCCTCGAACGCCTGGCCCTCATCACGTGCGCCCGCAGCGCCGGATTCTCGATCGCCGAGATCGAGCGCTTCCTGGTGGCGCGCCCGTCCGACGCGGACCTGCGCGCGCGGATGACCGCCAAGGCCGACGACCTCGACGAGCAGATCGGGCGGCTCACCCGGCTCCGCGACAGCCTCCGGCACGCGGCCGTGTGCACCCACGAGCCCATCGTCGACTGCCCCGACTTCCAGCGCGCCGTCGGGAACGTGGCCGCAGCGCCCGAGCCCATCGCCCAGGGCCTGGCCGCAAGCCCGGCCTGATCCGAGGAGCCGGCCCTACGTCAGCCCCAGACCCGTCCTTCCGCCTCCCGGAAAGCGTGGACCACGGACCCGATCGGACCTGGCGCGCCCTTCCCGTCCTTCGCACCGTGCATCCGGTGCCGCTCGGCGGCGCCCTGAACGGCTCAGGCCGGATCGCCCATGGTGGCGACCATGACGGCCTTGATGGTGTGCATGCGGTTCTCGGCCTCGTCGAAGACGACCGAGTGGGCCGACTCGAAGACCTCGTCGGAGACCTCGAGCTCGGTCAGCCCGTGCCGGGCGTGGATGTCGCGGCCGACGGCGGTGCCGAGGTCGTGGAAGGCCGGCAGGCAGTGCAGGAACTTCACGTCCGGATTGCCGGTGGCGCGGATGACGTCCATCGTCACGGCGTACGGGGCGAGGGCCGCGATCCGCTCGTCCCAGACCTCCTTGGGCTCGCCCATCGAGACCCACACGTCGGTGGCGACGAAGTCGGCGCCGCGCACGCCCTCGACGACGTCCTCGGTGAGGGTGATCGTCGCGCCGCTGCCCTCGGCGAGCCGCCGGGCCTCGACGACGAAGCCCTCGGCCGGCCAGTAGGCCTTGGGTGCCACGATCCGGACGTCCATGCCGAGCAGGGCGCCGGTGATCAGGTACGAGTTGCCCATGTTGAAGCGGGCGTCGCCGAGGTACGCGAAGACCATCTCGTCGAGCGCCTTGTCGCTGTGCTCGGTCATGGTGAGGACGTCGGCCAGCATCTGGGTGGGGTGCCAGTCGTCGGTGAGCCCGTTGAAGACGGGCACGCCGGCGAACTCGGCGAGCTCCTCGACGGCGGCCTGACTGTCACCCCGGTACTCGATGCCGTCGAACATCCGGCCCAGCACGCGGGCGGTGTCCTTGACCGACTCCTTGTGACCCATCTGGGAGCCGGACGGGTCGAGGTAGGTGGTGGAGGCACCCTGGTCGGCGGCAGCCACCTCGAAGGCGCAGCGGGTGCGGGTCGAGGTCTTCTCGAAGATCAGGGCAACGTTCCTGCCCCGCAGTCGCTGCACCTCCGTACCGGCCTTCTTGGCCGCCTTGAGCTCGGCGGCGAGCGCGACCAGGCCGCGGAACTCCTCGGCGGTGAAGTCCAGCTCCTTGAGGAAGTGGCGGCCGGTGAGGTCGGTGGCCATGGGGCGCTCCTGGGTTACGGTCGGGGACGTCAGGGGACGAGACTGTGGAAGTCTATACGTCATTCAGCATTCTTATACAGCCACCCCCGCGGGCTGGACCTCCGCCCCCCTTCCCCTCCCTCCCGCCCGCCGGCCGCCGCCCGCCGCCACACGACCAGGCGGTCACGCGGTCACTTGGTCACGCGGTCACGCGGTCATACGGCGTCACGCTCCACGGGGCAGCTCATGCAGCGGGGCCCGCCCCTCCCGCGCCCGAGCTCACTCCCGGGAATCTCGATCACCTCGATGCCCTGCTTGCGCAGATGCGTGTTGGTGGTCACGTTCCGCTCGTACGCGACAACGACCCCGGGCTCGACGGCGAGGACGTTGCACCCGTCGTCCCACTGCTCCCGCTCCGCCGCGTGGACGTCCTGGGTGGCGGTGAGCACACGGATGTCCTGGAGTCCGAGCGCGGCGGCGATGGCGCTGTGCATCTGCTCCGGCGGGTGGTCGGTGACCCGGAGGGACTGCCCCTCGTCGCCGGGTTCGATCGTGTACGAGCGGAGCATGCCGAGCCCCGCGTACTGCGTGAAGGTGTCCTGGTCCACCATCGTCATCACGGTGTCGAGGTGCATGAACGCGCGGCGCTTCGGCATGTCGAGCGCGATGATCGTGCGCGCCGAGCCGGCCGCGAACATGCCCCGGGCGAGCATCTCCACTGCCTGCGGGGTGGTGCGTTCGCTCATGCCGATCAGGACGGCGCCGTTGCCGATGACGAGGACGTCACCGCCCTCGATGGTCGAAGGATAGTCGGACTGCCCCTCCGACCAGTGATGGAACGTTCCCGCCTGCGGACCGGTGAAGAGGGGGTGGTGCTTGTAGATCGCCTCGAAGTGGACGGTCTCGCGCTGCCTGGCGGGCCAGCGCATGGCGTTGATGGACACCCCGTCGTAGATCCAGGCGGAGGTGTCGCGGGTGAAGAGGTGGTTGGGCAGCGGGCCGAGGACGAACTCGTCCAGGTCCAGGGCGTGGAAGCGGACCGAGGTCGGCTCCCGGTGGGACGCGAGGAACTCGCGCTTCGTCATCCCGCCGACGAGCGCCTCCACCAGGTCCTGGGCGTCGAGCCCGTCGAAGGCGGCGCGCAGGTGGTCGGTGGCGAGCGGGCCGTACTCCTTCTCGTCGAAGACCCGGTCGAGCACGAGTTCGCGCGCCGCCGGCAGTTCCAGGGCCTCGCGCAGGAGGTCCCCGAAGAGATGCACCGCGACGCCGCGGTCGCGCAGCACGTCCGCGAACCCGTCATGCTCCTGACGGGCCCTGCGCACCCACAGCACGTCGTCGAAGAGGAGGGCGTCCTTGTTGGTCGGGGTGAGCCGCTTCAGCTCCAGATCGGGTCGGTGCAGGATGACGCGGCGCAGCCGCCCGGTCTCGGAATCGACATGGAATCCCATGCGCCCATCCTGACGGAGCGGGACGGCCCGCGCGTGGTACTCAGCGTGTCAGGAGCGCGGCGAAGATGACGCCGACGAGGGACACGAGGAGGAAGCGGGCGCAGCCGAGGACGACGTAGGCGACCCGACCGTCGTTGCGGTGCTCGGCGGGCTCGGTGCTACGGCGGCCGGGGGCCGGCGGGCTCGGTGCCACGGCGGCCGAGGAGCGGCGGGCTCGGTGCCACAGCGGCCGAGGCCTTCGTGGGCGGCGCATCGGCCGCCGGCCGGGGCCCTCGACGCTCCGCGCCGGCCGCGGGCGTCCCGGGCGGCCCCGGTCGGCCGCCCCCGGTCCTGTCGGCCGAGCACGGCGAGCCGACGGGGTCCACCACCGCGGCCCCGTCCACCGACACCGCCCTGTCCGCCACGGCCGCACACCCGGGCGCCCGGCCGGACGGCCGGACGGCCGGACGGCCGGACGGCCGGACGGCCGACGCACGGGGCCGCCGGGCCGCACTCAGGCGGACCACCCGGGCCGGACCCACCTGACCTCACCGCCATGGACCGGCCGACGCCCCGCTCACAGTCGCGGATCGACCGGCTCCGACTCCAGGGCGAGGACCGCGAAGACGGCCTCGTGGACCCGCCACAGCGGCTCCCCCTCGGCCAGCCGGTCGAGGGCCTCCAGGCCGAGCGCGTACTCCCGCAGTGCCAGCGAGCGCTTGTGGCCGAGGAACCGCTGCCGCAGCCGCTCGAGGTTGTCCGGGCGCGTGTACTCGGGGCCGTAGATGATCCGCAGGTACTCCCGGCCGCGCACCTTCACGCCCGGCTGCACCACGCGCCCGTCCGTGCCCCTGGCCACCGCCGCGAGCGGCTTGACGACCATGCCCTCGCCGCCCGCCGCGGTCATCTCTAGCCACCAGTCGACTCCGGCCGCCACGGACTTCTCGTCGGCCGGGTCGACCACGAGCCGTCGCGTGACCTGGAGCAGACCCGTCGGATCGTGCTCGACGAGCCGGTCGAGCCAAGCCAGCTGCTCGTCGTGCGGGACGGCGGCCAGCGAACGTCCACGCGCCGCGAGCACCTGGAACGGCGCGAACCGCACGCCCTCCAGCCCCTCGGTCGGCCAGCAGTAGCGCCGGTACGCGTCGGTGAACGCCGCCGCGTCGGACGCCCGCTCGCGCTGCCTGCCGAGCAGCTCGTCGAGCCCGGCCACCCCGCGCGCGGCCGCCTGTTCGAGCGCCCCGAGGGCGCCCGGGAAGACCGCCCGCGAGGCCGCGCCGACGGCCGCGTACTGGGAACGCAGCAGCCCGGCCGACTTCAGCGACCACGGCATCAGCTCGCCGTCGAACAGCAGCCAGTCCGTGCCGAGCTCCTCCCAGAGCCCCGCGGCGCCGATCGCCGCCCGCAGCCGCCCGAGGACCTGCTCGGTGGTCTCCCGGTCGTCGAAGAACGGGCGTCCGGTACGGGTGTGCAGCGCACCCGTCACCCCGTCCGCGACGTCCACGCCGAACCGTTCCGCCGCCACCTCCGCGTCCTTGCAGACCAGGGCCACGGCCCGCGAGCCCATGTGCTTCTCCTCGCACACCACCCGCCCGACCCCGTCGGCCGCGTACTGCGCGAACGCCTCGGCGGGGTGCTCCAGATACCCCTCCACCTTCGACGTCGCGGTCGGCGCCATCGTCGGCGGCAGGTAAGCGAGCAGCCGCGGGTCGACGGCGAACCGGCTCATGACCTCCAGCGCGGCGGCGGCGTTCTCCTCACGCACCGCCACGTTGCCCGCGAGCCGCGTCTCCACGATCCGCCGGCCGTGCACGTCGGCGAGGTCGAGCGGCCGGCCCTGGTGCCCGCCGGGCGCCTCGGACACGAGCGGCCGGGCCGGCTCGTACCAGACCCGCTCCGCCGGTACGTCGACGAGCTCGCGCTCCGGCCAGCGCAGCGCGGTCATCTTGCCGCCGAACACGGCGCCGGTGTCGAGGCAGATGGTGTTGTTGATCCAGGACGTGTTCGGCACGGGCGTGTGCCCGTAGACCACGGTCGCGCGGCCCCGGTAGTCCTCCGCCCACGGATAGCGCACCGGCAGCCCGAACTCGTCGGTCTCGCCGGTCGTGTCCCCGTACAGCGCGTGGGCGCGCACCCGGCCGGAGGTGCGGCCGTGGTACTTCTCCGGCAGACCGGCGTGGCAGACGACCAGCTTGCCCTCGTCGAGGACGTAGTGACTGACGAGCCCGTCGATGAACTCCGAGACCTCCGCGCGGAACTCCTCCGGCTCGCGGCCCAGCTGCTCGATGGTCTCGGCGAGTCCGTGCGTCTCCTGCACCTTGCGGCCGCGCAGCCAGCGCCCGAGCTTGTTCTCGTGGTTCCCGGGCACGCACAGCGCGTCCCCGGCGGCAACCATCCCCATCACGCGGCGCAGTACGCCCGGGCTGTCGGGCCCGCGGTCGACGAGATCGCCGACGAAGACGGCGGTCCGGCCCTCCGGGTGGTGTCCGTCGACGTAGCCCAGCTTCGCGAGCAGCGTCTCCAGCTCGGAGCGGCAGCCATGGATGTCACCGATGATGTCGAAGGGACCGGTGAGGTGGCGCAGGTCGTTGAACCGCTTCTCCAGCACGACCTCGGCCGCCTCCACCTCCTCCACACTGCGCAGCACGTGCACCTTGCGGAAGCCCTCGCGCTCCAGCCCCTTCAGCGAGCGGCGCAGCTCGCGGCGGTGCCGCTGGATGACGTGCCGCGGCAGGTGCGCCCGGTCGGGGCGAGCGGCGTTGCGCGCCGCGCACACCTCCTCGGGCAGGTCCAGGACGATCGCGATGGGCAGCACGTCGTGCTCGCGGGCGAGCCGCACCAGCTGCTGCCGTGCCTCGCGCTGCACGCTGGTGGCGTCCACGACGGTCAGCCGCCCGGCCGCGAGCCGCTTGCCGGCGATGTAGTGGAGGACGTCGAAAGCGTCCTTGCTCGCGCTCTGGTCGTTCTCGTCGTCGGCGACGAGCCCGCGACAGAAGTCCGAGGAGACGATCTCGGTCGGCTTGAAGTGGCGTCGCGCGAAGGTCGACTTGCCCGAGCCGGTCGCGCCGATCAGGACCACGAGGGAGAGATCGGTGACGGGCAGCGTACGGCTCTGGTTCTCGGTGGTGTCGCTCATGCCGCGTCCTCCTTCGGGCTCGCGTCGCTCTTCGGGCTCGGTTCGTGCTTCGGGCTCGGTTCGTGCTTCGGGCCAGGTTCGTGCTTCGGACTCCGGTCGCACTTCGGGGTCGGGGCGTCCTTCGGGCTCGGGGCGCCCGTCGTCCCCTGGTCGTGCTTCGGACTCCGGTCGCCCTTCGGGCTTGGGGCGTCCTTCGGGCTCGGGGCGTCCTTCGGGGTCGGGGCGTCCTTCGGGCTGGGATCAGTGCTCGGGCCCAGGTCACCCGTCGAGCTCGGGGCGCTCTTCGAACCCCGTTCGCTCTGCGGATCCCGGTCCTCTCCGCCCGCACCCTGCTCGACACGGGTGAAGACGGCCATCTGCGTGGGAGACCCGACTTCGGGGTCGTCGGTGCCGACGGCCACGAACTCGACGCCGTAGCCGTGCCGTTCGGCAACGACACCGGCCCACTCCCGGAACTCGGCCCGGGTCCACTCGAAGCGGTGGTCACTGTGCCGGACGTGTCCGGCCGGCAGCGACTCCCAACGCACGTTGTACTCGACGTTCGGCGTCGTCACCACGACCGTCCGCGGCCGGGCCGAGCCGAACACCGCGTACTCGAGCGCGGGCAGCCGCGGCAGGTCGAGATGCTCGATGACCTCGCTGAGCACCGCCGCGTCGTAGCCGGTCAACCGCTTGTCGGTGTACGTGAGGGAGCCCTGGAGCAGCTTCACCCGGGCAGCCTGTCGCTCGCCCATCCGCTCCAGCCGCAGCCTGCGAGCGGCTACGGCCAGGGCGCGCGCCGACACGTCGACACCGACGATCTCGGTGAACCGCACGTCCTTGAGCAGGGCCTGCACCAACTGCCCCTGTCCGCAGCCGAGATCGAGCACCCGGGCCGCATCGGCGGTGCGCAGCGCGCCGAGGATCGCCTCACGGCGCTGCTCGGCGAGCGGTACCGGCCGCTCCTCGGTGTCCGTCGTCTCGTCGACCGCGTTGTCGACGTCCTCGACCTCGAGCCCGTCCGCCTCGGCGAGCCGCACCAGCTCCAGTCGCTCCGTCGCCTCCCGGGTCAGACCCCAGCGGCGGGAGAGGTAACGGCTGGTGATCAGCTGCCGATCGGGGTGATCGGCGAGCCAACCGTCGCCGGCGCGCAGCAGCTTGTCGACCTCGTCCGGGGCGACCCAGTAGTGCTTGGCGTCGTCGAGCACGGGCAGCAGCACGTACAGCTGGTTGAGGGCGTCGGCGAGCCGCAGTTCACCCTCCAGGACCAGTCGCACGTAGCGCGATTCGCCCCACTCGGGGAACTCCGGGTCCAGTGCGACCGGCTCCGCCTCGACGGTGTCCCACCCGAGCGGCCCGAACAGCCGGGTCACCAGCTGCGCCCCGCCCCGCGCGGGCAGCGCCGGAACCTCGATCCGCAGCGGCATCGACTCGGCCGCCCGCTCGGGCATGGCCGCGCACGCGCCGTGCAGCGCGCTCTTGAACACCTTGGCGAGCGCGACGGCGAGCAACGAAGAGGCCGCGTAGGGGCGGTCGTTCACGTACTGCGCGAGCGCCGCGTCAGGCGCCCCGCCCCGCCCCTTGCCCTTCCCGCGCCGCACGAGCGCCACGGGGTCCACCTCGAGCAGCAACGCCGCCGTGCAGCGCTCCGCGCCGGCCTCGGGGTAGAGGACATGCGCGGTGCCGTGAGAGGTCGAGAACGACTGCGCCTTCTCGGGATGCTTGTGCAGCAGAAAGCCGAGATCGGTCGCGGGCCGCTCATGGGTACCGGTGGTACTGATCGTCAGGAACACCCGTCCGAGTATGACCATCGCCGCCCCACCCGACCAGGCATTTTCCCGGCGCCGTCACTCCCGAAAGGCCTCCCCCGGGGCCCTCCCCCTCCCCCACTCCTCCCCCTCGCCCCCGTCCCTCACCCGTCGTCCCACCCCGCCCCTCGCCGCACGCTCCTCGCCCACTCGGCCCTCCGCCCCACACAGCTGGCCTCACGCGCCTCGCCCCACGCCTGACCCCACGCGCGTCGCCTCACGCGCCTGGCCCCTGCGCGCGTGGGCCCCCGGCCCCACGCGCCACACCCCCTCCAGCCTCCCCGCCTCACCCCTCCAGCGTCGCCGCCAGGGCGGCGATGGCGTCCGGGCCGACGCGGCAGCAGCCGCCGATGAGACAGGCGCCGGCGGTGCGCCAGGCGGCGGTCGTGGTCGGGGCGAACGTGGCGCCGCCGTGCCAGGACCGAGCGCCGGCGTCCCACTGTTCGCCGCTGTTGGGGTAGACGACGACCGGCTTGCCGGTCGCCGCGGCGGCGATCTCCGCGGCGGGCCCGACGTCGGCGGGGTCGCAGCAGTTCACGCCGACCGCGACGACCTGGTCGACGCCCGCCGCGAGGCCGAAGGCGTCCTCCAGGCGCTGACCGGCCCGGGTGTGCCGGCCGTCGACCGTGTACGAGAGCCAGACCGGCACGCCGCACCCGGCGACGGCCCTCAGCAGCGCCTCGGCCTCGTCGGCGTCGGGCACCGTCTCCAGGGCCAGGACGTCCGGCCCGGCCCCGGCGAGCACCTCGACCCGGGGACGGTGGAACCGTTCGAGCTCCGCCACCGAGAGGCCGTACCGGCCGCGGTACTCGCTGCCGTCCGCCAGCATCGCCCCGTACGGGCCGACGGAGGCCGCGACCCAGATCTCGCGCTCCGACCGCTCCCCCGCCGCCCGGGCGAGCTCCACGCTGCGGGCCAGGAGGCGCGCCGCCTCCTCCCGGCCCGTCCCGCGCCGGGCGAAGCCCTCGAAGGTGGCCTGGTAGCTGGAGGTGATCAGCACCTGGGCACCCGCCCGCGCGTAGGCCGCGTGCGCCGCCTCGATCTGCTCAGGCGCGTCGGCGAGCAGCCGTGCGGACCAGAGTGCGTCGGAGAGGTCGCAGCCCTGCGCCTCCAGCTGGTTGGAGAGCCCGCCGTCGAGGACGACCACGTCCTCGGCGAGGGCGGCGGCGAGCGAACGGTCGGGTTTCATCGGGTCACCCCAGCTGCGTCTGGACCTGTGCGGAGATCAGCTCCAGGTGGTCGAGATCGTCCAGGTCGAGGACCTGGAGGTAGATCCGGGTGGAGCCGAGGGCACCGTACCTGCCGATCTTGTCGACCACCTCGGCGGGTGAACCCGCCAGGCCGTTCGCCTTGAGCTCGGCCACGTCCCGCCCGATCGCGGCGGCCCTGCGGGCGACCTCCGCGTCGTCGCGTCCGACGCAGACCACGAGCGCGTTGGAGTACACCAGCGCGTCGGCGGGCCGCCCGGCCTCCTCCGCCGCGGCCCGGACCCGGGCGAACTGGCGCTCGGTGTCCTGCAGCGACGCGAACGGGATGTTGAACTCGTCGGCGAAGCGAGCTGCCAGCCGGGGCGTGCGGCTCGCGCCGTGCCCGCCGATGAGGACCGGGATCCTCACCTGGGCCGGCTTGGGCAGCGCAGGGGAATCGGCCAGCTCGTAGTACCTCCCTTCGTACGAGAACGTCTTGCCCACCTCGGTGCCCCACAGCCCGGTGACGACCTCCAGCTGCTCCTCAAGGCGTCCGAACTTCTCCTTGGGGAACGGGATCCCGTACGCCCGGTGCTCCTCCTCGAACCAACCCGCGCCGAGGCCGAGCTCGATGCGCCCGCCGGACATCCGGTCGGCCTGGGCCACCTGGATGGCCAGGACGCCGGGGAGCCGGAAGGTGCCCGCGGTCATCAGCGTGCCGAGGCGGATGCGCTTCGTCTCCCTGGCGAGACCGGCCAGGGTGATCCACGCGTCCGTCGGGCCGGGCAGGCCGTCGGCCGAGCCCATGCTGAGGTAGTGGTCGGACCGGAAGGAAGAACGGTACACGTAACTACCTTACCTCTCCACCCCAACTCACCTGCGGTTTTGCGGCTTTGCCCCCGAGACACGACGAAGCCCCGATCACCCTCCGCGGGGGAAGAGGGTGACCGGGGGCCGTCAGGCGAGGCTAGGTGCCGGCGAAGGCGCCTCGCGGCAGGGGCTCCATTGCTTGCTCGGGCACGTCCGGGGCCGTCACCGCCAGGTGTCGCGGGAGAGTCCCGCGGATCGCCCTCTCGTCCGTCCCCTGGACGTCGAGAGGAAGTTGGGTAGGGGATCAGGATCCGCGTACGTCGCCCTGAACCCTCCGCGGGCGCCAACCTGATCAGGGCTGCCGTTCCTCCCGCGGCGTGCGTCTCACACCGTCCCCCGTGATCCCGCCTGGAGTCGAACCAGGATTACCCCTCACGCCGAAGCGCTACCCGGGCGGCTTGCCGTTAGCCGAAGAGACCTTAGGACGACCGGGGCCGCTCAACCGCGCTCTACCGGAGGAGAGTACGGGAGCGCAGGAGCGGCGCCGGCCGTCAGGAGGGAGCGGGAGCCGCGCCAGTCGCCGGCTCCGCCATTCTTCCCTCTACCTTAGTTATGGGTCGCATGTTACGCGGGAATGATCATGGTCCGCGGCCTCCCGCGGGTGCCCGGGGTCGAAAACTCAAACTAGACCCCCTTTTCCATTTCTTCTTAACGCGCGTTAGTAAAAATGGAATTGGGGGTCAGGTTGGGCACTTTGAAACCCTTCGGTAACTCTCCGCTCAACTGAGCCGCGAACTCGACACTCTGTGTTACCGAAGGGCTCGCACAGAGGCGGCCCGGTCGACGTGGGGGGGATGTTGCGACGCCCGGACGGTCGCCCGGCGAGCGCCACAGCCCTCCCCCAGCTTTTCCATCGAGTGTTACCAACCCGTTATCTACCTGACCTCGTCCGCCCCCTCAAGGGGCTTCGCCCACACGATTTCTGTCCGTGCGTCGGTCCTGTCGCGCAGCGTGCCCGCGCGCGATGTTCCACCCGCCTGGACGACGACGCGGTCCACGAACAGCGCGAGGAACGCTCGTCGCTCGTCGACGTCCCAGCGGCTCCAGATGCCACCCAGGGCGAAGGGGTCGCCGTCGGTGTCCTCCGTCCACTCGTCGATGGGGATCCTCGTCGACGAGGCAGCGAGCGACGACAGTTCGGCGATCCGCGCCGTGCAGCGTTCCTCATGGGCGGCGTACCTCGCCATGGTGTCGCGGAAGGCCTGCCGTGCCGTCGGCCCGACGTAGCTCTCCCGGTCTTCACTGAGCTCCCGGATGCTCTGCTGTACGTGCTCTAGCTGCGCCTCCTGCTCCGCGAGCTCATCCGCAGCCGCAGGGTCTGCCCCTTGCTTCGCGAAGCGCTCAGCGGCGACGGTAAGGAGCTCCAGGTCGTCAGGGTCCTCCGGGTCCAGTCCGCTGACCCGGGCCCACACGCGCTCAGCGACGACGGCGTCCAGGGCTGCCTGTTTGATCCTCGTCACGTGCTTGGGGACGTCGCCTACGGACCGCCTGAGGTTGCACGTGTACGACTCGTCAGCGCTAGCGACGGTCAGTCCTGCGTCACATAGGCCGCACCGGGCGATGTTCCAGGAGCCGAGCAGTGTGCGGTTCCCTGTGCGGTCCCGTCGTGGCGCCGGCGCGCGGCCGTCGAGCATCCGTTGAATCGCGGTCCACGCGGCAGGGCTGCGGAACCCCTGATGCGGGCGCACGGGTTGCCCCTCCTCGTCGCGCAGGATGTCCCGGCGCTTCGTTTTCTGGTCTACGGCTCCGATCGCGTAGCCAGCGATCCGCGGGTCCCTGAGGATCCGCAGGACGACCGTGGCGGACCACTCGTAACCCATGGCGTCCTTCCCGCTCTTGCGGCGCTTCTGTGCCGCCTCACGGAGGGCTTTGGACTTCTCCTCGTCGAGCGACGCCAAAGGCGTAGGCACGCGCGCGTCGGTCAGCTTCGTCGCAATCGCGCTGGGGTTCGTGCCGTCCTCCGCCCACGTGAGGATCTGTTCCACGGTGTCGGCCGGTGTGCTCTTCGGTCCGGGTGGCGGAGAGCCAGCGGTCTGCGCCCCCGGCTTCAGCACGCGCACTGTCAGGCCGTCGATCTGTACCGGCTCTGCTTCAAATCCAAACGGTACGGGCCCCGTCGAGTGTGATCCCTTGGCCTTAAGCTCCGCGAGCGCGTCACGGATGAACTTGGATTTGTTCTTCGATTCCTGGTGCGCCAGTCCGGCGATGAGGGCGAAGAACGCGACGCCGAAGGGGTTGTCGTCCGACGTGTTGATGAACGGCTCTTGCGTCGAGACGATCGCCACGCCGCACTTAGCGAGGTCCTGTTGGATTTTCATTGCCTCCGCGGCACCCTGACGCGTCAGCCGCGAAAGCATGTAGATCACTACGACGTCGAACTTTCCCGCACGGGCGTCTTCCATGAGCCGCTCAAAGCCGGGGCGGTAGACGTTAGGGTCGTACCCGGAGATCCCGACATCCGCATAGTCGGTGGGGACGTGCGTCCAGTTCTCCTGAGAGTTGATGTACGCGATGCTTTTGTCACGCTGCATCTTCGGAGACGCCTGACTGTCCGTCTCGCTCTTGTGGCTCTGCCGCTCGTACGTGACGGCTCGAATCATGTCTTGGTCCCTGTGCTTCAGGGTGACGAGCTCCATGCATGGAGTCTAGGGGTCACCGGGGTAGTTACGACACCGCTTCTGAGAAGGCGTCGAAGCCGAGCCCTTTCGTGGCGCGCGCGACCTCGAGCAGGGTGTCGTAGTCGGCCCCTTGCTGGGGTTCCGTGAAGATTCGAAGATCCATGCCTCCCATCCTGCACCGCCGGGTGCGCGTCAACCTGTTCGTCAGCGGATGATCTCCACCGGCCCTGTCGGGTGAATATCCGCCGCTCTGGCGGGCGGCGTCCCGCCCGCCAGTGACCGGGGCCGGTGAGCGGTCGTTGGCTCGGGCGGAGCCGGACCGCCCGGCCCGCGTGCCGGCGGCCGCTGCCGGTGCGTCGTTCTCTCTTGTGGTCCTTCCCTCGCCGGAGGGCCCGGGCCGAGGAGGCCGCCATGTCCCAGGAAGCCGCGCCGGAACAGCCCGTTTCGCCTGTGTCGCCCGTGCAGCCGTCGGTTCATTCGGTGCCCGAGCAGCAGGGCGGCGCCCCGAAGGGGCTGCTGCAGCAGATGGAGGAGCTGATGGCGGCCCTGACCGCAGACCTCTCGCAGCTCGACGCCGATCTGCAGTCCTCGGCGGACCGCCAGGCCACCACCTCCGACCACCCGGGCGGGACGGATCCCGTGGCAGCCCGCCCCACGACTACCGGTCGGCCCAGCCCCCGGCCCCAGGCGCCGGGCCTGGCGCCGATGCCGATGCCGATGCGAATGCCATGGCCACGGCCGTTGCCCTTGCCCTTGCCCTTGCCCATGGCAGTGCCGATGCCCATGGCGGTGCCCATCCGCAGAGCCGCGCAGCCGCACAGCCCTACGTGACACTCTGACGGCGTCACGCGATCGGCCCCGCCGACCGCCAGGCGCACGTCCACGCGACGAGCCCCGTCCTCCTTTCAGGCCCCACGGCCATCCGCCGGACCGTCGCCACCGCCGAGCCCACGCCCATCCGCCGGACCTGGGCGGGCCTCGCCCCGGCCCTTGGGTCGTCCATCCGCTCATGGCTCACCGAGTCGCCCCGTCGCTCGGCCATCCAGGCCGATCCGCACCCCGGCTCCGGTACCCCGGCACCCGACCGCCGGGCGACCCATCCGTGCGGCCATGTGTCCCGCGCCGCCATGCCTACCGGGCGGTCATGTGTCCCGTGCCGCCATGCCTCCCGTGCCGCCATGGCTCCCGTGCCGCCATGCGTCCGGTTCGGTCCCGCATCCACTCTCAACCCGGCCTGCCGGACGGGCCCGCTCTGCCCCGGGCCGGGTCGGGCGGACGGGCGCGTTCTCGGTCGCGGTCGCGGGCGGCGAGGCGGCGGAGCATGGCACGGACCCGGTCGCCCGCCTCGTCGGCGGCGTCGATGGCCTCGATGCACTGCCAGTACAGCCCCTCCTCGTCGGTCGCACAGGCCACGCCGACGAGGGCGATGCCCACCTCTCCGAGGAGGGCGCCGAGCGCGGTCAGCGCCCCGCGCGCCTCCGTCACGCCCGTGAGCTGCGTGGCTCGCAACCCGCCGGTGCGCAGCGCGGGGTGGTCGACCACGCCGCGCCCGCCGCTTATCTCGCTCAGTCCCCGTGCCTCGCTCCGCAGCTCCAGTGGGCCGCAGAGCGCGAGATGACTCCCTATCGCCTGGGCGAGGGCCTGTGCCTGCCAGGCCTCCGCCACGATGTCCAGCGCCGTGCGGCTCTCGGTCAGCGCGTGCCGACCGGTCGCGATGAGTCGCTCTGCTTCCATCAACGCCGCCCCCGTTCTTGTGACTTACCGCTCACTCATTCCATTACCCAGCGTGAGGCCGGCTGAGCCCAAACACCAGGGGAATTCGGAAATCTGTGGACAGGAAGCTCGATGGGGAAAACTCGATCACTCCGAAGAGTGACGATCAGGGTCGTCGGCGGGTTCGGACGGTCCTGTGGGCCCCGCCGGCCCGGCAGGCCCCGCCGACCCGGCTGCGGGGAGGGCGGACCCGGCGGGCCCGCGTCCGCGCACCGGGAAGCGGAGTTCGTTGCGGTCGATCTTCGCCGCGAGGGCCGCGAGCGGGTCGATCCCCAACACCTGGCAGAACTGCAGCAGATAGGCCAGGACGTCCGCGACCTCGTCGGTCACCCGGTGCGCCGAGTCCGGGTCCGCCATCACCCGCCCGGCCTCCTCCGGCGTCAACCACTGGAAGATTTCGAGGAGTTCGGCCGACTCGACGCTCAGCGCGGCGGCCAGGTTCTTGGGCGTGTGGTACGGCTGCCACTCCCTGGCCGCGGCGAAGTCCGCGAGACGGCGCTGCAGGCCCGCCACATCATGTTCTGTCACGTCCCAGGTCTACCACCGTCACCCCGGGGACATTCGGGACGTCCAGCGCGCCCTCCCCCGCCGGACCGCGCGCCTCGACCGGCTCTCCCTCCCCGGTCAGCGCACCGTCCCTCACCAGCACGCCCTCCCCGACGGTCGCGACGAGTCGCAGATGTCCGCGCGCACCGATCTCGCCGGCCAGTTCCAGCAGGGCGCGCACCTGCCGGGCGTCAAGGCCGTGGTCGAGGCCGTCGGCGAGGACGGTGAGTGTCTGCATCGCCTGGGGCACCTCGGCGACCGGGTCCATCGCGAGCACCCCGGGCCCGGTCAGCAGGACGAGCCCGAGGGCCAGGTAACGCAGTTCGCCGTCGCCGAGCCGGCTCAGTGGGGTCGCGGCGCGGCCGGGCCGTTCGAGTACGGCCTGGACGGTGCCGCTCTCCTCGAACTCCCGTAAGCCGAGGGCCGTGACCGGCCCCACGCAGCCCGCGCCCGCGAACGCCGCGAGTCGGCTGTGCCGCCTCGAGCACTCGGTGGCCGTGCGGTGCAGCACCTCGGCGAGGTTGCGGCAGTCCCTCCGCAGCCGCCCCGCGCCCACCGGCACCGGAGCCCGCATGCGCCGCGGCTGCGGATCGCAGGGGAAGACCGAGCGCAGCCCCACCACCACCTGCTCCGCCGCGGCCAGCACGTCCCGCTGGCCCGGGGTCTTGCCCGCGACGCGCAACGGGAGCAGCGCCGTACCGAGGAGGTCGTCGGGGAACGGCGCTCTGGTGACGGGCGTGCTGCCGGCCGTGTGCCACTCGGCCTGGACGGTGCCGCGGTCGGGATCGCGCAGGGCGGTGGCCAGCAGGGTGCGGCCGTCCTGTGCGGTGAGCCGTTCGCCGACGATCCTCAGGGCGGGCTCGGCCTGTACGGCGACGTCGAGGTGGACGGGCCCCATCGGGCCGTCGACCGTGCACCCGATCCGGAACCCGCGCCTGCCCTGCGCGTCGGGGCGTGCCCGTTCCGGTACGCGGTCGACGGCGTCCGGCAGTGCCTCGGCGAGCCCGGCCCCCGCGCCGAGCGCTGCCAGCACCTCGTACGCGCGCAGCACCGTCGACTTGCCGCTGCCGCTCGGCCCCCTGACCAGCGTTACGGGCCCGAGCGGCAGAACCGTCCCTCGATGCGCCCCGAAGGCCGAGAGTCTCAACTCCGTGACGGCGGGCCGGACGATCGCTCCGCCTGCGCCCGCCCCCGCACCGCCGCCCGCACTCGCCCTCGCACCGGCCCTCGCTCCGGCGAGCGCCGACGCGCCCCCGGGTGCGGGGGCGAGCACGGAGACAGGGACGGGAGCGGGGGCGGGTGCAGGTGCGAGCGCGGGGGCGGGTGCACCTGCGGTTGTGTACCCGGAAGGCGGGATGGCGTCGCGGGTGCGGGCGCGTCCCTGCGGGGGGACGTGGGTCCGGCCGGGCGCCGGACCGGCCAGGGGGCCGGCCGATGGGGCGTGCGTACGGTCGGGGGCGGTGCCGCCGGTGGTGGTCATGATCGGACGGTACGCAGTCGGCCGAACGCCGAACCGTTACGTCTGAACGACCTTCCTACGAACGAGGGATCGCGCCCTCTTCGACGTCCTCGGCGCTCCCGTCCTCGGCGCCCTCCACCTCCGTGCCGGCGGGGGCCAGCAGGAAGACGTTGCGGTCGACGCGGTGCATGCCGCTGCCGAGACCGAAGACGACGCCGCTGCTGAAGTCGAGGATGCGCTTGGCGACCTCGGTGTCGGCGCTCGTGAGGTCGAGGAGCACGGGGATCTGGGCGATGAGGTACTCGGCGACCTCGCGGGCGTCGGCGAAGACCTGGACCCGCAGCACGACCATGCGGCGCTGTTCGGCGTTCTCGTACTGCTCGGGGATCGTGCGGTGGTCCACCCTGGACGGCCATTCGTCACGGCCGCGCAGGGGAACGACCTGCGCCAGGCCCTCCCACTGCTCGTCGGTGACGTCGTACCTCTCGTACCTACTCATGCGCCCATCCTCCCGTTACTCACCCGTTCGGCCCAACACCGACACGAACCGACTGCGAGGGGCCGTCTCGTTGACCTTCGGAGACCGTCGCGGGCCGGCTGGGGCCACGGCCTATGATCTCCCGCCGGTACGACGACGGCCGGGCACCTGACACTCCGTGGGGGATTCGCTGTGAACAGACCGGACGACCGTATCGCCTCGATATCGCGCTTCGGCACGGAGCTCGTCGCGTGGGTGGCCACGCCCTGGGCGCTGGCTTCGTCGTCCTGGTTGCTCGCGGCCCTGTCCGTGGTGGTGCTGATCGGGCTGCCCACGGTCTTCTCCACGCCGGGCGACAAGGCCCAGGTGGTCGTCCCGGTTCCGGGCGTGGTCACCGTTCTGCTCGTCCTCCTGCAGCTCGTCGCGGCGGTGGTCTCCGCCTGGCTGGCCTGGCCCGTCTGGGCGGCGGTCCTCGTCTCCGCCCTCGCCGCGGTCACGCTCGTGACGGAACGCCACCGCTGGCGGTGGCTCCTGTCCGGGGACCGGCAGGTCGCGTAGGGCGTCGGCGCGCCCTCCTTCGGCAGTACCGAGCGGGGCCGGCGACGGGGCGGCGCCGAGTACGGTGCCGAGCGCATGCCGAGCACGCCGCGGATCCTCACGTGCCGATGGTCTGCAGCGATATCCACAGGGCGACGGTGGAGGCGAGGAGGGCGGCGGGGACCGTGAGCAGGCCGAGGAGGGTGAACTCCTTCAGTGCGATCTCGTGCTCGTGGTGGTGGGCGATGCGCCGCCACAGGAGGGTGGCGAGGGAGCCGGCGTAGGTGAGGTTGGGGCCGATGTTGACGCCGAGCAGTACGGCCAGGACAGCGCCGGGGCCGGAGGGTGCGGCCAGCGGGACGAGGGCCAGGACGGCCGGCAGGTTGTTGATCAGGTTCGCGAGCAGGGCGGCGAGCGCTGCGGTCCCGAGCAGGGCGGGCAGGGAGGTGCCGTCGGGCACCAGGCGGCCGAGGCCGTCCCCGAGCCCCTGGTCGACCACGGCCCGTACGACGACGCCGAGGGCGAGGACGAAGACGAGGAACGGCAGGGCGGCCGAACGGACGATCGCGGTCGGCGTGGTGTGGCGCCGGGCCAGCGCCCGTACCGCCAGAACCGTCGCGCCGGCGGCCGCGACCCAGGCCGGGTCGATGCCGAGAGCGGACGCCACCGCGAAACCGGCCAGGGTCGCGGCCACGGTGACGAGCGCGAACAGCGGCAGCTCCGGCGCCTCCTCCGGCTGCGTCGGTTCGGTGGCCGTGTCGAGATCGGTGGCGAAGAAGCGGCGGAAGACGGCGTACTCGACGGCGATGGCCGCGACCCACGGCAGCGTCATGAGCAGCGCGAAGCGGGTGAAGGTGAGTCCGGTGGCGGTGAAGGCCAGCAGGTTCGTCAGGTTCGACACCGGCAGGAGCAGCGAGGCCGTGTTCGACAGGTGGGCGCTGGCGTAGACGTGCGGCTTGGCTCTGGCGCCCATGCGGGCCGCGGTGGCGAAGACCACCGGAGTCAGCAGGACCACGGTGGCGTCGAGGCTCAGTGCGGCGGTGATCACGGACGCCAGTGCGAAGACGGCCCCGAGCAGGCGCCGCGGGCGCCGGTGGGCCCAGCGGGCCATCCAGGTCCCGCAGGCGTGGAAGAGCCCCTCGTCGTCGCAGAGCTTGGCGAGCACCAGCACCGCCGCGAGGAAGCCGATCACCGGCCCGAGTCGGGCGGCCTCCTCGCGTACGGCCTCCGGAGGAATCGCCCCCGTCGCCACGACGACAGCGGCGGCGGGTACGGCGAAGGCCGCCTCTGGCCAGTGGAAGGGACGGACGACGGCACACACCAGCACCACGACCAGCGCGGCGACGGACAGGAACTCGAGCAGCACGCCCCTGATCATCCAGACCGGTCCGCCGCGCCGAACCGGCACCCCCCCACCGGCCACACCTGCCGCAACGGCCCCACCCGGGCCGGCCGACCGCACGTCCTCCACGCGCGCGGGCCGCACCGCGGGCGCACCTGGCACACCCCGGGGCGCACAGGGCGGGCAGGCGACTACAGCAGTGCCTGTCCCTCGCCCCGGTAGGTGGGCAGCTCGGCCGTGACGCGGTCGCCGTCCACGAGGTGGAGGACGTTGACGCGCTCGCACAGCTCGCCTGCCTTGGTGTGGCGGAACCAGACGCGGTCGCCGACGGTGAGCCGAGCGGCGCCAGACCCGCGGCCAGGGCCGGAGCCGAGGCCGGGACCGGGGCCGGGGCCGTTCCCTGCGGCGGCGCCGGGGCCGGTGAGCGGAGTCTGGACCTCGCCCGCGCCTTCGAGGCGGGTGAGCCGTAGGCCGGGCGGCCACACCGGGGTCGGGAGCCGGTCCAGGCCGGCGGCGCCGGAGGCGGGCCAGCCGCCGCCGAGGACGGTCGCACGGGTGGCCGAGGGGCGTCGCACGACGGACTGGACGAAGAAGGCGGCGGGCCGGGGGCGGAAGCCGCGATAGGTGTCGAAGAGGGTGGGCCCGTAGAGGCCGGAACCCGCGCCGAGCTCGGTCACGGCGGGTTCGGCGGCCGTGGTCTCCAGGCTTCCGGTGCCGCCGCCGTTGACGAACTCCAGGGGAGCCACCTGCCGTACGGCCGAGATCACGGCCTCGCGCCGGCTCCGGAGCTCGCGCCGGGAGACGGCCTGCAGGGCCCGGATGGCTGCCCGGCGCATGTACGGGCCGGGGGCGTCGTCACCGACGCCGGCGATCTGCGCCTCGTACGCCATCACTCCGACCAGGCGCAGTCCAGGCCGTTCGACGACGCTCCGTGCCAGAGCGCCGGCCTGCTCCGGACTGTGCAGCGGGGAGCGGTGCGTGCCGAAGTGGACCTTGCCACCGAGCAACTTGAGGGAGGCGTCCAGGTCGAGGCAGACCCGCAGCGTGTGGCCGCCTGCCGCGGCGGCCGCGGCGATCAGGTCCAGGTGCTCCGGGCAGTCGGCCATCACGGTGACCCTGGCCACGAGCCGGGGATCCTGCGCGAGTTGCCGCAGGGCGGAGTCGTCGGCGGTCGGGTAGCCGACCAGGATGTCGTCGAACTCCTCGGCGAGCCACAGGGCTTCCGGCAGGGTGAAGGCGAGAATCCCGTGGAATCCGGGCATCGCGAGGACCGAGCGGATGACGGACCGACTCCGTACGGACTTGCTGGCGAGGCGGATCGGCTTGCCCCCGGCGCGACGGCGCATGGCCTCGGCGTTGTGCCGCATGGCCCGCGAGTCGAGCACGGCGAAGGGGGGTTGGAGGTGACGGGTGGCCCGGTCGAGGGCGGCGAAGTCGGGAGTGGTCATCGATCAGCCCCTGACGTGAAGGAAAGGAAGCGGGTGGGCAGGCATGGGGTCCTCGTGCGGGTGCTGCAGGTGATCGCGTACGTGGGTGCCGTACGCGGATCCGGGACGCGCGGGCCGTGGGCGAGCCCGTACGCGGGGTGCTGCACGCGGCGCCGTGGGCGGGCGCCGTACGAGGTGGCGCCGCCGCTCACGGTCGCCCCCCGGGGACGGAGACGGGGACGGGGCCGAGGACGCGGGCGACGTAGTCGTTGGTGAACACCCCGTCGGGGTCGAGGCGGGCGCGGACGGCCTGGAAGTCCTGCCAGCCCGGGTAGCGGGGCGCCAGAGCGGCAGCGGTCTGGAAGTGGCGCTTTCCCCAGTGGGGGCGGCCCTCGTACTCGTCCATGATCGCTTCGACGGCGCGGAAGAAGGCCTCGTACTCGGCGCCCGCGACCTGGTGGACGGCGATGTAGGCGGTGTCGCGGCCGTAGGCCGTGGACAGGAAGGCGTCGTCGGGGGCGGTGAAGCGGACCTCGATCGGGAAGAGCACCGGGAGCCGCCGGTCGACGACCAGGGCCCGGACGCGCTCCAGGGCCTCGGCGGCGTGGGCACGCGGGATCGCGTACTCCATCTCCGTGAACCGCACCCGGCGCTGGTGCGCGTAGACCCGGTAGCTGTCGTCGAGCTGCTCGTAGCGGCCGATCAGGCCGGCGACGGCGCGGGCGACGCCGGGCGCGGCACTCGGGATCAGCCGGGCGAAGCGGCAGGCGGCGCCGAGCCCGGCGTTGGGGAGCACGTCGTCGTTCCACCAGGCGGTGAGGCGCCCGGGCGGCGCCGCGGGGCGGTCGGTGCGCTGCGAGGCGTAGGTCAGGACCTTGTCGGTGTGGGGCAGCGCGAGCAGCTCGAAGTGATCGTGGGCGGCGACGAGGCGGTCGAGGTCGGCCAGGACGTCGGCCGCCGGGCGCAGTTCGTCGATCCGGTGGATGCGGAAGGCGGGGACGCAGCGCAGCGTGTAGTGGGAGATCACGCCGAGCGCGCCGACCGAGACCCGGGCCGCGCGCCAGGCGTCGGGATCGCGCGCCTCGTCGATCTCGACGACCTCGCCGGTGGCGGTGACGAGCCGGCAGGCCACGACGTTGGCGGACAGGTTGCGGAAGCGTTCGCCGGTGCCGTGGGTGGCGGTGGCCAGCGCCCCGGCGAGGGACTGGGTGTCGATGTCGCCCTGGTTCTCCAGCGCGAGGCCGTGGCGGTGGAGCTCGGCGGTGAGGCGGTGCAGCTTGATTCCGGCCTCGACCGTCACCAGCCCGGTCGTCGGGTCGGCGTCGAGGACGCGCTGCATGCGGCTCTGGTCGACCATGACGCCGTCGGTGAGGCAGGTGTCGGTGAAGGAGTGCCCGCTGCCGACGGGCCTGATCCGCAGTCCGTCGCGGGCCGCACGGGCGACCACCTCGCTGAGCTGCTCCTCGCTCGCGGGACGCTCGATGCGGGCGGGGGTGCAGGTCTGCTGGCGGGCCCAGTTGCGCCACTTCTCAGCCACGGTGGTCTCCTTCGAGGGTCGGGGGGCGCTCGGTACTGCCGAGGGACGAGGAGAGAGCTAGGGACGGTTGGACGGACGGATGGACGACGGGCGGATGGATGGACGACGGACGGATGGACGGCGGGCGGACAGACGGATGGACGGCGGACGGCGGACGGCGGACGGCGGACGGCAGACAGATGGCGGCGAACGGATGGACGGCGAACGGCGGACGGATGGAGGAAGTGCACGGCACGGAGGACCGGGACCGACGCGGGTGACGATCCGCTGCCGGTCCGCGACCGACCGAGGCCGTGAGTGTTCACCCGTGGCGGAGGGGTGTGACGGTGCCCCGTCGGGACGGTCCCCCGTCGGCGACGCCGCGTCGCCGTCCGCCCGTATAGCCAGCCAACGTAGAGGCGCGGCGTTACCCAGGGAAACAACGAGTTGAGCCGATGCCTACAATCAACGGTTGTGGATGTGGCCACGCAGAAACTGCGCAACTTCGTCGTGGTGGCCGAGGAGCTGAACTTCAGCCGCGCGGCCGCGCGTCTCTTCGTCACGCAGCAGGCGTTGAGCAAGCAGCTCCGCGACCTCGAGGACGCGGTCGGCGTGCGCCTCCTCGACCGCACCACCCGCAGCATGGCGCTGACGCCGGCCGGCGGGGCGTTCCTGGACTCGGTGCGGGAGTCACTCGCCGCGCTGGACGCCGGGGTGGCGGCGGCGCGGAACGCGAGTCAGGGAGTCTCGGGGACGCTCCGCCTGGGGTTCCTGATGGGCGGGGCACTGGAGCTGACCACACCGATCCTGGCCGAATTCGCGGCACGCCACCCGGACATCGCGCTGGAGCTGCGCGAGACCGCCTTCGACGATCCGTCGGCCGGTCTGGCCGACGGATCCTCGGACGTGGCGATCGTGCGGCTCCCGCTGGCCGTCCCCGACCTGGACTCGCTGCCGCTCTTCGTGGAACCCCTGGTCGTCGCACTGCCGCCGCACCACCGCCTGGCCGCCCGGACCAGCCTCACGGCCGAGGACGTCATCGACGAACCGCTGGCCATCGGCCGCACCACCGACGCGGTCTGGCGGGGCTACTGGACCCTGAACGACCAGCGCGGCGGCCGCCCGCCCAAGGCCGTACGCGAGACGACCTCGCACACCGAGGAGATGCAGATGGTCGCCGCCGGCCTGGCCTGCACGATCACCATCGCCGGCGCCCAGCGCCACACCCCGCTGGCCGGCGTGCGCTACGTCCCGCTCACCGGCGTCCCCGGCTCCACCGTGGCCGTCGCCTGGAAACACGGACACCGCACCCCCGCCGTGACCCGCTTCGTGGCCGCCGCCCAGCAGGTCCGCGACCGGGAGCCCGCGATCGTGGCGGCCATCGAGAGGCCGCCGTCCGCGAGCTAGGCGCCGGATCGGGCCGATGTCCAGCGGGAGGCGAGCGGGCAAGGCTCGGACGCGTCACCCGAGGGCCGTGACCCGTTCGCGCCGTCCGGTCCGTGACCCGTTCGCGCCGTCCGGGCCGTCCGGGCCGTCCGGGCCATCCGGGCCATCCGGGCCGTCCGGGCCCGGGGCGGATGCGGTGTTCACAAGATTCCTTTCCTGCGTGCTCTGCCGCTGAGGCAGTCGGGCATCACAGCCATGACGTCGTGGTCATCGGCCGCCCCGACCGGTGGCCGGTGTGAGGTGGCGAGCGCCTGCTCGTGCGCGGCGTGTCCCGGCCCGGCCTGGAAGACCAGAGGTCTCTCCGGCCATCCGTCGATCGCCGGGCGGACCCCCGCCAAGTGGCTGGAGCCGCCCGCACCCAGTGACCGGAACAGACGACGCCGGCGAAGTGGTGGCGGGGTCGGCGGAGCCGGAGCCAGGCACCTGCGGCTCCGCCGCGGTCAAGGACGGCCCGATGCCACCGCCTACGAACCCGGGCCGCTCTCCAACGGAAAGCCGCCCTCCGGCCGAGATGTCCATCGGCCAGGAGGGCGGCAGTCCGTCAGTGATCGTGTGTCAGCTCACACGCCGTACGTGAGTGCATCCTGTGTCGGGGTCAGGAGGGGTCGCCGTACTGGAGGCCGCGGCCGTTGGTGCCGACGTAGACACGGCCGTAGGTGTCCGGGTCGCCGGTGACGACGCCGACGCCACCGATGCTGCCCCACTGGTGGGCGTCGTCGTTGACGCGGAGCCAGGTGGCGCCCTTGTCCGTGGAGCGGAAGACGCCGGTGACGTCCTTGACGGTGCCGATCAGGTACAAGGCCTGGTAGGAGGCGCCGGGTGCGGCCTTGCCGAAGCCGAGGGCGGAGGCGGACTTCACCGTGGCGAGCGCGGTGAAGGTGCGGCCGCCGTCGGTGGAGTGCAGCAGCCCCTGGCCGCCGGCGATCCACAGGTCTCCGGCGATGCCGGGGACGGCGGTGAGCCGACCGGCGGGCAGGTTCGTGGCGCGGGCGGTGAAGACCGCGCCGCCGTCGGTGCTGGCGTAGAGCGTGCCGCCGGACAGGGAGTAGAAGGTCCTGGCCGAGGAGCGGTCGGCGACGACCACGGCGTCGGCGCCCAGTCCGCCGACCCTCGACCAGCTCGCCCCCTTGTCGGTCGAGCGGTACGGGACCTGACCGGCCTGGGTCCAGACGATGGTCGAACCGTCCGACGCGAGCGCGACACGGCCGTCCTGGGCACCGGCCACCGGCTCGGCCTCGAAGCCGTTCCAGCTGGTGCCGCCGTCGGTGGAGTAGGCGCCGTCCTGCGCGCCGCCGCGGCCGACGCGAACCATCATCGAGGGCGTGGACTGGGCGAAGTCGATGTCCGTGCTGTTGGTCATCAACGGATTGCTCAGCCGCCCGGCCGGGACCTTGTTCAGGTCGTCGTGGCGGAAACCGCCTTGGTCGCCCATGGCGGTGACGACAGCGGCACCGCCGGGCGGGGCGATCGCGTCCATCAGCGCGGTCTCCTCAAGGCCCCGCGCCCCCGCGGTCCAGTGGCTGGTGCCACCGCTGTCGGTGGCGTCGGCGTCCTTGCTGCGCCAGATGCCGTTGCCGGTGCCGTACAGCACGTGCCCGGAGTCGAAGGGGTCGATGGCCAGGGCGGTCATCCAGTGCCCGGTGTGGGTGCCGACGTAGGGAGCGGCGGAGGCGTCCCGCACCGACGTGTCCGCCAGTGCCTTCCAGGTCGTGCCGCCGTCGGTGGTGCGGTAGATCTCGTCCTCGGGCCACCAGCGGTCGAGGGTGGTGACCATCACCGTGGACGGCTTGCTCGGGTCGACGGCCAGGCCGGAGAACCCGTACGAGCCGCGGGACGGGGTGATGTCCTTCCACGTCCCGCCGGACGGCGTGTGCTTCCAGACCGAGCCCGCCGTCACGCCGTTGGGTCCGAGGGCGTTGGTGTACGTCAGGTACAGCGAGCCGTCACCGGATACCACGCCGTGCTGCGGCAGCCGGCCAGTGGGCTGCCCGGGTACGGCCTGCCAGGTGCTGCCGCCGTCGGTGGAGCGGTACAGGGAGGTGGACTTGTCCGCGACGCCGACATAGACCGTCCTGCTGCCGGCCGGGCCGTACGTCACGAAGGAGATGCCCGCACCACTGCCCGCACCGTCCTTGACGGGGAACGAGGAGACCTGCCGCCACGTCGCACCACTGTCCGTGCTGCGCCACAGGCCGTTCTTACGGGTGCCGAGGAGCAGGGTGCGGTTGTCCGAGGGGTCGATCACCAGCCGCTCACCGGCCCCGCGGCCGTCCTCGTTGCCGCCCAGTTTGAACGGCAGATCGGTGCGCTGGAAGGTGCGGCCACGGTCGGTGGAGCGCAGGATCGCGCCGTTGCCGGCCCACTCGTTGGTGTAGGTGCCGGTCGCGAGGTAGAGCCGGTCGGGGGCGACGGGGTCGGTGGCCAGCGCGTCGATGCCCAGCAGGTTCCAGTCCTTCTCGCCGAGCCAGTCGGTCAGCGGGATCCACTGCTCGGCAGCGGCGTCCCAGCGGTAGGCGCCGCCCATGTCGGTACGCGCGTACAGCAGCCCCCTCTCCCGGGGGTTGAACACCAGCCCGGTGACGTAACCCCCGCCCACCACCTGGGCGTTCTTCCACGCGTACGGTCCGGTCCCGGTGGCCGGGGCCTCGGCAGTCCTCATCAGCTTCCACTGCTGGTTGGTGCTGCCATGGCCGCCGTACTGGATGACCGCAGCGCCGTCGGCCGTCGAGCCTCCGGAGACGTCCAGGACCTGGCCGCTCCGGCGGGAGGTGAAGGTGACGGCGTCGGAACCGCTCACCGTGTCGATCCGCCACTCCTGGGAGGCGGAGGAGCTGTCGGTCTGCTGCTCGGCGGCGGCCGCCTGCGCGGTCGAGTCGCCCGCTATGCCGAGCACTTTGCCGCTGTTGCGGTTCACCAGCTCGTAGTAGCCGTCGCCGGTGGACCTCAGCCGCCACTGCTGGTTGGCGGTGTTCTGGTCGGTCCACTGCTGGATGCGGGTGCCGTCGGCGGTGGAGAAGGCGTTGACGTCCAGCACCTTGCCGCTGCGCACCGAGACCAGCTTGTAGTAGGCGCTGTCGTCGATCGTCGCGGCCTGCGAGTCGTCCTGCACGAACAGGAGGTACGGCACGACGGTGGCGGGCACACCGAGCAGCAGAGCGGTGGCGGTCCTGCGACGGCGGTGACGTCCGCGGCGCCCGGCGTTGGTGGGGTTGTTCATGGGGGGTGTTTCTCCTTGTGCAACCGTGGTCAGGGCAGGTCAGCGCTGCAGGGTGAGGACACCCGGCCGGTACGGCAGTTGGTCGTAGGGTCCGCCCGCGGTGGGGGACTTGCCCTGGTACAGGAACTGGAGGTCGCAGGGGTCGATGGTCATCGTCTGGTCGGGGTTGGTACGGATCAGGTCACCGTGGCTGATGTCGTCGGTCCAGGTGGCACCGCTGTTGGCCTTGCCCGCGAAGGGGTTGCCTTCGCTGCCGGCCTGCGGGGTCCACGCACCGCTCAGGCTGGAGGCCGTGAACGAGCGGAAGTAGCGGCGCTCGTTCGCACCCCGGGCCTCGACGATCATGAGGTACTGGTTCCGGCCCTGGACCTTGTAGACCTGCGGCGCCTCGAAGAGGTTCTTCGCCGTGTCGCTCATGGCCGTCGTGTACGACGAGCCGAAGTTGCCCGGGAAGTTCCCGATCGGCATGCTCGCCCGGTAGATCCTGCCGTTGTCACCGGCGAAGAACAGGTACATGTTCTTGTCGTCTGCGATCAGGGTCTGGTCGATCGGTCCGGTGCCGGATTCGGTGCGGGGGATGCTGCCGGTGAACAGCGGCTGCGGCGCGGACCAGCCGTTGGGGTTGGTGGGGTCGCTCGACGTGCGGTAGCTGAAGGGCGCGGCACCCCACTGGTACGCCAGCACCCAGATCTTCTTGGGCGCGAAGTAGAACAGGGTGGGCGCCACCGCGTTCTGGCTCATCTTCGTCTGGCTGGCCGACGCCATGTCGGACCAGTTCGTGAAGGGGCGGAACGCCATCGAGCCGTACGAGGTTCCCGACGCGCTCGACGCGTAGACCAGATGCCTGCCGCCGTGCATCACGTGGGTGAAGTCCTTCACCGCGGCCCATCCGTTCGACGGCTGGGCGAGGGCACCCGTCGAACGCCACTTGTACGTCGTCGGGAGATCACACGTGCCGCCGCCCGTCCCGGACGGGGCGGTCCAGGTCCACTTCTGGTTGGTGACGGACGCGCAGGCGTACAGCTGGATCGTGGTGCCGTTCGCGGTGGCGGCGCCGACGGCGTCGAGGCACAGCCCGGACTGGACGCCGGTGATCGAGCCGTCGGTGTTGACGTTCCACTGCTGGTTGGCGCCGCCGTTGCAGTCCCAGACGATCACCGAGGTGCCGTTGGTGGTGCCCTTGCCCTTGGCGTCCAGGCACTTGTCGCCGTGCCCCTTCAGCTGCTTGGCGGCGGTGTAGGTCCAGCGCTGCCCCGCCTGTCCACCGCAGTCCCACAGTTGCGCGCGGGTGCCGTTGGCGGTGGTGGAGCCTGGGAGGTCGACACAGCGGCCGGAGGCCATGCCCTTGATCTCCCCGGTACCGTCGGTCGGCTTGCCCGGAGTGCCACCGGAGCCGGAGTGGAGAGCGTTCATGACGGCGGTGTACGCGGGCTTGGGCTTGCCGCCGCCGTCGAACAGCAGCGGGCTCTCGCCGCTGCGCCAGGAGTCGCTGTCACGGACGCCCCACACCGTGATGCCGGTGCACCGGGCCACGGACAGGCAGGTGCTGACCGCGTTCGCGTAGTGGGTGGGTGATGCCTGGGCGATGTCCAGCTCGGTGATCTGGACGTCGACGCCCAGGGCGGCGAAGGCGGCCAGGGTGGTCTTGAAGCTCGCCGGCGGGCCGCCCGTCCCGAAGTGGCTCTGGAACCCGACGCAGTCGATGGGAACGCCGCGGGACTTGAAGTCCTTGACCATGCGGTAGACGCCCTGGGTCTTGGCGTCCGACCAGTTCTCGATGTTGTAGTCGTTGTAGCAGAGCTTGGCCGCGGAGTCGGCCGCGCGGGCGGTGCGGAACGCCTCCTCGACGAAGCCGTCGCCGAGCACCTTCTGGAAGACCGAGTCGCGGAGTCGGCCGCTGCCGCCGTCGGCGAACGCCTCGTTGACCACGTCCCAGGCGTAGATCTTGCCCTTGTAGTGGGTCATCTCGGTGGTGATGTGGTGGTTCATCACGCCGCGCAATGTGCTCGCGTCGCGGATGGAGCCGACCCAGGAGGGGAGCTGCGAGTGCCAGACCGTGGTGTGGCCGCGCAGGCGCTGGCCGTGTGCCAGGGCACGATCGACGATCCGGTCTGCGGGGCCGAAGTTGAAATTGCCGCGGGACGGTTCGATGGCGTCCCACTTCATCTCGTTCTCCGGGGTGATCATGTTGAACTCCCGGTCCGCGATCGCGGTGTACGCGGGGTCGCCGAGCCTGCCGGCGGCCACGGCCGTGCCGAAGTACCTGCCCGAGGGGGCGGCCTGGGTGCCCAGGCCCGCAGCTCCGGCGGAGTGGGGAAGGAGCGTCACGACGCCGGCCACCAGCGCCGTGGCCGACAGCCCTGTCGCCCATGTCCGGCGTCGCCGGCGGAGCCGATGCAGGCCCTTCATGATTCTCCTCGCGGGCTCTGCGTACCGGTCGCCGTGGGTTCGTGGGTGTGGTGCGTCATGTGAGGGGCTTTCTTCAGGGGATACGTCAGTGGGGGAAGTCGGGATCCTGCCGCGCCGGCACGTCGTGACGGGCGGCGGGAAGGACACCCCTGAAGTGGAGGCTTCCGAGCTCGCGGTCTCGTAACGGAAAAGTCGCGCCGTCCGCAGGATTGCCCAGTGAGGCATCTCGCAGGGAGAAAGCGTTATGCCGGACGCCGTGGCCTGGTCGCGCCCGTGGAAGAGGGGCGCCGCGCTGATCCGCGGTGAACGCAGGTCACGGCGTCGGGCAGGAAGCGTGGGCGATCAGACTGCAGGAGCACCAGCTGCGACTGTGCGACTCGGTCGGGACCGCCCGAGGAGCGGTTGCTCAGGCCCCGGGGCTGCGCACGATGAAGGAAGCCTGGCCCGCGAAGGCCCGCGTGCCGTCGGAGCCGTCGAGCCAGATACCGCCGTCGCGGTGGCGGAGGACTGATCCCGGATAGTTGTGCGCGTGCAGGGTCACGGACCCGGCGACCGCCCCGGGACGGGGACAGAAGGTGGCGTCTTCACGGAAGAGTGCGCTGCCGTCGTCGGTGCTCAGCCGCAGCCGCAGGTAGTGGTGGCGAAGATACCGGCCGTCTGCGGCGCGGAAGGTGACGCACCGCGTGTCGGCCAGTCCCCCGACGACCGTGAAGGTGACCCGCTGACCTGCCTGCGCGCTGCTGGACGCGGCGACGCTGCCGAGCGCCGCGAAGTCGCCCGTGTACGTGACGAACTGGCCGGGACTGTCCGCGGACTCCAGCGACCGTGCGCCCAGTGGAACGGTGCCCGCGACGGCGGACGGGGCGGTCGAGGGCGGGCTCACCGGGGACGGACTCGTCGGGGACGGTCCCGCCGAGGTGGTGGTGCGCGAGGGAAGGGGCGTGGGAGTGCCGACCGTGGGAGCGGCGGTGACGCCGGGTGAACGAGGCGCCGGTTCGGGCCAGGTCGCATAGGTGGCGGTCCCGGCGATGAGCACCGCGCCGGTCGCGAGGCTCACCAGCGGATGAGCGGTCAGCGCCTGGAGTTTGCCGATCAGCGCGCCGTGCAGACCGCCTCCCCCCGTCGCCGTGCCGACGGCGACGGGGGCCGCGGCCAGCCCGGCGGCGCTCGCTGCCGTAGCCGACAGCAAGCCCTTGGCGGCCAGCGCGGCGATCAGTGCGGTCGGGACGGCCAGCGTCGTGAGGCCGAGGGGCAGCAGTTCGGCCGGAACCCGTTCCGCAGACGACGCCATGCAGACCCGGCAGTCACGTGTGTGCCGCGCGATCCGCTTGCGCCACACCGATGCGCGGTGACCGTCCCATGCGACGACGGTCTCGCCCAGCTGCGGACAGCGCGGGTCGGCCTCCAGCGCGGCGACGATCGTCCGGCACAGTTCCAGCTGCTCCCGCATGCGTTGGAGGCGCACTCCGACGTGCGCGACCGTGAGCCCCGTCGCGGCGGCCATGTCCTCCCGGCTGAGCAGGCCGGCGCATTCCTGCCACCACAGCGACAGCAGCACCCGATGGTCCGGATCGAGCCACCGGCCGGCTTCGACGACCCGGCGCCGCTCGTCCGACACGTGCAGCCGCAGGATCGTCACGTCCACAGGCTCGGCGCCCGCGTCCGGTATCTGGTGTGCCTCGTCGATGACCGTGGTCCGTTCGGCGAAGGCGCGTTGCCGGTGCCAGTGGGTGTTGATCTGGCGGAGCGTGATCGACACCAGCCAGGACCGGAAGCTCTCCGGGGCACGCAGGGCAGGCAGGTCGCGCACCAAGCGGAACAGGGTTTCCTGGACGACGTCGTCGACATCGGCATGTCCGTCCAGCGCTCGCCCGACGATGTTGTAGACCAACGGCAGGTATGCGGCGATCAGCTCCTCGCGCGCCCGATCGTCACCGGCCTGCGCCGCGACAACCAGCCCCGCGTGGTCTGCGTCCTTGAGCCCCATTCCCACCTTCTTCAGGGGAGCGATCCGCCGAGTACGGCGGCACACCCTAGCCTCGACGAAGGCGTACGGCCAAAGCCTGCGCCTCGGGCGGTCGGTCGGGCCCGTGCCGACGTGGAAGGCCCGGTCCGCCCGGGGAGTGCGTCCGGTCGCACTCGGCCGGCTCGCTGACGGCCCATTCACGCCGATGACCTCGGAAAGCCACGCGCGGTGGGGCTCCTCGCTCCGAAGAAAAGCCCCGTCTCGGTCAGGGCCGCCGCGCACGTGCGGTCTCTGGCGTTCGAGCTGCGGCTCGGAACGGACGCAGACTGGCTTCCCCTGGCACGACTGACACTTCTCGGGCTACAACGCGTTACATCGAAATCGTTGAACCGGTCGACATCGCACGGGGGCCGCCCGATCTCGGAGACCCTCACCGCAAGCAGCCAGTACCGAACATCACTCACACCCGAGGTACCACACGCCCAAGGAGACAACGTATCGGTCCCAGGACCGATCTCTCCAGAGCGGCGCGGGATCCGGCTGCGGTTGACGTAGTAGATCGCGTTCACAACCTCTCTCAGATCATGCGCTCAGGCTGCCGCTCCAGGCCCTGAGCTGGCCGCCGTATAGCGACAGGCGCTGAGCCGCTCCCCCGCGACACGGGGTGCAGTCGGTGACAGGTGCGGGCGTCGCCGCCGGGGCGTACGGGCCTTCTCTGCAGTACATGGAGCGCGGTGGAACAGGGACGGCCTCAGGGGGCCAGAGCTCGTGCGGCCAGCCCGAGCCCTACGACGACGACCAGGGTGGAGGTGGCCACCGGTCCGATGCGTGAGGCGGTGTCTACGAGCCGACGCAGCCGGGGGTGGTCGCCAGCCTCCTTGATGCGGTGTTTGACGTGGAGGAGGAGCAGTCCGGCGAGGGTGAGGGTGGCCGCCATGCCGAGGCCGTAGGCGAGGACGAGGAGGATACCGAAGGCGGTGCGGCCGAGTGCGACGGCTCCGAGGAGGACGACGAGGGCGGAGGGGCTGGGCACGAGGCCGCCGGCGATGCCCATGCCGATCAGACCCGCCTTCCCGGCAGGGCGAGAAGCATGTGTGTGCTCGGATGGCACATGCTGGTGCGTCCTGTGAGAGGCAGGTGTCGGGGCTGGCACGGTGAGGGTGCGTGTGACGGCCGCAGCGGATTCAGGCACGCCGGCACGGGTCGCTGTCGAAGAAGCCGGATGGTGGCCTGCCCCGTGTCCGTGCTCGTGAGAGTGGCTGTGCCCGTGGTGATGGTGGCTGTGTCCGTGGGGGTGATGGTGGTGGTGGCCGTGGGCGGGTTGGTTGCGGAGGGCTCGTGTCAGAAGCCACAGGCCGATGGCGGTGACGATGAGTCCGCTGGTCAGGCCGAGCCAGGCCAGGATGGTTTCGCCTGCGAGGTGGGTGGCGGTGGGGAGGGCGAGGCCGAGGATCAGGACGCCTGCGGTGTGGGTGAGGGTGACGGTCGCGCCGACGGTGACGGCGTCGCGCCGGGTTCCGCGGCGTCCGGCGAGGTAGGCGGCCATGATCGTCTTGCCGTGGCCGGGCAGGAGGGCGTGGGAGGCCCCCAGGACGATGGCGAGGAGGAGGGCGAGGAGGCCGACGGGGAGGGTGAGTTCGTGCCGGGAGACGAGGGTGTCGAACCAGTTCGCGATCCGGTCGGCGGTCGTCCCTGTTGGGCCGGCTGCAGGTGTGGGGGTGTTGGTGGTGCCGTCGGCGGGGGTGGTGTGCAGTTCGGCGGTGCGCTGGTCCAGTGCTGTGGCGAGGGGATCCGGCGGGTAGCGGCGGAGTTCCTGTGTGGGTGAGGTGGCGGGGAGATCGGTTCCGGTGATGCGCAGTCCGATGCCCTTGGCGGTGATCTCCCGCCATCCGATGCGGGTGGTGTCGTAGTGAGTCTCGACGTTGATGGCGCCGCCGCGCTCCAGTGGGGCGGGAGCGGTGTAGGTACAGGTGAGTCGGCTGGTCTTGAGTCCTGCTTCGCCGGGTTCCCAGGTGAGCTGCGCGGCCCTGGAGTTCCATCGGGCGGGGCCTGCGGGAGTGCCCAGGGTGAGCTGGCCGGCCAGTGCCGTGCAGGTGGTGCGGGCGTACCGGGTGCTTTCAGCGTTGGTGAGGGTGTTGTTGTGGTCGGTGTCGATGCGGGGGCGTTCTTGGAGGGCGGCGATTTCGGCGCGGTCGACGATGACGGTGGCGTCGATGCGGTCTGGGTGCAGGACGAGGCCGGTGTGGTAGTTGACGGTGAAGTTGCCCAGGGGGTGGGCCGGCGTGGCTGCGGCGGCGGGGGTGGTCAGGCTGCAGGCGGCGGTGAGCAGGGCGGCGGCTGTGGCGGCGGTTCGGTGTGCTGGGGTCATGGTTGGGTGCCGATTCGCTTGGACAGGGCACGCGCCTGGGCGGCGTGCAGCGGGTTGAGTGCGGGAGCCTGACCGAGTGCCGACCGTAGATCGGCGGTGGCGGCCTGCTTGTTGCCCAGGGCGTGGTGGATCGCGGCCCGGTGGTAGTGCCACAGGGCGTTCCGGGTACCGAGCGCGAGGGCCTGGTCGGCGTGTGCGAGGGCCTCCTCGTTGCGTCCGGCGCGGTGCAGGGCCCACGCGTAGGCGTCGTGCATGGCGACGAACGGCCTTGTACGCAGGGCCTGCTCGGCCAGGACCACGGCGCGCACGGGGCTGCCGTGGTCGGCTTCGAAGAGGATGGCGTCGGTGTCCGGCGAGCCGCCGGCGGAGGTACGCAGGGTGTCCTGGGCCCTGAGCAGGGCGTACGAGGCTTCGGCTTGTGTGTTGTGTCCGAGAGCCTGGTGTGTCTCGCCGAGGGCGAGCAGGAGGTGCGGCAGGGGTGCGATGTCCGTCGCGTGCTGCCAGTCGGCGCGTGCCTGTTTCGTCTGGCCGAGGGCGGCGCGGGCGCGTGCTCGGGCATCGAGGAGCGCGGGGTCGGCCGGTGCTTTTCGCAGCCCTTGTTCGGCTTCGCTGAGCGCCTGGCGCGCGTTGCCGTCCTCGAGTGCGAGGCCGGACAGGCAGGCGTGGGCGAAGGCGCGCTCGCTGTCGGTGGTGGCCGCGGTCAGGGAACGCCGCATCAGTTCCGCCGCCCGCCCGGTGCTGCCGCGCAGCTCGAACACATAGGAGGCGCGAGCCAGGGAGGCTGCGTCGGGGCGCAGGTCGTTCATCCTCTGTACGGTCCGCTCGGCGTCGCGGTAGTGGCCGAGCTGGGTGTGGGCGTCGGCCAGGACCCCGTACGCGGCCGGGTTGTAGGGGTCGCTGGTGATGGCCTTGTCGGCCCAGGTGCGGGCGGCGGTGAACTCGTGGCGGGCGGCAGCGAGCGCGGCCATGCCGGTCTCGGCGCCGCTGTTGCCGTCAGGCTGCAAGGAGAGGGAGCGGCGCAGGGCCTTCTCGGCCGCGGCATAAAGGGCGGGGTCTGCGGTAGTGCGGGCCTGCTCGATGCGGGCCATCCCGAGGGCCGTCCAGGTGTTCCAGTCGCCCGGCAGGCGCTCCAGGCGAGCGGTGAGCGCCGCGGCCGGGGCCGCGGGCCGGGCGGCTGCGCCGGGAGGTGCGGAGGCGGGGGAAGGGGATGTGCCAGGGACGGCGGGTTGGATGAGTACGGCTCCGGCAGCGAACATCGCGGTTCCCAAGGCGAGGGTGACGGCGACTTTCGTCAGTCGGTGTCGGCCGCGGGCGGGCGTGGGCGGGTCAGGGGTCATCGGAGGGTGTCTTTCCTGCGTGAGTGACGCGCTCCCGGGGCCGGACCGGGCGTGGTCCGGCCCCGGGAGCCTTTATGGTGCGGTGGCGTCACATCAGGCGCGGTTGCGGCGGCGCATCCGCCATCCGGCCGCCGCGAGCAGGACGGCTCCCACGCCGCCCAGGGAGGCCGCAGACTTCTCCTTGCTCATGGCCATGCCAGCGGGTCCGCTGTTGACGGACTTGGTGTGGGGCAGGGCCAGGTAGGGGAAGGACGCGCCGAAGGGGACCTCGTTGGCGTTCACCTTGTCGCCGTCGGCAAGGGCGGGGATGAGCTGTCCGGTCTGGGCGGCGCCTTCGACGGCCTGCAGGGAGATGTCGATGACGTCGTCGGTCAGACGGCGTCCGTTGGGGAACCCGGCGAGGTCGCCGGCGAGGACGCCGTACCGGTTCGGGTTCGAGGCCGGCGGTACGGCCATGTTGAGGCGCAGTTCCTCGGCGGGCACGATCTTGCGGAGATTGGCGTCGCGGTTGAGGCGGTGGGCGTTGAGGTCGGCCTGGATCGGACCGCACGCCTTGCAGATGCCGGTGAGGTAGATCTCGAACAGGTCGTTGCGCGGGGCGGGCGGGGCGGGGACGCCGTAGACCTGCTGGATCAGCTTGGGCAGGATCGGGTCGAGGACCTTGTCGACGACCGGCTGGACGGTGCGGTCCTGGTCGGGGTTGAGGGTGTTGAAGGCGTCCTTGTACTTCAGCGGGACGACGACCTCGTTGACCAGCGGGTTGCCCAGGCGGGAGACCTGCTTCCACTTGTCGCCGTGCCCGGTACGCGAGTCGGAGACCTGTACGCCCTTGCGGTCGGTGGTCGACCAGATGCCCACGACCGGGTTCCGCGACGGGGTGTAGTTCAGCGCCAGGTACTTCTTGGGGATCTGCAGGGCGACGGAGTTGACGTTGTAGCCGGCCAGGGTGTCCTGGCCGCGCTCGGACAGGTTCCCGCCGTAGAGGAGGTCGAAGACCCGCAGGTCGGCGAAGAACGGGTCCTCGGCCTGCCCGGCGAACGCCTTCCCGCCACCCGGCAGACCGCGCACGGCCTGGGCGCGCAGGGAGGCGTAGTTCGGCATCGAGGCGGGGCCGACGCGCGACGGGGCGGCGGGCACGTTGGACAGCAGGGTCCTGCTCGTCTTGCCGCGGGTCTCGATGAGGTCGTAGACCTGCCGGAAGTTCAGGTCCGGGTCGTCGAGGGTGGTCACCTGGCCGGTGTTGTAGAGGAACTGGTTAGCGTCGTCGCGGATCTGGTTCTTGAACCGCCAGGTGTAGGTGACGTCGGCGTTGCCGTCACCCGTGTTGTCGATCTTGATGTTGTAGCGGAGGTCCTCGCCGAAGGCGTAGAAGTTCGGCCCGCCGTTGGGCTCCTCGAACGGGATCCAGTTCGCCACCAGGGTCACGGTGTCGGACTTGTCGGGGCTGGTGAACGCGTACACGTCGGTGTTGTCGGCGCGGGGATCACCGGCGATCAGCGGGGCCTCACGGTGGCTGGAGGCGGAGCTGACGCCGGGGCCGAGGGTGAGGACGGCCATGGCGGTCGCGAGGGCGCCGGAGCCGAGGACGAGCAGGGAGTGGTCCAGCATCCGGCGTCGGCCGGACGCCGTGGAGGTTGCCTTCACGAAGAGGTGCTTCCTTCCCAGCAAGGTGCGTACCAAGCCCGGCCTGATAGGGCGGGCGTCGGTGTCGCTAGGGGGCTTGTCGGGTGGCGGTCGGCACCGCGGCGAACGGGGGAGTTCGCACTGTCCGGGCAGGGTCAGGAAAGGCAACGGGGACTGACCAGGTCCGGACACACCATCGCGCAGGGCTGCGCAGGGCGAAGGAAACCACGCCCTGACATCGCCGCGCGCCTGCCCGCCGCCCGCCGCCGACGTGCCCGGGTCCGCGAGGAGCGACAATTGTGCAGGTCAGAGGATTTCTTGTCCCGGCTTCGAGGCGGGCGCGACACGCAGTTCCGCTCTTAGCCCGAATGAGCCAACAACCGCTTGTTGCAACTCAGTTGCAACAGTGCAGCGTTGGTGGTGAGTGTGTCTGTTCAGTTGCCGTTGCCGCATGGATGATCTCTGGGTCCATAGGGCGAGGGAGTGAGGGTGCTCGCACGGCGTGGCAGCCGCCGTGTACGCGGGTCGATCGCTGTCACCGGCTCGCCGGCGGCGTGGCGCCGAGGAACCGCTTCTCGCACATCCAGGACCGGACAGAGTCTGTGGCGACCGGACTCTTCGTTCCCTCGGACCGACGCGCGGCCTGCGCGGGCCGGGTGTCCAGGACGGCTGCAAGAGAGCGGGGCAAGGCCTCCTGCCAGCCCAGCAGCCGCAGCCCGCGCACCTCGGTCCCATGACAGCAGATCTCAAGTCCCGCACAGTCAGTGGGCCGCCATTTCTCGTCTCTAGCCACGACCACACCGTCACCACCGGCAGCGTCGCATCCTCCCGTCGGTGGACCGGCGCGCGGCCGGTCCCACCCGGATGGCGCAGCCCGAGGCAGTGCCCTTGGGCCGTGCGGGTGGCGTCCGTCCCTGGCGCCCATCCCCTGCTACGCCGGCGGCGAATTCACCACGAGACCTGGGCCACCTGGGCCCAAGCTCCGATGAAGGAGTGATCATGCGCAACCGGACCGTGACCGCGGCTTCCGCAGTCGTCCTGGCCGCCCTGTGCGCGGCACCCGCGCTGGCGGTGTCCGACACGGCTTCGAAGACACCGCCCGCCCACGACCACAAGGCCCTGCACGCCATCGGCCTGACCGGCGACCAGCGCCTCGTCGAGTTCGACGTCCACAAGCCCTCCAAGACCTGGTCGCTGGGCAAGGTCTCGGGGCTGGCCGGGGACACCAAGCTCGTCGGGATCGACTTCCGCGTCCAGAACGAGAAGCTGTACGGCGTCGGCGACAAGGGCGGCATCTACACCCTGAACACCACCAATGCCAAGGCCATGAAGGTCTCCCAGCTGACCGTGGCCCTGGCCGGCGCGGCGTTCGGCGTGGACTTCAACCCCGCCGCCAACCGGCTGCGGGTCATCTCCAACACCGGCCAGAACCTGCGGCACAACATCGACGACGCGGCCGCCCCGCTGACGACCACCGTCGACGGCACCCTGACGAACCCGACCATGCCGCCGTCGACCGCCATGGGAGTGACCGGAGCCGCCTACACCAACAACGATCTGAACGCGGCGACCGCGACGACGCTGTTCGACCTGGACACGATGGCCGACCGCATCTCCCTGCAGTCCCCGGCCAACGCCGGCACCCTGGCCCCCACCGGCAACCTCGGTGTGGACGCCGCCCTGGACGCCGGATTCGACATCTACTCCAACCCGGCCGCCGGTACGAACCACGGCTTCGCGGCCATCGGCAACGGTGGGTCCTACCGTCTCTACGCGGTCGACGTGCTGACCGGCAAGGCCACCAGCAAGGGAGCCTTCCCGGCCAGGTACCAGGTCACCGACCTGGCCCTGCCCATCAACCAGAAGTAGACCCCGACCGCAGCCGGCCTGGGCGCGGCACCCTGCCGAGCCCAGGCTCGTGGTCGGGCTGCCGGCCCAGAGATCATGCCGGTGGCCCCGCATCCTCCCGATGGGGGGCGAGTGCGGGGCCACCGTTGCTTGCGGACCGTGCGCGCTGGCCTACTTGGGCATGAGGACGGTGTCGATGATGTAGACGTTGGCGTTGGCGGTCTTCACGTTGCCGCAGACCACGTTGGCGGTGTCGTTGACCTTGTAGGACTCGCCGGAGCCGGTGGTGGTGATCATGCCCTTCTGGAGGGTCTCGAAGGAGCCGTTCTCCAGCTGCTTCGGCGTCAGCTTCTGGCCGACGACGTGGTAGGTGAGGATCTTGGTGAGGGTGGCCTTGTCGGCGAGGACCTTGTCGAGGTCGGCCTTCGGGATCTTGGCGAAGGCGTCGTTGGTCGGGGCGAAGACCGTGATGTTCTCGGCGTTGTTGAGGGTGTCGACGAGTCCGGCCTGCTTGACGGCGGTCACGAGGGTGGACAGGGCCGGGTTGTTCGACGCGGCGGTGGCCACGGGGTCCTTGGCCATGCCGTCGAAGGAGCCCGCGCCCTCCTTCGGCACCCCGGCACAGGCGGGGCCGAAGGGCTGGTCGTCGGTCATCGGCGCCTCGGAGGGGGTGCTCGCCTCCGTCGTCTTCGCGGCGTCCTCGGCACCCGCACTGGGGGCGGCCTTGGTGTCGCTGCCGGAGTCGGAGCACGCGGCCAGGGAGAAGGGCAGCGCGGCTGCGGCGACGACGGCGATCGCGGTACGGCGGATCTTCATGCTGTTCATGACCAGTTGCTCCTTGGGACTTTCTCTGGGTATCGAGGGGGTTGGTCGTGCTGCCCGGTGAGTGCCTTGAGGCGTCCGGGTGGTCTAGAGGACGGTGACGAAGACGCTGTGCCAGCCGCTCGCTCCGTCGGGGATGGTGCGGGTGCGCTGTTCGGTCTGGACCTGGCCGGTGCCGTCGGTGGCGCGGACGGTGATGTTGTGTCCGCCGGGGGTGGCGTTCCAGCGGTAGGACCACTGGCGCCAGGTGTCGACGCCTGCCTGTGCGGCGAGGTCGGCGTCCTGCCAGGGCCCGTCGTCGACGCGGATCTGGACGCGGGTGATGCCGCGGTGCTGCGCCCAGGCGACGCCGGCGACGGTGACCGTTCCGGCCGTGGGGCGGGCGAAGGGTTGGGGGGTGTCGATGCGCGCCTGGGTCTTGATCGGCGCCTTGCGGGCCCACTTGCGCTTGACCCAGTACGGGTCGTAGGCGTCGAAGGTGGTGAGTTCGATGTCCTCGATCCACTTGCAGGCCGAGACGTAGCCGTACAGGCCGGGGACGAGCATGCGGACGGGGAAGCCGTGGTCGAAGGGGAGCGGCTCGCCGTTCATACCGACCGCGAGCATCGCGTCGCGGCCGTCCAACACGTCCTCCACCGGGGAGCCGAGGGTCATGCCGTCCACGGAGCGAGCCACCAGCTGATCGGCTTTCCCTCCCCGCGACGGAGGGATCACGCCGGCCTCCTTCAGAAGGTCGGCGAGAGGGACGCCGAGCCAGCGGGCGGAACCGACGTAGGGGCCGCCGACCTCGTTCGAGACGCAGGTCAGGGTGATGTCACGTTCGATGAGGGGGCGCGCCAAGAGCTGGTCGAGGGTGTAGGTGAGGGGACGGGTGACCCCCTTGCCGTGGATGCGCAGCCGCCAGGTTCCGGCGTCGACCTTGGGAACGGTCAGGGCGGTGTCGACGCGGTAGAAGTCGGAGTTGGGGGTGGTGAAGGCCGTGATGCCGGGCACCTTCAGCTGAACCCCGGCCGGGACCGCGGGGGCCGGGGAGGCCGGCTTGGGAAGCACCAGGTTCTCCCGGGAGGCGACGGCGCCCTGGCCTTGCCGGCCGGTGAAGTACCGGCCCAGCGCACCTGCCGAGGTAGCGGCGACGGCGGTCACACCGGCCGCGGCGAGGAACCCTCGCCTGCTCCACCCCCCAGTGCCTGGCTGCCCGTCCGGGGCGTGAACGGGAGCGGCTTTGACCGCCAGCACGTACAGAGCCACAGCTCCCGCCAGCGCTCCGGCGATCGAGGGCAGTACGTCACCGGTGCCGGTGGAGTCGGGACGGCTGAGAGCCGCGACAGCGCCGACGATCCCGAACAGCAACACCCCGGCGGCGCCGGTGCGTTGGTGCGACAGGGCCAGGATGCCGAGGCCGACGGCGATGAGGGCGAGAATCGCGAGGATCCCCAGTTGGAGAACGATTTTGTCGTTCTCTCCGAACGTGCGGATCGCGAAGTCCTTCACCGCGGCAGGCGTCCGGTCGATCACCGCGCCGCCCACCACCGTCACCGGCCCCGCCGCGGGCCGCACCAGTCCGGCCACCAGCTCGGCCACGGCCAGAGCCGTGAACGCGGCCAGGAGTCCGGCCAGTGCGCCGAAGGCGGCGCGGACGAGTTTGCTGCGGAAGCTGCTCACGTTGCTGCATTCGGCATCCTCCGCCCGGCGGATTGGTCCAACCCTCGAAAGAGTGAAATCCCTTGCCGGTGTTGCCTTACAGCGTGGGTGTGGAGGCGGCGGCGCGGCCAGGGGTACGGGTGCGCGGAGCGGAGGCTGTGGCGGGCGGGCGGCGGTCGCCCGGGAGGCGGGTGGGCCACCAGGTGCGGGGGCCGAGGTCGAGGATGAGGGCGGGGACGAGGAAGAGGCGTACGAGGGGGGTGTCGATGAGGACGCCGAGGGCGACGATGCAGCCGATCTGGGCGAGGTAGAGCAGAGGCATCACGGTCAGTGCGGCGAAGGTGGCGGCCAGGATGAGGCCGGCGGCGCTGATGACGCCGCCGGTGGTCACCAGCCCCCGGCGGACCCCCACCGCGGTGCCGTGCCTAATCGCTTCGGCGCGGATCCGGTGGACGAGGAAGATGTTGTAGTCGACCCCCAGCGCGACGAGGAAGACGAAGGAGAACAGCACCACGGCGGGCTCCGTCACGCTGCTGCCGAACACCAGTTGGAAGAGGAGCGCGGAGGCCCCGAACGCGGTGAACAGGCTGACCCAGGCGGCGGCGACCAGCAGCAGTGGTAGCAGCAGGCAGCGCAGCAGGACGATCAGGACGGCCAGCACCACGGCCAGCACCAGAGGCATGATCAGCCGATGGCCACGCACCGATGCCTGGTGCAGATCGGCGAGTTGGGCGCTCTGTCCGCCGACCAGTGCCCCGGTCCCGGCCAGCGAGCCGCGCAGCCGGGCCACCGTGTTCCGGGCGGGGGCGCTGTCCGGGCTGTCCGACAGCGTCGCCAGGATCTGCGCCCTGCCATCGGTCTCGGCTGGTAGGGCGGCTGTTGCCGCTACGCCCGGTGTCGAGGCGATCCGGTCGCGGACCTCGGCCGACCGGGCGGCAGGGGCGAGGACGATCAGGGGGCTGGCGGTGCCGGCGGGGAAGTGGCGTACGAGGACGGTGTGCCCGGCAACCGAGGGGGCCTGGGCCGGTAGGGCCTGGTGGAGGGGGACGCCGGTCGGGGCGACCAGCGGCGCCAAAGCCGCTCCGGCGGCGAGGAGGGCGAGGCAGCCGGCCCAGGCACGGCGCGGCCGGTGCTCGAGCGCACGAGCCGGCCTGGCCCACCAGTCCCCCGGTGTTCCCGCTCGTGGCCGCAGCACGCGCCGCCCGCACAGTGCCAGTACGGCCGGCAGGAAGGTCAGCGACACGGCGGTGCAGCACGATATGGCGATCACCACCGCCGGGCCAGGAGGGCGTAGTCGGTGCTGGCACCGACGACCAGGACGAACACGATGCCCTGGGTCTGGCCGTCGATGGACAGCCAGTCCGTCCGGGCCAGTGCGTACAAAACGGCGCAGGCCACCGCGAGGGCCAGGAGAGAACTCACGATCACCAACAGGGGCATGATCACGCTGCGGTAGACCGCCAGCAGGATCAACAGGACACCACCGAGAGCGAGGGCCAGGAGGGTGCCGTCGGTCTGCGAGAAGGCTGCGTCGAGGTCTGCTTGAGCGGCCGCAGGTCCTGCCAGGTGCACGCTCGTCCCGCCGACCGAGGCCGCCGCCTTCGCGACGGCGGCCAGGCGGGCGGCCCCGCCGTCGGGTTCGGCGCCGATCACCGCGGTCATGGCGAGGCCGTCTTGGGACAGCACCGGAGCTCCGGCGGTTCCGGTCAGGCGGACGACGATCTGACGCGCCGCCTGCTCCTGGCGCGCCGTGATCTGTTCGCCCTCCGGGCGGGAAGTCCAGATCACGGCCAGCGGCAGCGCGACCTCCGCCCCCGCGGGGTTCAGCAGGCGCTCCACCGGGCCGACTCAGTCGGCTCCCGCAGCGTCACGTCCCCGCCGGCCTGCGCGACCTCACCGAGACGGACGGTATAAGGGCCGGCGGCAACAGCCAGGATCAGCCACAACAGCAACACGACGTACGGCCTTGCACGGCTGAGCCTCAGCACGAAGCCATCCCTCTGTACTGCTGCCGGGGGCGTGCTGCGGGCGCCGGCGGCAGCGGAGCACGGCACCTGATTGCTGTCCTCATCCGCTTCGGCGCGGCAGCGGGGCAGGGATGGCAGGGAGCGCTGGAGATCACCTGGACGGCGGCTCGGGACTTTTCCCGGATTCCGGCAATCCATCGCGGCAGTCGTCACGAATCGTTACTGAAAGCAGCACTGCATGGCCGGCCTCAGCATCAGCCACTGGGTTCCCGGACCCTTGGACTGTGACGATGGGCAACCAGGCGCGGAGTCCACGGCACCATCACAACCCCACGACGTTCCCCTTCACCCGTTTTCGGTGACGAAGACCGCTCACAGCGAGGAATCATCATGGACACCGCCATTGCTCCCTGCGGATGTCCGGTCACGCTGCATCTGCCGCTCCTCTCGGACGAACGCGCGGCCCGCCAGGCCCGCCAAGCCGCGGCACGACTCCTGGAACAGGAGGCGGACGCCTGCCCTCGCGAGGTCGCCGATGATCTCGTACTGATCGTCTCGGAGTTGGTCGGCAACGCGGTGCTCCACGCCGCCGGACCCTACGCGCTCACCTTGAGCCTGGAACGCGGCCAGGCGGGCATCGCCGTCAGCGACGGGACGGCGGACCTGGCCGGGAGCCATCGAGAAGGGCGGCGCAAGGAGACGGGAGGCCGGGGGCTGAGGATCGTTCGTGCGCTGGGGGCGGACCTCTTCGTCAGCCGCTCCGACCGGGGCAAGCAGGTCATCGCGGTCCTGACCTGGTAGCCCAGTCGCAAAGGCCGTGGTACCGCAGGCGGCTGTGCCGACAGCCGCCCGCGGCCGACCCGCTCGGAGCACACTGCCTTCCGGGCGGATCACCGGTCCGCGCCACCCCGTCTTGAAGGCGGCGGACCGGAGTCTTCTCACGGTGCTCGATCAGGCGTTGACGCAGGTGTTGCCGAAGGACGGGTTCAGCAGCCCGATCACGCTGACGGTGTTACCGCACGCGTTGACCGGGATGTGAACGGGAACCTGCACGAGGTTGCCCGAGCCCACTCCCGGCGAGTGGGCGGCCACGCCCTGTGCACCGGCATCGGCCGATGCCATCGACGCGCCACCGACGACCACCGCACCGGCCGCCAGGGCCACCGCCAGACCATTCCGCACACGAACCATGTGAACTACCTCCCATGAAGGTGCCTCGGCCGAGCAACCCGCGCGGCCGGTGAGGAGAGCGAGAGAACGTCGCTCCGCTCACCTCACGCACCCTCTTCGCCGCCCTACGCCCTCCGGCTTGGCCCCTGCGCCCGCCTTCCCTCGAACGAGTTACTCGACGATGGCGCGGGTGACGAAGCACCACCCATCCACCCGCCGGTCCGCTACGAAGAATCAACGAAGCACCCACAGGTTTCGCGACCGGGCCGCCGCCGGGCGGCCCGGCACGATCGAGCGACGACACAAGGACCGGCATGCGATGGACGCCCCGCCCCCCGACGGCCGGCCCAGGCCGCCCCTACGCCTTCTCCCCACGGGCGGAGCGGTGCAGGTGAACCAGCCGCTTCCCTTCGGCGCCGGCCGCAACGGCCGCGCCGCCCCCAGCGACCTCACCGAGACCATGGGCGAGGTGGCGCGCGGTGACAAGCAGGCCTTCTCCGCCCTCTACGACGCACTCGCACCCCTGATCTTCGGCATCGTCCTCAAAGTGGTGCGCGACCGGGCGCAGTCCGAGGAGGTCGCCCAGGAGGTCATGATCGACCTGTGGCGACAGGCCGCACGCTACCGGCCTGACGCCGGCAGCGTGCAGACGTGGGCAGCGACCATCGCCCACCGGCGGGCCGTGGACCGCGTCCGCTCCGCCCAGGCCGCCACCGACCGCGAGCACGCCCAGGCCGCCCGCGAACACACCACCGCCTTCGACGAGGTCGCCGAACAGGTCGAGACCCGGCTGGAGTCCGAACAGGTGCGCCGCTGCCTGCGCGGCCTGACCGAACTCCAGCGCCAGGCCGTGACCCTGGCCTACTACCAGGGCCTGACCTACCGTGAAGTCGCCGAAGCCCTGCGCACGCCTCTTCCCACCATCAAGACACGCATGCGCGACGGGCTCATCCGGCTCCGCGACTGCATGGGGGTGACCACATGAACCACCACACCACCGACGCCCACACCCTCGCCGCCGCCTACGCCCTGGGCGCACTCGACGACGACGAGCGCAAGGACTTCGACGCCCACCTCCAGACGTGCGAGGCATGCCGCCAGGAAGCCGCCGAGTTCCAGGCGACCACGGCGCGCCTGGCGGCCGCGGTCGCCCAGCCGCCGCCTCCCGGAGCCAAAGCACAGGTCATGGCCGCCGTCGACGGCGTGCGTCAGCTGCCCCCACGCATCCCCGCCGCCGGTGCGGCACCCGTCCTCGGCGGGATCCTGCGCCGCCGTGCCGTATCCCTGGCGCTGGCCGCCACTGTGGCCGCCGTCGCACTGGGCGGCGTCGCGGTGTGGCAGACACAGAACGAACAAGAGCTGGAGCAGCAGGCCCGCCAGGCCCAGCAGCAGCTCGACACGGTCAGTGCCGTCCTGGCGGCCCCGGACGCCCAAACCGTGCACGGCAAGGCCGCCAACGGGGCCCTGACCACCGTCGTCACGTCCGAGCAGCGGAACCAGGCCGTCTTCACCGCCGCCAACCTGCCGGCGCCCGGCGCCGGGAAGACCTACCAACTGTGGCTCGACCACGACGGCACGATGCTCCCGGCCGGTCTGATCGACCACGACGGCACCGTCATCCTCGCCGGGAACCCTGCCGACGCGGGCGCCGTCGGCCTCACCCTCGAACCCGACGGAGGATCCCCCCAGCCCACCACCAAGCCGCTGCTGCTGATGGCCCTGCCCGCCTGACCGGGCGCTCCGCAACGATCAGCGATCGAGGTACTTCATGGCAAGCATCCCGGAGATCGGGGACATCGTCGGCGACTTCTGCCTGCCCGGCGGACATCTGGACGGCGAAACCTTCCACCGCCGCGACTACACCCTGTGCGAGCAGCGCGGCAAGCCGCTCGTTCTCGTCTTCTACCCCGGCGACGACACACCGGTATGCACCGCACAGCTCTGCTCCTACTCCGACGGCCTCGACCAACTCCAGTCCGCCGGAGCCACCGTGTGGGGCATCAGCCCGCAAGGGCTCGACAGCCATGAGAAGTTCGCCCGCAACCGCAGGCTGAGCATGCCCCTGCTGTCCGACGAGGAGCGTGTGGTGGCAAAGTCCTTCGGGATCAACGCACCCCTGATCGGCCTGCGCCGGTCGGTGTTCATCATCAACGGCCACGGCCGCCTGCACTGGAAGCACGTCACCGCCATAGGCGCCAGCTACCCGCCGGCCGTCACGCTGAGCACGCATCTCGCCGGCCTCACCGGCTGAACCGGCACCCCTCTTCTACCGGACCCTCCACCTCACGGTCACACATCACGCCAATCCGATCGCCCGACTGCTGCGAAGTACGGGTGAAACGCAGCAGCCGGGCGGCGTGGCGAGTGGCGGGAGCGATGGTGGTCGAACAGCGCAAGGTGGCGGTCGTGGGCGCCGGCGTGGCGGGCCTGACGGCCGCATACGTCCTGGCGTCCTCGTACGAGGTCACCCTGTACGAGGCGGACGGACGGCTCGGCGGCCACGCCCACACCCGCGAGCTGCCCGGCCCCGGCGGTCAGGCACTCGCCGTGGACTCGGGGTTCATCGTCCACAACGAGCGCACCTACCCCACCCTGCTGAGGTTGTTCCGGGAGCTGGAGATCGGCACGCAGGACGCCGAGATGAGCATGTCGGTCCGGTGTGACGGGTGCGGGCTGGAGTACGCGGGCGCCCGGGGCGCTGCGGGACTGTTCGCCTCCCGTGCGGCCCTGCGGTCGCGGTACCTCCGGCTCCTGGCAGAGGTACCGGTCTTCCACCGGGGTGCCCGGCGGCTGCTGGCGCGCGGGACTCATGCGGGTGTCACCTTCGGGGACTTCCTGCGCGAGGGCGGGTTCTCCCCCTACTTCGTCAGCCACTTCGCCCTGCCGCTCGTCGCCGCCGTGTGGTCCTGCCCGGCCCGCACCGCGCTGTCGTACCCGGCCGCCTACCTGTTCGCCTTCCTGCACCATCACGGTCTGCTGTCGATCACCGGTTCCCCGCAGTGGAAGACCGTCACCGGCGGTTCGACCGCCTACGTCACCGCCGCCGCCAAACGCGTCCACCGCATCCGCACCTCCAGCCCGGTCGACGCCGTCCGGCGCACGGGCCGGGGCGCCCTCGTCACCACCGGCGACGGCGCCACCGACGCGTACGACGCCGTGGTCATCGCCACGCACCCCGACCAGGCGCTGCGCATGCTCGCGGACCCCACCCCCGACGAGAAGCGGTTCCTGGGCGCCTTCACGTACTCGCACAACCCCACCGTGCTGCACACCGACACCTCCCTCCTGCCCCGCTCTCCGAAGGCGCGCGCCAGCTGGAACTACCGCATGACCGGCTGCGAGCCCTCCACCGCACCCGTACACGTCAGCTACGACATGGAGCGCCTTCAGCGTCTGCCCGCAGGCTCCGGCTATGTGGTCACCCTGGGCGGTGACACCGGCATCGCCCCGGACCGGGTCGTGGAGCGGATGGTCTACGAGCACCCGGTCTACACGCCCACGTCGGTCGCGGCGCAGAAGGAGCTCCCCCGCCTCCACACCGGTGTGACCGCGTACGCGGGGGCCTGGCACGGCTGGGGGTTCCACGAGGACGGCTGCCGCTCCGGCGTGGAGGCGGCCCGCTCCTTGGGGGTGAGCTGGTGATCAGGACCGGGACGACCGCCGCGTTCACGTCGGTCGAGGCGCCGGCGCTGTACGAGTGCGTGATCACGCACGTCCGCCGCACGCCCCTGCGGCACGCTCTGCGGCACCGCACCTACCTGTGGTGCGTGGATCTGGACCGGTTGCCGGTGCTGCCCCGTCCGCTGCGTCCGCTGGCCCGTTTCGACGCCCGCGACCACTTCGCCGGCACCGCCGGGTCCGTCCGTGCCGGACTCGACGGCTACCTCGCCGCCCACGGCGTCGACCTGGAAGGCGGGCGGGTGGTGATGCTCGCGCACGCCCGCGTCTTCGGGTACGTCTTCAACCCCCTCAGCGTGTACTGGTGCCACGACGCCTCCGGCGCCCTGGTGTGCGTGGTCGCGGAGGTCCACAACACCTACGGGCAGCGCCACTGCTACCTGCTGCGCACCGACGAGGCCGGTGAGGCGGAGGTGGACAAGGAGTTCTACGTCTCGCCGTTCTTCGCGGTCGAGGGCCGCTACCGGATGCGTCTGCCCCTGCCCGGCGAACGCCTCGGCCTGACCGTCCAGCTGGAGCACGAAGGAGGCCGGGCGTTCACCGCGGTCGTCCGCGGCCGCCGCCGGCCCGCCACCGTGCCCGCGCTGCTGGCCGCGGCCGCGCGCAGACCCTGGTCCACCGCCGCGGTCTCGGCCGGCATCCGCCGCCACGGCGTTCACCTGCTGCTGCGCGGACTCCCCGTGCACCCGCGTCCCCGTTCCGCCCCGCAGAAAGGCACGCTGTCGTGACCCGCCCCGCCCTCACCTCCGAGAGCCGCTCCCGGCTCGCCGGCCGCACCCTCGACGTCCCCGAGCAGACGCCGCCGGGCGGCCCCGCGACCGCCGCGCCCCTCAGCCGTGCGGACGTCGACGCCGACCACTGGCCGGACGTGGTCCGGATCCCCTCGGCCGGCCCCGCCCGGACTGCCGTCGCCCGGTACCTGGTGAGCCGGGCCCTGGACAAGTTGTCCCTGACCGGTCCTCCGGCCGGTACGCGTCCTTCGGCGGTGGGCCCGCATCTGACGCTCCACGACTCCGATGCCTTTTACCGGCGCATCGGGCGTGACGGGCTGATCGGCTTCGGCGAGTCCTACATGGCCGGCGAATGGGACAGCAACGATCTGGCCGGCGTCCTCACCGTGCTCACCGGTCACGTCGACGAGCTGGTCCCCGCTCCGCTGCGCCGACTGCGTGGCCTATGGGTGTCCGCCCGCCCCGCCTGGGACCGGAACACCCGTGAGGGGGCCCGTGCCAACATCCAGCGCCACTACGACCTGTCCAACGACCTGTTCGCCGCGTTCCTCGACCCCACCCTCACCTACTCCTCCGCGATCTTCGGCGTCTTTCCCGCCCGCTTCGAGTCCCTCGCCGCCGCCCAGCACCGCAAGATCGACCGGCTCCTGGACCTCGCCGACGTGGGCGCGGGCACCCGACTGCTGGAGATCGGCACCGGCTGGGGCGAGCTCGCCCTGCGGGCCGCCGCCCGCGGCGCCCACGTCACCACCCTGACCCTCTCCGCCGAGCAGGCAGCCCTGGCCCGCGAGCGGATCGCGGCCGCCGGTCTCGCCGACCGGGTGGACGTCCAGCTGCGCGACTACCGCGACGCGGAAGGGCAGTACGACGCCGTCGTCAGCGTCGAGATGATCGAGGCGGTCGGCGCCGAGTACTGGCCCTGCTACTTCACGGCCCTGCGCCGCGCGCTCGCCCCCGGCGGCAGGATCGCCCTGCAGGCCATCACCATGGGCCACCAGCACATGCTGCACACCGCCGCCACCCACACCTTCATCAGCAAGTACGTCTTCCCCGGCGGTCTGATCCCCTCCCGCGAGGCCATCGCCGAGCACTCCGCCGCCGCCGGACTGCGTACGGCCGCCGACGACGGCTTCGGCGAGCACTACGCCGAGACCCTGCGCCTGTGGCGGGAACGGTTCACCGCCCGCCGTGGCGCCGTCACCGGCCTCGGCTTCGACCCGGTCTTCCAGCGCATGTGGGAGTTCTACCTCGCCTACTCGGAAGCCGGATTCCGCTCCCGCTACCTCGACGTCCGCCAGCTCCTCCTCACCGAAGGAACCCCCCGATGAAGTCCGCCGCCGACCGACTCGCCGACCTCCTCGGCCACTTCCTCCCGGGGCCGCTCCCCGTGCGCGTTCAGGCCTGGGACGGCAGCCGGACGGGCCCCGCCGACGCGCCCCTGGTGATCCTGCGCTCGCCCGCGGCTCTGCGCCGCCTGCTGTGGCAGCCGGGCGAGCTCGGCCTCGCGGAGGCGTACGTCACCGGCGACCTGGACGTCGAGGGCGATCTGGCGGACGCCCTCTCCCACGCCGGCCGCGTCGTCCGCGACCGGCCGACGGCCCGCCCTGGTGCCGCAGGCATGGCCGTGGCCACCGCCCTGGCGGTGCGCCTGGGTGTCGTCGGTCCGCCTCCGAAGCGCCCCGACGGGCGGGCCCGTCTGACAGGTGGTCTGCACAGCGTCTCGCGGGACCGGGCGGGGATCAGCCACCACTACGACCTCTCCAACGACTTCTACGCGCTCCTCCTGGACGAGTCGATGGCGTACTCCTGCGCCTACTGGACCCGGCCCGACGACCCCGCGTACACACTGGCCGACGCGCAGCGCGACAAACTCGACCTGATCTGCCGCAAGCTCGGTTTGGGCCCTGGGGACCGGCTGCTCGACGTCGGCTGCGGCTGGGGCTCCCTCACCGTCCACGCGGCCCGGGAACACAAAGCCCGCGTCACCGCCGTCACCCTCTCCCGCGCCCAGCACGAGTTCGTCACCGCGCGGGCCGCACGCGAGGGAGTGGCCGACCTCGTGGACGTCCAGCTGCGGCACTGGAGAGACATCGACGGCGGCGGCTACGACGCCGCGGCCGCCGTCGAGATGGGCGAGCACGTCGGTGACGCCGAATACCCCGCCTTCGCGACGAAGCTGCACGATGCGCTGCGCCCCGAGGGCCGGCTTCTGATCCAGCAGATGTCCCGCGGCGCCCACGCACCCGGCGGAGGCGCCTTCATCGAGACGTACATCGCACCCGACATGCACATGCGCCCCGTCGGCCGCACCGTGGACGTGCTGGAGGCCGCCGGTCTGGAGGCCCGCTCCGTCGAATCGCTCCGCGAGCACTACGCGACCACCATCGACGCCTGGCGCGCCACCCTCGAACAGCGCTGGACCGCCATCGAGGATCTCGTCGGAACGACCACCGCCCGAGTCTGGCGCCTCTATCTGGCAGGCGCGTCGCTCGCCTTCTCCGAACGCCGCATGGGCGTTGACCAGATCCTCGCCGTACGCCCCACCCGCGAAGGAGCCTCGGACATGCCGGCAACCCCCACCGCCTGGTACGCCGAGGCGGTCCCGGCGTGACCGGTACCGACTGGGGCGCTCTCGGCGTCAACCTCGCCGCCGCCGCGGCGACGGCCGGGGCGGCACTCCTCACCACCTTCGGCATCGCCGTGCGCCGCGGACTGCACCGCCTCGTCGACATCGCCTGGGGACTCGCCTTCGCCGCCGTCGCAGCCGTCACCTGGCTGCTCTCCGCCGGCCACGGCGACGACGGCCGACGCCTGCTCGTCGCCGCCGCGACCCTCCTGTGGGGACTGCGGCTGTCCGCCCACATCGCCCACCGCTCCCGCGGACACGGCGAGGACCCCCGCTACATCGCCCTCCTCGACAAGGCCCGCGGAAACCGGACCCTCTACGCACTGCGCACCGTCTACCTCGGCCAGGCGGCCCTCGTCTGGCTGATCTCCCTCCCCGTCCAGGCCGCCTCCTACAGCTCCGCGCCCCTGGACGCCCTGGCCTACTGCGGTCTCGCGCTGTGGGCGACAGGGCTCGCCTTCGAGACCGTCGGCGACCATCAACTGGCCCGCTTCAAGGCGGACCCCGCCAACCGGGGACGGATCATGGACCAAGGCCTGTGGGCCTGGACACGTCACCCCAACTACTTCGGCGACAGCCTCGTCTGGTGGGGCCTGTACCTGCTCGCCTGCACCGCCTGGCAGCCGGCCCTCGCCGTCCTCGTCTCCCCGGTCCTCATGACCCTGCTGCTCACCATCGGCAGCGGCAAGCGCCTCCTGGAGAAGCACATGGTCCACCGCCCCGGCTACGCCGCGTACACCGCGCGCACCAGCGGCTTCCTCCCCCTGCCACCCCGCAAAGCCGTTCCCGGAAAGCCGGAGCGTATGACATGAGCGGATCCGATCGGAGCAGCGCCTTGCCCGCTCTCCACCTGCCCGAGCCCAGGTTTCTGCCTGCGGCAAGTGCGGTCCTGCTCCTGCACGGCGGACGTGCCGACTCCCTCGCACCCCCGTCTGCCCTCAACCTGCCCGACCTGCGGATGAAAGCTTTCGCCCGGGTACTCGGCCAGGACCCCCGCCACGCCGACGTCCTCATCGGGTACGTCCGCTACCGGATGCGCGGCTGGAACGGCGAGCGCGCCGACCCCGTCCACGACACGCGCCGGGCCCTGGCCGAACTCGCCGACGTGGCCGGCCCTCTGCCCGTGGTGCTGCTCGGGCACTCCATGGGCGCCCGGGCCGCGCTGCGCGCCGCCGACGATCCGCACGTCCGCGGCGTCGTGGCACTCGCTCCCTGGTGCCCTCCCGATGAGCCGGCCACCCACCTGGCGCACCGCACCGTGATCGCCCTCCATGATCCGGCCGACCGGATCACCTCGGCCACCGACACGTGGGCCTACCTCCATCGCGCCGAAGAGGCCGGGGCCCGCGTCCGAGGCATCCGCATGCCCGCCGGCCGCCACGCCATGATCAGCCGCTCGGGTCTCTGGCACAGTCTTGCCGCCCGCAGCACAGCCGAAGCCCTCGGTCTGGATTCCCCGCCCTGTACCTCCACCCCGGAGACAATCTGGGGGGCAGGACCGCTGGACGCCGCCATGTTCATCCCGTCCGCCGGTGAACGTCACCCGATCCGCCTACGCCGCAGCCACTGAACGTTTCCCGGACGCCTGCCCCGGCGCCCTTTTGACCGAAGGAACCCCATGTCCCCTGCTCGTTCCGCGCTTCTGCTCGCCGGTCTGATGGCCTCGGCGGGCCTCGCTCACTTTGCCGCGCCCCGGCAGTTCGACGCCATCGTGCCGCGCTCTCTGCCGGGTGGCCCCCGGGCCTGGACCACGGCCAGCGGCGTGGTCGAACTGGCTCTGGCAGCCGGTCTCGCACTGCCGGCGACCCGAAGGGCGAGCGCCCACGCGACCGCCCTCTTCTTCGCCGGAGTGTTCCCGGCGAACGTCAAGATGGCCTACGACTGGCGTCACCGCTCGACGACCGCAAGAGCCGTCGCCTACGCGCGGCTTCCCCTCCAGGTTCCGTTGATTCTCTGGGCCCGCCACGCGGGTATGCCGGACGTCAGGCATGGCCCCGTCGGCGACCACGGGTGAGAAGGAGCACTGAGGTGGCGAGAAGTGTGAGCACTTGGGCGATGACGACGAGATTCTTGTCAGTGAACCAGGCCGGTTCGTACATGCTGGGCAGGGGGCCGAGTTCGCCGACGTCGACGTAGCGGTAGAGCAGGAGAGCCGCAAGTCCGCTGGCGGCGACGGTCCAGGCGAAGGCGTCGGCCAGGGGGCGGCGCCAGAGAAACCCGGGCCGAGACCATGCCCCCAGGCCAGACCAGGACCGAAGGCGAAACATGGATCGACTGGGCGGCAGCACGCGTGGAGCATCTCAGCCCGCTGAACACACCGCCCCGGCTGCCCGACATCCCCGAACCACAAGCCGACGATCTCAGGCCCTTTCTCGGGCGCTGGAGTCCCTACGGCCCCTGACGCAACACGCGCCAGACACCCCACCCAGTGTCACGGAACGTCATTAGCGAGAAGCCGATGGGGCAGGGGCAGCCAACAGCTCGGCAGCCAATGCCCCAACCACTTCAGGGCGCCTCCGACCACACGGCTGAGGACTCCATCCGGCGGTCACCAATCACGCATGACAACCCATCAGATATCACGCCGTCCATGCGTCAAACGTGCGTCACGTGCGTCAGATATGCGTCAAGATATCGCCCGTAACGCACGTAACGCCCATAATGCACACTCAGAGAAACAGCAGGTCAGCGGCCCTTTTCCGCAGGCTCAAGGATCGCGACGCACTCGACATGGTGCGTCATCGTGAAACATGTAGAGCCGAAAACGGGTTAAAGAAGACTGCAGGTCAGCGACATGCAGGGCGCAAAACGGACGCAAGTTCGACGTGCATTACGTGCGTGATGGGCGCTACGCGCGACCATTGACGCACGGCCGAGCCGCATCCAGGCTCTGCGTCGACCAGGGATCTCGCTCTATAGCATTCGAAATGCCGTACTCGTGTCATGACTGACGACGACCCCAATTTCCCCGCCCAGCGACGGCCCCACCAGCGGGATCTCCGTCTCCCTGACCGCTGGCACCCTGCAGGCGATCCGTGAGCGGGTCGGTAACGGGCGTGAGTAGTTGAGGTAAAGAAAGAGGGTGCCCAGGGAGACGCCGAGCAGTTTGGCGATCGAGGTGATGGAGCGGCCGGGGCCGGGCAGCAGGTCGCGTGCGGCCCGAATGACTTCCTCGGTGGCGGCGGTGGGGCGCCCGCCGACGCGGCCCCGGGCGCGGGCGGCGGCCAGACCCTCATTGGTGCCGATGCCGATGAGTTCGCGGATGAACTCCGCTAGGGCGGCGAAGCGTGGAAGACGAGCCGGCCCAGAAAACGAAGGTCTATTGAAGACGGCTACCGCTGCGCGCCTTCGGCCCCGCGGCGGTTGGCCGTGCGACGGTCGTGGCGGCGGTTGCGTTCCGTCAGCGCTGGCGCTGCTCGCAGACGAAGCCGCAGTTCTTCAGGACATCAAACGTGGCGGATGGGTAGGTGGCGGCATGGCGGGAACGGCACCGGCGGGAGCCAAGGGAGGTCCGGCGGAGGGACGGCGGGTGCTCGCCCCGCTGGCGTTGGCGCAGTTCATCTGCAGCTTCGCCGGCTCGAACATGAACGTGATGATCAACGACATCAGCGAGGACCTGGACACCACTGTGCAGGGTGTCCAGGTCGCGATCACGATCTTCCTGCTGGTGATGGCCGCGCTGATGATCCCGGGTGGGAAGCTGACCGACAAGTGGGGACGCAAGCGCTGCCTGCTGGCGGGGCTCGTGGTCTACGGGGTGGGGGCGGTGCTCAGTGCGGCCGCGCCGGGGCTGGGCGTGCTGATCCTGGGGAACTCGATTCTGGAGGGTGTGGGTACGGCGCTGCTGATTCCGCCGGTCTACATCCTGACCACGCTGCTGTTCACCGACACGGCGTCGAGGGCGCGTGCGTTCGGCGCGATCATGGCCATGGGTGGGATCGGGGCGGCAGCCGGCCCTCTGATCGGCGGGCTCATCACGAGCGCGATCAGCTGGCGGGCCGCGTTCGTCTTCCAGGCGCTGGTGATCGTGGTGATCGTGGTGCTCAGCCGCGGAATCGCCGATCCGCTGCCGCCCGACCCCGCACGGCCCTTCGACACGGTCGGTGCCGTGCTGTCGGCGGCGGGTCTGGTGCTGCTGGTGACGGGCATCCTGGCCGTCGACGACAACAGCTGGTTGGCGCTGGGCCTGCTGCTGGCCGGTGCGTTGGTGCTGGTCGGCTTCTTCGCCTGGGTACGGGGCCGCGAGCGCGCCGGCCGAGAGGCGCTGCTGTCGACCGACCTGTTCCGCAACCGTACCTCCAACCTCGGCCTGGTCACCCAGAACACGCAGTGGCTGATGTTGATGGGCGTCTCGTTCACCGTCGCCGCCTACTTGCAGGTCGTCCGCGGCTACGACGCGATCGAGACCGGCGTCATCTTCACCGCCGCGACCCTCGGCATCCTCGCTTCCTCACTGGCCGCCGAGAAGCTGGCCCGGCGCCGGGCACAGCGCACCCTCATCATGGCGGGCTTCGTCGTCACGATCGCCGGCATCGCCGTACTGCTGGCCCTAGTCGCCTGGCAGCCCGGTGCCTGGGCGTTCGCCCCCGGCCTGCTGCTGATCGGACTGGGCCTGGGGGTGATGCTCACCCCGTCGGTGAACGTGGTCCAGTCGTGCTTCCCCGAAACACAGCAGGGCGAGATCTCCGGCCTGTCGCGCAGCATCTCCAACCTCGGCTCCTCGCTCGGCACGGCCATCGCGGGCACGATCCTGGTCTCGGGGCTCAGCACGGGCGCCTACGCGGCGGCCATGGCAGTGCTCGCGGTGGTCGGTGTGGGCGGGCTGATCGCCGCGGCCCTGCTGCCGCGCGTCGGCAGGCCCCCTGCCACCGGAACCGGGACGACGACACCGCCAGGGGCGCCGCAGTGGCAGTGATGGTGGCACGGTACGTGCGGTGGCTGTCGGCCGACGTTGCGTGTGGTCAGCCGGCCCGTCCCTCGGCGCGGTCGAGCTCCTCGTCCAGGGCGAGGGCGGCGTCGATCAGGGCCAAGTGCGTGAATGCCTGTGGGAAGTTCCCGAGCTGCTCGCCGGAAGGGCCGATCTCTTCGGCGAACAGGCCGACGTGGTTGGCGTAGGTGAGCATCTTGGAGAATGCGTAGCGGGCCTGGGTGAGGCGTCCGGCCCGGGCAAGTGCCTCCACGTAGAGGAAACTGCACAGGTTGAAGGTGCCCTCGGAGCCGCGCAGGCCGTCGGGGGAGGCAGCGGGGTTGTAGCGGTAGACGAGGCTGTCGCTGACGAGTTCGCTGTCCATGGCGTCGAGGGTGGTCAGCCAGTCGGGGTCGGTGGGGGTGAGGAAGCCGACCTTGGGCATCAGCAGCAGGGAGGCGTCGAGGACGTCGGTGTCATAGTGCTGGACGAAGGCGCGTCGTTCGCTGTTCCAGCCATGGCCGACGATCTGCTGCAGCACTGCGTCGCGTGCGCCGAGCCAGCGGGTGAGGTCGCCGGGGCGGGAGTGGGCGGTGGCGAGTTTGGCGGCGCGGTCGAAGGCGACCCAGGTCATCAGGCGGCTGTAGGTGAAGTTCTGGCGGCCGCCGCGGGTCTCCCAGATGCCCTCGTCGGGCCGGTCCCAGTTCTCTACGAGCCAGTCGATGACGCGGGCGAAGGCGTGCCAGCCGCCAAGGCCGCCGATGTCCTCGGCCTGGGCGAGGGCGTAGGCGGCCTCGCCGTAGATGTCCAGCTGGATCTGGTCGGCGGCGGCGTTGCCGGCCCGCACCGGGGCGGAGCGGCGGTAGCCCTCCAGGTGGTCGAGCGCCTCCTCGGTCAGGTGCGGTTCGCCGTCGACCCGGTACATGATCTGCAGCGGCTCGCCGGAGGCGGTGCCGCCGGCGTCGAGGCGGTCGCGCAGCCACCGGCGGAAGGCGTTCGCCTCCGTGGTGAAACCGAGGTCGATCAGGGACCGCACCGACAGGGAGGCGTCGCGGACCCAGGTGTAGCGGTAGTCCCAGTTGCGCTCCCCGCCGATCTGTTCGGGCAGGCCCATGGTGGCCGCGGCGATCGGGGCGCCCGTGGGGGCGTAGGTGAGGAGCTTGAGGGTGATGGCGGAGCGGGTGACCATCTCGTGCCAGCGGCCGCGGTAGCGCGAGGCACGCAGCCAGTCCAGCCAGAACGCACTGCATGCCTCGAAGGCGTCCAGGACCACCTCGACGGAGGGCGTGGCACCGCCGGGACGGCCGCTGAGAGCGCCCTCTGTCCCGGTTTCGCTCGTGAGGACGACCGCGGCCCGTTCCCCCGCCTGCAGGCTGAATCGGGCGGAGACGTCGGTACCGTCCGGATGCAAGGTGATCGGCGCTGTGACTTGCAGGTGCAGGTCCGTGCCGGGACCGCGGAACAGCATCGATCCGTCGTCCAGGCGCGTGAGGTCGTGGGGTGCACGGCCGTAGTCGAAGCGGGGCCGGCAGATCAGCTCGAACGGCATGCTCCCTCGCACCACCCGCGCGACCCGGATCAGCCGGTGCCGGGCGGATTGCGTCGGCGAGGGGTCGGGCGGCATGAAGTCGACGACTTCGCCGACCCCGCTCGGTGCCATGAAACGGGTGATCAGGACGGCAGTGTCAGGAAGGTAGAGCTGGCGGACGGTGGCGCCGCCCCCGACATCGGCGGCCAGACGGCAGAAACCGCCGCGGTCGCTGTCGAGCAGCGAGGCGAACAGGCTGGGCGAGTCGAACCGGGGCGTGCACCACCAGTCGACGGTGCCGTCGGCGGCGATCAGCACCGCCGTCTGCAGGTCGCCGACAATGCCGTGGTCCGCGATTGGGGGGTACTCGTTCACAGCGCCTCCTCGGCCTCTGCACCAGCGAGAGACACACTGATGTCATCCCACATGCGGCCGACAGCACCTGCGCCCCGACCAAGCGCCGACCGGTCTGCTCATCATCGCGACGCCGGGCCTCCCCAGCCACTTCTCGCTGGGGAGCCCTAACCACACCATCGGCTGGCAAGGCCGACGTGAGAAGTCGAGAACGATCAGCGTGCGCTACCGCAGAAGCCAAGACGAAGAGCGCGGTCAGGGCGGAGTAGCCACTGATCTATGCCTCCTCGTCTACACCCTCGGGTGCATCCGGGTCACGCAGCGGGCGCAGGCCGCGCTCGGGGCCGCTGTCGCTGATGTTGAACAGGTAGCGGCCCAGGAAGTTGATGTGCCGGTCCTTGAGCGGGGAGAGGCGGGCGGCGTCCTCGTCCTTGATGACATGGCCCTCGGCGCGGAGCTGGGCGACGGCAGCGTCCAGGTAGCGGGTGTTCCACAGCACCACGGCGTTGAGGACGAGGCCGAGGGCGGCGAGCTGTTTGCGGGCTGCGCGGTACGCCTGGCGGATCTGGCCCCGGCCGCCGTGGCAGATCGCGCGGGCCAGGCGGTGGCGGGACTCCTGGACGGTGAGCTGCCGGTTCACTAACCGGCGGTAGGTGTCGTCGACCGGGTCGACCAGCGCGAGCAGGTGCATGGTCTTGTCGATCCGCCCGTACTCGACGAACGCAGCACCGAGCGGGGTGGGGTGGCCGAACATCCGAAGCAGGTCGTAGGCCCGGACCTGGTTGGTGATGAGCGATCCAGAGCATGTCCGGCCAGTGCGTGGCGATCCGCTTGAGGTTGATCTTGTTGCAGGCCACGGCCTGAGGCGGCCCGTACCCGGAGGCCGGCTCCTCCCCGTCGGGCAGGTAGGCCCGCCAGAACCGCTGGTCGGCCAGGTCGCGGAAGCGCGGGGCAAAGCGGAAGCCGAGCATCTTGTACAGACCGAAGGCCATGTCGGAGTACTGCTGCGAGCCGCCGGGCTCCACGGCCACAAGTACGCCATCGACGCCATGCTCTGCGCCACCGCCCTCGCCCAGCCAGGCCGCGTCACGATCCTGACGTCCGACGTCGAGGACATCACGATGCTCACCACCGAATACCCGCGCGTGACCACCGAGAAGGTCTGATTCGTGCTATCAGAGTGACAGTCCTCGTGGTGCATCATTTCGGGTGGCCCCAACGGCGGGGAACCGCATGGAGGAGGCTCTGCATGCCCGGATGGAAGCGCATCAGCACCGGTCGTCTGGGCCCCGTGCCCACCCCTGCGGCAACCTCGCTCGTCTGGTCGGCCACAGCCGTCACCGCCCTCGCGCTCGTCACCGCATTCAACTTCCTCGACGGACACGGCGACCCCACCCTCGACCTCGTCGTCCTCTCCCTCACCGTCGCCTTGGTGAGTGCCGGGGCCCGTTTCACAGCCGCCCCCGGAACAGCTCTGCTCGGCTGGTGCATCCTCAACGGCTTCGCCACTGCGCCGTTCGGTGAGCTCACCTGGCAAGCTTCCTACGATCTCGCCCGCATCACCTGTCTCCTGGTCGCCGCGAGCACTGGAACGATCGTGGCCCGGCTCGCTCATGCCCGGGCCGCCTACCACCGCCTTACCCCATAGGCCGGTCCGGCACCGCCTCACGCAGCCCGCCCCCTCACGTTCTGTCCTGCCATCGGCGGGTCGGCGCCGCTCTGCTACCGCCCGGCTCGGTTCTGCCGCTGCCGAACGCTCTGGCTGATGCGTGGCTGAAGATGGGTGTCGACCCCGATGCACGGGGGCGGTGGGGCGGGTGATGGTGAGGTGGAGGAGCACCTCTGATGCCTCATTCAGCGCCGGATCGTACCGGCGCGCTGCTGGGGCAGCCTGCGTGTTCGTGGCCACGGCACGAACGGAGTCCGCGCCGATGACTACCCCGCCCAGTTCCTTTACATACCGGGAGCAGGTCGTCCGGGCCCGCGATGATCTCGGCCTGGTGCCGCCGTGAGCGTGACGACGTGGTTGGCCTTGGCGGTCTTCGGCATCGTCTATGTGCTGATCGCGACCGAGTGGGTCCATCGGGTGGCTGCGGCGCTCGGGGGCGCGGTGGTCATGCTCCTGATCGGGGCGACCAGCACCGAACATGCTTTCTTCTCCAAGCAGGCGGGGATCGACTGGGACGTCATCTTCCTGCTGCTCGGCATGATGCTGATCGTCGCCGTTCTCAAACGGACGGGCATCTTCGAGTTCGTGGCGACCTGGGCGGCGAAACGGGCCCGCGGGCAGCCGTACCGGCTGATGGTCCTGTTGATCCTCGCGACCGCGTTCCTGTCCGCGTGGCTGGACAACGTCACCACAGTCCTGCTGCTCGCGCCGGTGACGATCGTGGTGTGCCGACAGCTGGGCCTGCCCTCTGTGCCGTACCTGATCGCCGAGGTGATGGCATGCAACATCGGCGGAGCCGCCACCTTGATCGGTGATCCGCCCAACATCATGATCGGCTCGCGTGCCGGGCTGTCCTTCAACGACTTCCTGCTCCACATGGCCCCGATCGCGATGCTGCTGGTCATCGTCTTCGCCGTCGTGGCCCGGTGGTTGTTCCGCTCCGCCTTTGCGTACGACGCCGAGCGGGCGGCGCAGGTGATGGAGATGCGCGAACGGGATGCGATCAAGGACAGGCGGCTGCTCGCTGTAAGCGGCTTGGTCCTCGTGGTCGTGATGGTCTGCTTCGTGCTGCACACCACACTGCATCTGGAGCCCTCGGTGGTGGCCATCAGCGGGGGTCTGGCGCTCCTGGCTCTGTCCCGCCTCAACGCCAGAGAGGTCGCGCGCGATGTGGAGTGGGAGACACTGGCGTTCTTCACCGGCCTCTTCGTCATGGTCGGCGCGATGGTGCAGACCGGGATCATCACAGACCTCGGGCAAGCCGCCGCCGGGGCGACCGAGGGGCGGCTGTTCGGGGCGTCGATGGCGCTGCTGTTCGGCTCAGTGGTGCCCTCGGCCGTGATCGACAACATCCCCTTCGTCGCCTCCGTCAGCCCGATCGTCTCCGAGATCGTCACCGCCTCCGGCGGCCTGGAACACGCCGCGGTGTTGTGGTGGTCCTTCGCCCTGGGGGCAGACCTGGCCGGCAACGCCACGATCATCGCCTCCTCCGCCAACGTCGTGACCGTCGGAATCGCCGACCGCGCGGGCCACCACATCTCGTTCTGGCAGTTCAGCCGCTACGGGCTGATCGTCACCGCTGTCACCACCGTCATCGCCGGGCTATACGTCTGGCTGCGCTACTTCGTGCTCGCCTAACCCCGAGGCCACGCCAAGGAGGTGGAGACCATGCCCGATTCCGACGACGACAAGATCTCCGATCTCGAAGCCGCGCTCTGGCTCGATGATCCGCGGTTCGCCCGTGCTCTAGGCAAGGGCCGGCCCCGGCGCCCCCGGGAGTACCGGCGCGGCCGCGCCTGGTTCGCCCTGGCGATCGCGCTAGCCGCTGTGGTCACCGGTGCAGTTCTGCCCCAGGGGCTGCTGCTCGCGGCGGGCCTGGTCATGACGGCGCTGGCCGTGAACCTCTTCGGGTCCGACCGCGAGCGCCGGATCCAGCCGCCCAGGTCATGAACCGACCCGGGACCGCACACCAGGAGTAACGGTGACGCTGCAGCAGCTGTACCTGGTCCTGCTGGTCGGCGGCGCCGTGCTCATGGCCAGCATCGCCGCCGCCCGCGCCGCCCACCGGATCGGGCTGCCCAGCCTGCTGTTCTTCCTCGCGGTCGGAGTCCTCGCCGGTGAGGACGTCATCGGCATCGAGTTCGACGACGCGCAGCTCGCGCAGTCCCTGGGCACCGCCGGCCTCGCGATCATTCTCGTCGAAGGCGGCCTGACCACTCAGTGGGCCGACGTCCGTCGCCTGCTGGCTCCGGCCGGAGTCCTGGCTACCGCGGGCGTCGCCGTCTCGGTCGCCGTCACCGGCGCCGGGGCGCACTTTCTCCTGGGCATGGACTGGCATCTGGCCCTCCTGCTCGGCGCGATCGTCTCCTCCACCGACGCCGCCGCTGTCTTCGCCGTCCTGCGCTCGCTGCCGCTGCCGCAGAAGGTCACCGGGCTGCTGGAAGCGGAATCCGGATTCAACGACGCCCCGACCATCATCCTGGTGCTGGTGTTCTCCACCGCGGCGGCTGACCTGCCCGAGCCCGCGTACGTTGCCGGGAACGTGATCTACCAGCTGGTCGTCGGCGGTGTGCTGGGCCTGCTGATCGGCCGGGCGGGGGTCGCGGCCCTGCGGCACATCGCCTTGCCCGCCACCGGCCTCTACCCGCTGGCCACCGTCGGGTTCGGCATCATCGCCTTCGCCGCGGGCGGCGCCGTGAACGCCAGCGGCATCATCGCCGCCTATCTGGCCGGCCTGGTCCTGGGCAACTCCAGCCTCCCGCACCGCGCCGCGACCCGCTCGTTCGCCGAAGGCACCGGGTGGCTCGCCCAGATCGGCCTGTTCGTCATGCTCGGCCTGCTCGTCGATCCCAGCGAACTCCCCTCGGCGGTCCTGCCCGCCCTCGCCGTCGGCCTCGTGCTGCTGCTTGTCGCCCGGCCGGTGTCGGTCGCCGCCTGCCTGGCGTTCTTCCGCACCCCGTGGCGGGAGCAGGCGTTCATCTCCTGGGCCGGTCTGCGCGGCGCCGTCCCCATCGTGCTCGCGACCTTCCCCATCGTCGCGGCCGTCGACGGCGCATTGCACCTGCTCAACATCGTCTTCGTCCTCGTCGTGGTCTTCACCCTGATCCAGGGCCCCACCCTGCCCACCGTGGCCCGCAGACTGGGACTGACCCGGCCCGGTGCGCTGCGCGAGATCCAGGTCGAAGCCGCGCCCCTGGACATCCTGGACGCCGACCTGCTCACCGTCGCCATCCCGGCCAGATCTTTGCTGCATGGCGTCACGGTCGCCGAGCTCCGCCTGCCACCGCCTACGGTGGTCACCCTCATCGTCCGCGACGGCATCACCCTCGTGCCCCGACCGGAGACCGTCCTGCAAACCGGTGACGAGCTGCTCCTGGTCACCGCGCCAAGCGTGCGGGAAGCCGCGGAACAACGCCTGCGTGCCATCGGCCGTCGCGGCAAGCTCGCCCGCTGGCTCGGCGAGCACGGGCGCCTCGAACCACCGCCCCCGAGTGACAGGCGCTGAATGGTCAGCGCCCACGACGGCGGGCAGCGATGCGGCAGGCCAGGTACACGATGCTCACCGGCCACAAGACGATCAGAACGGTCACAGTCACCGCGCTGGAGAGCGGATGCCGCTCCGTGTTGGCCCGCCAGTCCGGGCTGCGCATCAGGAGGCGGGGGAGGTGACGGGCGAAGCCGACGACGCCGCCGAGGTAGACGGCCAGGGCGGCAAGCACCAGAACGGTGTCCGTGCTGGTGAGCGCCGCCCAGGCATCGTCGCTCACGCGCGGCCGGCGGGGTTCTGATCCGGGACAGCCTCGTGCGGCCCCGCCGGGAAGGATGTCGCCGTCGGGCGCGGCTCGTCGGGGCTGCGGCGCTTGCTGACCCAGGCGGCCACGGGTTCGGTATAGCGGGCGGTCAGCGGCCCAATCACCACAAGGATCAAGACATACGCGGTGGCCAACGGGCCCATCGCCGGTTCGATGCCCGCGGTGACGGCGAGACCAGCGATGACGATGGAGAACTCGCCCCGTGCCACCAGGGTCCCGCCGGCACGCCATCGGCCCTTGACACCGACGCCGGCGCGTTTGGCGGCCCAGTAGCCGGTGGCGATCTTCGTCAGCGCGGTGACGACGGCCAGCGCGAGTGCGGGCAGCAGCACGGGCGGGATGCTGGCGGGGTCGGTGTGCAGACCGAAGAAGACGAAGAACACGGCGGCGAACAGGTCGCGCAGCGGACTCAGCAGCGTGTGGGTGCCCTCGGCGACCTCGCCGGACAGGGCGATGCCCACCAGGAACGCGCCGACGGCGGCGGAGACCTGGAGCTGTTGCGCGATGCCCGCCACCAGCAGGGTCAGGCCGAGAACCACGAGCAGCAGCTTCTCGGGGTCGTCGCTGGAGACGAACCGGGAGATCAGCCGTCCGTAGCGGACGGCGACGAACAGGACGGCGCCCGCGACGCCCAGGGCGATCGCCAGGGTGGCGCTGCCGGCCGCCAGGCTCACACCGGCCAGCAGGGCGGTGATGATCGGCAGGTAGACGGCCATGGCGAGGTCCTCGAGGACCAGGATGCTGAGGATGACCGGCGTCTCACGGTTGCCGAGGCGGCCTAGGTCGCCCATCACCTTGGCGACGACGCCGGAGGAGGAGATCCATGTCACCCCCGCGAGCACCACCGCGGCGACCGGCCCCCACCCCATCAGCAGCGCGGCGACGGCCCCGGGTACGGCGTTCAGAGTGAAGTCGACCAGACCCGCCGGGTACTGGGTCTTGAGGTTGGAGACCAGGTCGCTCGCCGTGTACTCCAGCCCCAACATCAGGAGCAGGAGGATGACGCCGATCTCGGCGCCGATCGCGACGAACTCCTCGCTCGCACCCAGCGGGAGCAGGCCGCCGGTACCGAACGCGAGGCCGGCCAACAGGTAGAGGGGAATGGGTGAGAACTTGAGCCTGCCCGCGACCCGGCCCAACAGGCCGAGGCCGAGGATGATCGCGCCGAACTCGATCAGGAACACTGCGGAGTGCACAGGCTTCACTCCCGTCCGAGTATGGCGGCGGCGGCGTCGACACCCTCGCGGGTGCCGATCACGATGAGGGTGTCCCCGCCGGCCAGCCGGAAATCCGGCGCAGGCGAGGGACGCGCTTCCGCGCGACGCAGGACCGCGACCACCGACACACCGGTCTCGGTGCGCATGCGGGTCTCGCCCAGCGCTCGGCCGTTCCAGTACGAGTGCGCGGACAGCTCGATCCGCTCGGCCACCAGTCCCAGATCCGTGGTGTGGAGCAGGTTGGGGCTGTGATGGGCGGGCATCAGCGCGTCGATCAGCGATGCCGTCTCCCCACTCGTCAGGTGCAGCGACTGCGCGCAGGCGTCGGGGTCGTCGGCCCGGTAGACGTTCACTGTCCGGGTTCCGTCCCGGTGCGCGATCACCGACAGGTGTCGGTGTTCGCGCGTCGTGAGGTCGTACTGGACCCCGATACCGGGCAGCGGAGTCGTCCGCATCCGTGGAGCAGGCACAGCCCATCCCCCTCTGTTCGATCTTTGCGATGGTGGCGCCGAGCGCGCAGGGATCGGGCAGGTGACCCGGCGCGGCAAGGGGTCATGTTGCCAGGTGCGAACAAGGCCGGGATATGGGTGTCGCCACGGATGGACAAGCGCCGCCGCTACCCGGCAGGCTAGAGCGGGGCGGAAGGTGCAACCGCAGGTCAGTGCCCGGATGACGCCCGGACGCGAGGCGGCGACAGTGAAGGTGGCAGCCCACCGAGAAAGGCGCGGGACCATGTCGCTGTACTGGCGGATCTTCCTCCTCAACGCCGCCGTCCTGATCGTGGCCGTCCTGCTGCTTCTCGGCCCGGTCACCGTCTCCACCCCTGTATTGCTTGGCGAGGCGCTGGTGGTGATGGCCGGGCTGGTGGCGATGCTGATCGCCAACGCGGTCCTGCTGCGGGTCGGCCTCGCCCCGCTCCAGCGGCTCACCCGGGCCATGGCCACCGCGGACCTCCTCCAGCCCGGCCATCGCACCACGGTGACCGGCACCGGCGAGATCGCCGAACTGACGAGGACATTCAACGCGATGCTCGCCCGCCTCGAAGCCGAACGGGCCACCAGCTCCGGCCGGGTCTTGTCCGCCCAGGAAGCCGAACGCCGGCGCATCGCCCAGGAACTCCACGACGAAGTCGGCCAGACGCTCACCGCCGTGCTCCTCCAGCTCAAGCACGCGGCCGACCACGCCCCCGCCTCCGTACGGGAGGACCTGCACCAGGCCCAGGAGACCACCCGCGCCGGCCTGGACGAGATCCGCCGCATCGCCCGCCGCCTGCGTCCCGGAGTGCTGGAGGAACTCGGACTGCACAGCGCCCTGCGCGCCCTGGCCGCAGAGTTCACCAGCTCCCGCCTGAGCGTGAGCACCCACATCACGCCCGGCCTGCCGCAGCTGGACCCGGCGATCGAACTCGTCTTCTACCGCATCGCCCAGGAGGCGCTGACCAACACCGCCCGCCACTCCGGCGCCGACGCGGTCGAACTCCACCTCCGCCTCCTGCCGCGCGGCGGGATCGGTCTGCTCGTCCGCGACAACGGCGCGGGGCTCCGCTCCGCGCCCGAAGGAGCCGGAATCCGCGGCATGCGCGAACGCGCCCTGCTCATCGACGCCGAGCTCCTCATCGAATCCGGACCGAAGGGCGGCACCCAAGTCCGTCTGAACGTCACGGACACCACCGCCGAAGACCACCCGGGGAAGAGCATCCGATGACCTCACCGGCCCGCATCCTGCTCGCCGACGACCACGCTCTGGTCCGCCGCGGCGTACGCCTCATCCTCGACGCCGAACCGGACCTGGCCGTCATCGCCGAGGCAGCCGACGGAGCCGAAGCCGTCGCCCAGGCCCGCGACCAGGACATCGACCTGGCCATTCTCGACATCGCCATGCCCCGCCAGACCGGCCTCCAAGCAGCCCGCGAACTCGCCCGCGTCCGCCCCGACCTGCGCACCCTGATGCTGACGATGTACGACAACGAGCAGTACTTCTTCGAAGCGCTCAGAGCCGGCGCCTCCGGCTACGTCCTGAAGTCCGTCGCCGACCGCGACCTCGTCGAAGCCTGCCGCGCCGCCCTGCGCGACGAACCCTTCATCTACCCCGGCGCCGAGACCACCCTCATCCGCACCTACCTCGACCGTGCCCGCCGTGGCGACCCGCTGCCCGCCCGCCCCATCACCGAGCGCGAGGAAGAGATCCTCAAACTCGTCGCCGAAGGTCACACCTCCAAGGAGATCGGCGACCTCCTCGTCATCAGCGCCAAGACCGTCGAACGCCACCGCGCGAACCTCCTCCAGAAACTCGGCCTCCGTGACCGCCTGGAACTCACCCGCTACGCCATCCGCGTCGGCCTCATCGAACCGTAACCAGCCACGCCCGCCGATTCCGGGCTCCTTGCGGCCGGTTGCGGCGCGGTGGATCGTTCAGAGTTCCTTGTCGGGCCAGCCGAGGAACCTGGCGCCGATCACGGCGGTCTGCAGGGTGAAGCGGCTCGTCGGGTCGGCGGGATCGGCTCCGGTGAGGCGGCGGATGCGGTCGAGACGGTAGGTGACCGCCCGTACGGAAAGGTTGAGTTGGCGGGCGGCCTGCGTGGTGACGCATCCGCTGTCGAAGAACGCGGTCAGCGTGTCCAGTAGGGGTTCCGCGCCACCGCGCGCTGACTGAAGGGGGCTGAGGACGCTGCGGACGAGGTCTTCCATAGCCTGCCGGTCTCGGGTAAGGACCGGGTAGACGAGAAGGTCGGCGGCATGCAGGACGGGCGCGTCGAGATCGAGGCGGTCGGCGAGGTCAAGGGCACCGAGTGCTTCCTCATAGGAGTGGACAACTCCACGAGGGCCGGGCTGGGGACGACCGATCGCCACCTGGCCGCCGCCCGTGGCCGCGAACGCCTGCTTGGCGAAGTAGGTCAGGACATCGGCCTGGTCGCCGGGGGCGACGCACACGATCCGGCCACCCTTGGTGGTGAGCAGGATGTGACGGTCGCCGAACCTCCCGATCAGTGCCCGCTCGACCTGCTGGGGAACCGGGTCGGCCTCGCTGTACGCCTGCGGCCCACGAGCAACGGCCACAGCGTGCGCCTGCGACAGGCGCAGGCCGAATCGCTCAGCGCGCTCCGCTATCCGCCCCAGGTCGCTGCGGCCGTACAGCAGGTCGTCGATGAACTCCCGACGCTCGGCTTCCTCCTGGCGCACGGCAAGGCGCTGAGCTCGTTCGAACCCGCCGGCGAAGGCGTCGACGGACTGCTCGACGACCATGAGTAGGTCAAGAGTCGTCTGCCGAGACAGCGGCTGCTCCGGCCAGGCGGCGCGGACCGCGGCCAGATGATGGCCGATCGATTCACGCAAGGCGAGACCCTCGCGCGCGGCCTGCTCACCGCGCTCCCGGCGCCGCTCCACCTCGTCCCGCCTCAGACGCCGCCCGGTCGCCGCGACGTCCGCGAACAGTCCCTCGTACTCATCCACGTAACGGCCCACCTTTTCCCCGCTTTGAATGGTCACTGTCTTCCTCGCCGTGACCGGCTGGCGAGGACGTCACTGAGGACGAACAGCGCCACGGCCAGCGCCGCATCCCGAGCCCGACGATGGCCCCGCCGGCGAGAAGCGTCCAGCCGGCCCAGGTGCTCACGACGGGAGCTCCGGCTGTCCGCCGGAGGCTGCCCGCCGGGCACGCTGCCGGCCCAGTTCGTACATCCCGAGCAGTGCGGTGGCGGCGTTCAGCGGAAACGCGACGGCTTCGGCGACGGCGGTGATCCCCCAGGCACGGCTGATGCTCGCCGCGAGCGCCGCACACAGCAGAAGTGCGGGCAGGATCCGCCGCCGCAGAGGCAGCTCGACCATCCACCACACGCGCACGCACAGCACGATGTTGAAGAGCAGGAAAGCGAGCGCGAACAGGGCGATCAGAATCAGGGAGAGGGGCACGGTGGGGTCCTTCGGGGCAGGCCGAAACAGTGCCGACCAGACTTCCCGGCTCACCAGCGCACAATCCTAGTGGTCAGGGCAGTCGTGTGAAGGCTCACCGCCGGGATCTTGCCGGTGACGACGATGCTGTCGCCCCTCTCGCCGATGGTCTCGACAGTGACGTGGGGGTCGCCCGGACGCTTGATGCCCGACGACGGACATGCCGTCACCGGCCGGCCCCTGGGGCCGCCCCAGGGGCCGGCCGGTGACGGTGCTGGGCGGAAGGCCGACTCGGTATCCCTCGCGACCTTCTCCCGGGTACGGGGCGCCTTCTCTTCCCAGAGGCCCCAAGCGCACGGCTGCACTCGTGGCTGGCTTCCAGCCGCCCGTACGACCATGGCATCAAGAACACGTAAAGATTGCCGAGCTCCGGCAGTGAACTCCTGAACCCATCCATGGAACCATCCGGTTGGCGGCGGAAAGAACGGGCGCACGGGGCGGGTGACGCGCATGGGATGGCTTCTTGGTCTCGGCATCGCAGGTCTTGCGCTTCTGATCCTGTCCCTCGTTTTCGACGGGGTGGTGGAGGGAGTCCTCGACGGCATCGGCGGCGGGCTGGACGGGTTTCTGTCGTTGCCGGTGGTCGCCGGGTTCGTCTCAGCGCTCGGTTTCACGGGTGCGGTCGTGCTCGGAACCACCGGTACGGGGGTGGGGGTCGCCACCGGTGCGGGCGTGGTCACGGGGGTCGTCGTGGCCTGGCTGACATGGAGGTTCAGCCGGGCGCTGATGCGCGACGGGGCCGCACCCGCACCGCGGGGCGAGGACCTGACCGGGACAAGCGGCTCTGTGGTGACGGCGATCCCGATGGGCGGCTACGGGGAAGTGCTGCTGCACCTCGCGGGCCAGCCCGTGAAGTACGCGGCCAAGGCCGCGTCTCCCGTCGCACGCGGTGCCGAGGTCTGGGTCGAGTCCGTGCTGTCGCCTACAGCGGTCTCCGTACGCCCGGTCGAGCGCTGACCTTTCACCACCGCCCGCTCTTCTTCATGGTTCGGTTCCGATCGAAAGGGGGTTCCGTCATGAGCCCTGTGCTCCTGTCCGTCCTCGGCATCGTCGTGCTGCTCGTGCTCCTCAGCCTCGTCGTCATCACGCGTTACAAGGTGGCCGGACCCAGCGAGGCGTTCATCATCACCGGTCGGCGCGGCAAGAAGGCCACTGACCCGGCCACCGGGCGGGAGTACACCGACAACAGCGGCCAGAAGGTCGTAGTCGGTGGCGGGGTCTTCGTCGTGCCCTTCGTACAGCAGAAGTTCAGCCTCGACCTGTCCAGCAGGCACATCCCCGTAGCAGTACGCGGCGCGGTGACCCTGCGCGGAGTCAAGGCCAACCTCGAAGGCGTCGCGATCGTCAAGGTCGGGGGCACCGAGGACTCGATCCGCGCCGCGGCCCAGCGGTTCCTGATGCAGCAGAACGGCATCGTCGGCTTCACCCAGGAGGTGCTGTCCGGCGCCCTGCGGTCGATCGTCGGCCGGATGTCGGTGGAGGACATCATCCGTGACCGGGCCGCCTTCGCCGGTCAGGTCGCCGAGGAGGCCGAGGCGAGCCTTTCGGGCCAGGGCCTGGTGCTCGATGCTTTCCAGATCCAGGACATCACGACCGAGGGCTCCTACCTGGAGGACCTCGGCCGGCCGGAGGCAGCCCGCGCCAAGCAGGAGGCCGACATCGCCGAGGCCGTCGCCCGGCGTGCCGCCGAGCAGGCCCGGCTGAAGGCGGAGGAGGAGATCGCCGTCGCGCAGCGGACGCTCTACCTGAAGCAGGCCGAGATCAAGGCGCAGACGGACGAGGCCGCCGCCCAGGCCAACGCCGCAGGCCCGCTCGCGGAGGCCGCCCGTCAGCAGGACATCCTCTCCGAGCAGGAGAAGGTCGCCGCCCGACAAGCCGCCCTGACCGACCGCCAGCTGGACACCCAGGTCCGTAAGCCGGCCGACGCCGCCCGCTACCAGGCCGAGCAGGAGGCCGAGGCCCGCCGCATCGCTCTGGTGAAGGAGGCCGAAGCCGCCGCCGAGCGGTCCCGGCTGACCGGTGAGGGCGAGAAGGCTCAGCGCGCCGCGCTCGCCGAGGCCGTACGCATCGAGGGCGAGGCCGAGGCCGCCGCCATCGGCGCCAAGGGGGCGGCGGAGGCCGAGGCCATGCGGAAGAAGGCCGACGCCTTCGCGCAGTACGGTGACGCCGCCGTCCTGCAGATGCTCGTCGAGGTCCTGCCCCACGTCGTCGCCAAGGCCGCCGAACCGCTCTCCGCCGTCGACAAGATGACTGTCATCTCCACCGACGGCGCGAGCCGGCTAACCCGTACGGTCACGGACAACGTCAGCCAGGGCATGGAACTGCTCTCCTCCGCCACGGGCGTCGACCTCGCCACACTCCTCCAGGGCATCACCCAGAAGAAGTCGACGCCCGAAACGGCGGTGGCTCCCACAACTCCAGGTACACCGGTCGAGATCACCGACTGAGACACGAGCTCGACGAGGGGGACGGCATGCGGAAGAGCTTCACGATGCACGCGGCGCTCCAAGTGGCCCTATCCACAGTGGCGTTGTGCGCGTCTGCCTACACCGCCGTCCCCCAGCTTCCCCTTTTCGCGCACGAGGAAGTACTGCTGGGAATCGGCTTCGTGTTGCTGTTCCCACTCCACGCCGCGACGATCTTCCGCAGCATCGCTCTGGAGTTCCGCGTCAAGGGCTACGCAAGCAGCAAGACGAATCAGTGGCGTGCCCTGAAAGCCCTGCCCCACCGCGTGCACGCCCTCCTTGCCGCACTGGCTCTGGCCGGAGGGCTCCTGGTTTCCGGCCTGTTCTCGGACGACTCGGGTCTGCAGGCCACCGACACCTCCCGGGGGCGGTATTTCGCTGTCGACACCACCGATCCGCTGCGCCCGAACATCGAGGTCACGAGGAGCCAGTACGAGGAGCTGAGCAAGCAGGGCCAGCGCACCATGCTCGCGATCTACGGGCTCATCGCGGCCGGCGGCGGCGCCTTGACGCTCGTCTTCGGGAAGCTGGACGACTGGACGGGCCGACCATGACGGAGACTCCACGGCACGGCAGGCCCTACGAAACGTGGCGGCTGCGCGTACGGGCCGCCCTCATCGGGCTCGCCGGGCTGACCACACTCACGGCCGGCGCGCTATTACTCGTGACGTTCCCGCGGGCAGCGTCCGAAGAGCGGGCATTCCAGGAGGCCTCCACCTGCCGCAGGACTTCGACACGGGACTGCGCGCGGGCGGCTTGGTCCACCGTCGAGTCCGTCAGGATCCACCGCGGCAAGGGGTCCGGCGGCTGGGTCATGGTCGCCGGAACCGACGAGGCAGCTGGCAAGACGACGTTCACCGGCATCACCAACTTCCTTGATCAGGTACAGCCCGGCGACCAGGTCGTCGGCACCATCTGGCGCGGCCGGATCATCGTTCTCGGAAACGACCGGGCAGCGCAACGCACCGATTCCCACCCGGTCGGCGACGCGCAGTTCGCCGCCGGTACCGGCACCGCGCTCCTGCTGCTGGGAGGCCTTGGTGTCCATGTGTCGCAGTGGTCGCTCCGACGCCAAGAGACATCTGCGTGGCGGCGCTCCGCTGTACTCAGCAGAAGCGCATGGGCTGTGGGTCTGCTGAGCGCCTGGTCGTTCCTCCTGCCCATGCTCCTGCAGAGTCGGAGTACGGATCTCGACGTCTACTTCGCGCTGTGGACGCCCGCGGTACTGGCGCGACGACGGTCCTGGCCCGTCGGCGCCGCGGTCGTCGTACGGCGGCGCGCCCGGGGTGAATGATCAGGCAGTCACACATCAAGTCACGGGGGGTGGGGACATGGTCGCAGTGCCGAGCCAGGGGCGGACACCGCTGGGCGACGCCGGGCACATGGTGGTCTGTGGTGACGACGGGCTGGCACGCCGGCTCGCGGTGGAGCTTCGGGAGGTCTACCGCCGACGGGTAACCCTCGTGATCCCCTTCGACGAAGCGGAGGAGCAGGCGGCCGACCGGAGCACCTCCGAGCCCGACACCTTGAGCGGTGGCCTGGTCCTTCCCGTACAGGTGGAAACCGCACAGGCTCCTACGAGGGCAGTCCTGCTGCGGGCGCGGGTGGAGCGGGCCGCCGCTCTGGCGCTGCTGTACGAGGACGACGAGACGAACCTGCGGGCAGCTCTTGCCGCGCGCCGCCTCAACCCGCGCCTGCGCTTGGTCGTCCGGATGTACAACCGCAAGCTCGGCCACCATCTGGAGGAACTCCTTGACCAGGCCGCCCTCGTGGCCATGCCCAGCGTGGACCGGGCGGCCCTGGACGCTTCCACCACCGTGCTTTCCGACGCGGACACCGCCGCACCAGCCCTCGTGGCCACGGCCGTCGCCGGCACCAACAAGGTCGTCCAGGCGGACGGGCTTCTGCTGCGCGCCGCCGAACGCCCCGCGTCCGCCAGGGGCGAGGTACCCGACCCGGGCCTGTGCACGCTGGCCCTGCTCTCCTCGACCACCTCCGACCCGGCCGGCTCCGAGGGCTCGGACGCGAGCGGCGCACAGGGGCCGGAACTGCTGCCCGACGACCAGGCCGTCCGGGGCTCGGCAGGCCGCGGCACCGTCGTCCTCGAAGCCGTGCGGCGCGCGGGGCCTGCCCTGCCGCCGCGCCGGCTCGCCCGGCGCGGAGCCCCGCTCGGCGAGGTGTTCTCCGCCCGTCTGCGCTGGTCGCTCGCCGGGATCGTCGCCGCGGTGCTCGCCCTCACGGCCACCACGGCAGCACTGACCGAGGCCGACCCCGTCCATGCCGCTTACCTGACCCTGCTCGACCTCTTCTCGATCAACGATCCCGCCCTGGAGGAGTCGTCCACCCGGCAGGTCCTCCAGCTGCTCTCCGGCCTGGTCGGTCTCGCCCTGCTTCCCCTCCTCGTCGCCGGTGCCCTGGAAGCACTGGGCACCTTCCGCACGACCGGCACGCTGCGCCGTCCGCCGCGCGGCCTCTCCGGGCACATCGTGCTCCTCGGCCTCGGCAAGATCGGCGCCAGGGTCCTGGGGCGGCTTCGGGAACTCGACATACCTGTTGTCTGCGTCGAGCAGGACCCGGACGCTCGCGGCATCCCTCTCGCGCGCGACCTCGGCGTCCCCGTGGTCCTCGGGGACGTCACAGAGGACGGCGTGCTCGACGCGGCCCGCATCCACCGGGCCGACGCCCTGCTCGCCCTCACCAGCTCCGACACCACCAACCTGGAGGCCACCCTCGCCGCCCGCAGCCTCAAGAACGACCTCCGCGTCGCGCTCCGGCTGTACGACGACGACTTCGCCGCCGCCGTCTACCGCACTCTGCGCTCCGCCCACCCGGACGCCGTCACCCGCAGTCGCAGCGTCACCCACCTCTCCGCCCCCGCCTTCGCCGGCGCCATGATGGGCCGCCAGATTCTCGGCGCGATCTCGGTCGAGCGCAAGGTCCTCCTCTTCGCCGCCCTCCTCGTCGCCGGCCACCCCCAGCTCGAAGGCCGCACCATCGCTGAGGCCTTCCACCCCAGCGCCTGGCGCGTCCTCGCCCTCGACACCGCCGACCCCGCCACGCGCCGCCCCGACCTCGCCAACACCGGCCACGACCATGACCACCAGTCCCTCCTCTGGGACCTCCACCCCGGCCATGTCCTCCACCCCGAGGACCGAGTCGTCGTCGCCGCCACCCGCCGCGGACTGGCCGAGCTCCTAGGGAATTCACCGGACGGCCGCACGGCCAGCACCGAGCCTCGGTAGCGGCGCTTGCCGGCGCCACCGCGTCCCTCGGCATCGTGCCCCTTCCCGGCCCGGGGCCCCCGTCGTCGCCAGCGTGCCTGCGGTCGCGGGGAGCCTGTGTCGTGACATCCCCGCGCATACATTCACTCTTCACGGCGACGCCCGAACGTGGATGTTCGTGGGCGCTCAGTGGACGTCGAGTTACGCATGCCCCGCATCGGCCGGGAGGGCGGGTCACGCACAAGCGGACCGCGCTCCCGTATCTCTTGACGGTCAGCATCCCAGCCAGGCGTATGGATCGTTGGACAGCCCCGAAGGCCCGCCGCAGCGGGGTGCTACGAGGGAAGAGTTGCGAGAAACAGATGAGCACGGCGACCGCGGGACGCGAAGCGGAAGGCCTCTCCGCCCAGATGAGGCGGCCTACACTCCAGGCTCTGCCCCGACATGGCGGAGGCGAGATTCGCCTCGACAGCCGGACCCCCGACATCGCGTTCGTCACCATGACTCCCACGATGGCCGAGACGCTCCTTCGAGAGCGCAATCTGCACAACCGGCGCATGGTGCCGCTCGCCCGAGCCCGGCACGCCAAGGCTATGCAGGACGACCGCTTCGTCACGACCGGTGACACACTCAAGTTCGGCCATCATCCGAGCTTCGCATGGGCGGTGGCCATCGACGGTCAACACCGCTTGGCCGCCATCGTCGATGCAGGGCGCGAGTTCGTCATCGGTGTAGCAGTGGGCATTCCCTTCGAAGCCCAGCAGTACACAGATACGGGACGCCCCCGCAAGGTCCACGAGACGCTTGCCCTCAACGGGGAGCAGAACGCCACGAAGTTGGAGACCTTGGCCCGCTGGGTGTACCGACTAGAGAAGGAGGGGACCGTACGAAAGCACGGCGGCGGCCGTGACAGCCTTTCCGGGTACGAGGTCACGGACTTCATCGACGCAAACCCAATGCTCCGGGACTGCGTGACGGTCTCTCGGTCCGCCTACCGCCGGTTCAAGGGCGGCGTTGGCCTCCCGACCCTCGGCTGTGTCTGGTGGTACATCGCCCGCGCTGATCCGTCCTATCCGCTCCTTGCCGACGAGTTCTTCGTACGTATCGGGGACGGAACCGGACTCACCGCCACGGATCCCATCTACCTCCTGCGGGAACGCATCTTGAGCCTTGCCGCGATCAAGGCGCCTTCCCGGCCGTCTCCTCATCAGCAGTTCTGTCTACTTGTGGAGGTCTTCAACGCTTGGGTGGAGGGGCGCACGATGAAGCGGCTGCCAGCCATCGCACTCGACAGCCCTCTGCCGAAGGTCAGCCACAAGGCGGCGATCACACGAACGTGACACTCCGCGTCGCGCTGCCGTCACACGCTTGCCTCGATGCCCAGATGGCATCGGACCACCCTGCCGTCACCGCATCTCGCCCGCACGCTGTGGGCATACAAGCCTAGGCAGGTGTCAGGTCGTTCAACGCTCCTCGAAGGGCTGCCGCGGTCACGGGTGCGGCCTCAGCAACCTTTCGGAGGTCTTCACCGGTTACATACCGATAGCTCTGCGGAGGATGGAACGGTCCAGAGGCGCGCAGCGCGGCCAGCGGCACCGGAGCCTCGAAGGTGACCGGTTCTTCGAGCGACAGACCGCTCGCCTGGGTCGCTCCGCTCATGTACTCGTCGTACTCGCGTCGACTGATCCCCGCGCTCGCGCGACTGGCTGACCAGACCTCACGCGGGGAGGCCACCTGCACGGAGGCGATCCTCGCCATGCCCACGATGGCCATCGTGGGCGCGGTCGCGTACAGGAGCACGGGAGTTCCAGCTGGAGCGGCGACGCGCTGCCGGCGCACTTCGACCGTCTTGCTTCCAGCGAGGATCGCCGTGGCGAACCGGGGGTGGACGGACAGCAGCATCGCGCGCTCCGGATCACTCACGTCTTTCGGTGCCCCTCTTCGTACACGGCCTGGAACAGCCCGTTGTTGATCTTCGACAGCTGCATCGGCGGTACCCACCGTAGTCCCAGGCCCTCTGCCAACGCGGTCACTCGTGCATGCGTCACCTGTACGGGAAAGATCTCCGTGTCCGAAAACCTCAACGCCATGGCCCTGCCCGACACATCGGCTGCGGCACGCACTTCGGCATGACCATATACGCCCAGGTGTTCGAATCGCGAGAAGAGGGTGTCGGGGTCGTCGATGACCACCTCGTCGAGGCGCGAGCAGCCGATGACCATCTTGCCCTGCTGCCCAGAAGTCCCCTCGCTGACGTACCACAGGATCCGGGCGGGAACGCTCTCTCCCCGGTGTCCGGACGAGCGGTAGTAGACGTGCTCGCGGCTGATGCCCAGTACGTCGTCCCGGGGAACGAGCATGGCCGGAACGTCGAAGAGCTCCGTGGACCAGCGCGGCTTGATGGGTGCGACGAAGGAGGGCAGGGCCGTGTCGATCAGTTTGGCCGGCCACCACACCCGCTCGGCGATGCTCGCGATCTCAGGCGAAACGCATTCATCCAGCAGAGGTGTCGACCGCCTCATGCGCCCTGCGATCTCCGCAGCCTTCTGTGAGACGGCCTCGGCAGGTCCGCAGATGTCGACCAGCAGTGCGGTGAAGCCGCTCTCGTCCTCGGTGAAGCCGTCGGCGCCGGCCGCCGACATAGCTGTCGGCGACAGAAACGGATCGGTGATACACACCGCCTGCGCCCCTCGTTCTCGGCCGAGCCGCTTGAGCATGAACAGCAGTTGCCGTGCGAGTGTCTCCTCCAACCGGTGCGATGCCGTGCGGAGAAACGCGACGTTCAGCGTACGGCCGTCCATGGCCCAGACGTAAAGGGCTACCGGATGCCCCTCTCCGTCACGGAGCAGCTCCCTGCGCCACAGCACTCCGTCATCGGCGAGACCTTTCAGCCGTTCAGCGAAGGCCGTTCCGCGGTCGCCCTCGGCCTGCTCGAAGAAGGCGACCAGCTCTCCTTCACCGCCCGACCCGATCTCCTCGGCGGAGAAGGTAGTGCCCATGAGATCCGCTGGACGGTACACCTGGGCCTGGCGCAGTTCGTCCACATGCAGCGTGACCACCGCCGGGGAGACAACCTTGACCCGTGCGACGTCCCAGGCAATGTCTGCGAGAGCAGTCAATGCGGGATCGCGGGTCACCAGTACCTGGAGCCCAGCACACGACGTCTCGGCCACGTAGCGCAGGCGGGCGCGCTGCCGGCCATCGAGGGGAACATCAGGCAGCTCCTTCCGCGCTGCGGCGGATAGCTCCTCCAAGCGGATGGCAACGGCAGCACTGTCGGGAGACAGTGACCGCAGCTCGGCGAGCCCCGCACGCTGATGGGTGCGCGCCTCACGCTCCTCGACCTCCCGTACATCGTGCAGAAGCTGCGGAGTAAACGCGAGCTCGATCAGGTCGGCGAGCCATCCCGCTTCGAGAGCACGTGACTCCTCAACAGCGCGTTCCGTTCCCGTACCGCGCAGCCCGGCGAACACGCCATGATCGACGGTCACCACCAGCAGCGCATCGCTCTGGGCCTCGGTGAACAGGTCCTCGTGCCCCAGATCGAGCCACCAGGTGTCCAGCGTTTGCTTGTCCTTGCCCCGCCCCAGGCTCTCTCCCCTGGGAACGAATCCCAGCGCCGTCCACATGTCGCTGAGCCCGTAGTCGCGCCGGCACTTCGCACGAATGCCGAGCCGATGAGCGTGCCTCGCGCGGATCGCCGCGATCAGCTCACGAGCGACACCCTTACCTCGGTGTTCCTCTGCCACGCACAAGTGAGCCAGCCGCACATGCAGACTCCGCTTGGGCAGCCCAAAGAGCGCGTAGCCGACCACCTCCTCGCCATCCATGGCCACCAACAGGCCGTCGTCCTCGGCGTGCTTACGGTAGGCAGGCGGCGTCAGCAGACCCAGATACTTGGTGTACCGGTCGCCCAAAGCGATGATCGCGTCCAACAGCTCCGTCTGTTCCGCAGCCACCGGCAGCACACTGATCGCCATGTTCCCCCTCCGGTTCCCTCAGCCGATCAACACCCCAGGACGGCATACTGCCCAACAGCGCACGTACTCAGCCACCGATTGATCAAAACCAGCTAACTGGCGCGAACTCGCCTGGCCTTGTCCTGCTCGGGCAGGCCGACTGGAGCGTTCCCCGCGGCGGCCCGACCCGCACCCGTGGCTCCCGATGCCGGCCGCAGCCAAGAACCTCTTCGAAGCAGCGCTCCCACCCTTTGCTTCCGCGGAGACCACTCCGGGATAGCAGCCACCGGCGGTCACTCATGGACAGGTTCAGCAAGCCGTTGACCAACAGCGCACTTCTCTACAGCCGCGTGGTCGCCAGTCCTACGCTGGCAGTCATGCGCGAACCGGCTTTATTGCGGACACATAATGGAGTTGGAGGCGCATTACACGTACACCGACCCGATCTCCGCCCTGCCGTAGGGCAGGCGATGGTCCGAGTACGGGGGAGATCGGCGAATAGTTGTGGCTTCCGTGCCCATCGCTGCGCGGCGAGCCCCCGGAGAAAGCAGGACCCTCACCTCCGCCGCCGAAGAAGCCGTCACGAGCCGACCTTGCGCAACTCGTAAAGAGCCTGGAGAAGGGGAACGAACGCTTGCGCACGAAGCTCAGTGACTGAAAGCCGGACCCAAGCCACTGGCTTTCTCGTGCGAAGCCTACGGGGGCGAACTGACGGTGACAGCAAGGAAGCCACCCGCTGACATCCCGTTCACCAGAGCGATGACAATCCTGAGGTGTCGCTCATTCAAGCGAATGGTTTCGAACCGCCCGTCGCTGACCAACAGAACTGAAAGCATGCCTTCGTTGTAGATCGCTTCGAGTCGAAGGCGGGCCATTGGAACGGCAGGTCAATGAGCGGCAGCTTTCGGTGCTGCAGTGGGTAGGAGCCGGGTGCCCAGCCGGCGTTTGGGAGACCAGCTCCTACAAAACCACCTGCCAGGCACTGCAGAACCGGGGGTTGGTCACGGTCGCCAGGAGGGGCGGCCAGTGGAGCGTCACGCTGACGAGCGCCGGCCGGCATTACCTGGCGCACGGCACATACCCTCTCCGGGAGTCTCGCCCGCGGGCGGCCCAGGCAGCCCCTCCGCAGCCCACGCCCATCCAAGTGCAGGTGACTCCTGGCCCCGCTCGATTGCCGCACCCTTCCCGACAACCTCGCACGACCTTCTCGGAACAGTTGCTGCAAGAGCTCGCGGAGGCCGGCGGTCGGATCGTCAAGAGCGGCAGCGGTCCGGAGTTGGAGAAGTGGCCCTCCCGCGTCGCCGCGGCGCGCAGATCCGGAAGGATCCCGAAGACGAAGGAGCTGTACGGGGGCTGGTGCCGTGGCGGGTACGAGATCAAGCTCGTCGATGTCCCGGCCTGGCGTCTGGCCGTCCTCGAACCCGTCCCCGTTCCCTCGCGGCTCACGCGACCGCACACCGTGGTCCGGGCCATGCAGAACGAACCCCAGCCGCTGGGCCTGACCAAGTCCGTCCAAGGACGCGCCCTCCGGCTTATCCAGGCGCTGATCACCGCCACCGAGGCCGAAGGGCATTCCAGTTCGGCAGGGCAGACCGGCTTCGCGCCGCCGTCTCATCGCCGCCGCAGGGCGTCTCCCCACTTCACCATCACCGCGCAGGGCCAGACCGTGGCGTTCCTTGTCCTCCAGGAGCAGGACCGGACGGAGCACGTCGCTACCGAGAAGGAACTCGCCGCGGCCAAGAAGGACTCCTGGGTCAGGATCCCCCGCTTCGACTACACCCCGTCCGAACGGCTCCGCTTCGTCCTAAGCGGCGGCCAGCCGCACCGGGCGAACGAATGGTCCGACACCCCCGGACGCTCCCTGGAAGACCAGCTCGCCGAGATCGCGCAGGAAGTCACCCTTCGCGGCGAAGCCGCCGAACGCAGACGTCTCGACGAGATCGAAGCAGCGCGTCAGAAGCGCGTCCGCTGGGAAGCCGCAATGGAGGAAGCGCGCGTCCAGTACGCCGAGGCGTACCGCGTCAGGCACTTCGAGGCGCAGGAAGCGGCATGGCGTCACGCCACCCGACTCGCGGAGTACGTGAGCGCCGTACGCACCCGGGTCGACGCCATGCCCACGGGTCAGGCCAGGAGCGAAGCCGAAGCGTGGATCAACTGGGCGGTAGCACGCGTGGAGCGCCTCGACCCGCTGAACACACCGCCCCGACTGCCCGACATCCCCGAACCACGGGCCGACGACCTCAGGCCCTTTCTCGGGCACTGGAGCCCATACGGCCCCTGACTCAGCACGTGCCGGACCCCCAGCTAGCCTCACGGAATGTCACTACCGAGAAGCGGGTGGGGCTGGGGCAGCCAACAGCTCAGCAGCCAGTGCCCCAGCCACCTCAAGGTGCCTAAGACCAGACAGCCGAGGGCTCCACTCAGTGGTCGCCAAGGCTGCATGACGACTCATCAGAAACCGTGCCGTTCGTGCGTCAAACGTGCGTCACGTGCGTCGAATATGCGTCAAGATATCGCACCTAACGCACGTAACGCCCATAACGCACACTCGGAGAAACGCCAGGTCAGCGGCCCTTTTCGGCGGGCTCAAGGATCGCGACGCACTCGACATGGTGGGTCATCGGGAACAGGTCGAACGCCCGCAGCGTCCGTACCCGGTAGCCGCCCTCGCGGAAGTAGCCCAGGTCTCGGGCCAGGGCCGCCGGGTCGCAGGCGACGTAGGCGATGCGGCGGGCACCCAGGCGGGACAGGTGGTGGACGGTCTGCTTGCCGGCGCCGGCGCGCGGAGGGTCGAGGACGATGAGGTCGACGTCCGTGATGCCGGTGCGCGGGAGGACCGATTCGACCTTGCCCTGTTCGATGCGGACGCGCGGGAAGTCGGCCAGGTTGTGGCGGGCGTCCTCCACCGCGCGCTTGCCGGACTCGATGCCGAGGACGGCGCCCTGGTCGCCGACGCGGTCGGCGAGGGCGCCCGCGAAGAGTCCGACGCCGCAGTAGAGGTCGAGGGCCGTCTCGCCCTTGCGGGGCGTCAGGCCCTGCATGACGGCGAGCATGAGGGTCTGGGCGGCCTTCGGGTGGACCTGCCAGAAGCCGCCGCTGCCGACGCGGTAGGTGCGGTCGTCGGCCCGCTCGCGGACGAAGGCTCGGCCGTGGACGCGGTGGACCCCGCCGTCCTTCTCGTCGACGCGCATCACGGAGACCGGCTTGTCCAGCTCCACCAGGGGCAGGCGGGCGCCCGGGCGGGGGGTGAGGATGACCTGGCGGTCGTTCGAGCCCGACGCCGCGATGGCCTCGACGGAGGCCATGCCCTCCCAGCTGCGCTTCTCGATGCCCAGCTCGGAGACGCCCGCCGCCGCGATCATGCAGTGGTCGATCACCTCGACCTCGTGCGAGCGGTGCTTGCGCAGGCCCGCGTGGCCCTCGGGGTCGACCGCGTACTGGACGCGGGTGCGCCACTGCGGGACCTCGCCCGCGGGGAGCTTGTCGCCCTCGGCGGGCAGGACGGTGCCGTCCCAGCCGGCCTCCTCCGGGGTCAGGCCGGCGAGCCGCTGCAGCTGCTCGGCGATGACCTCGGCCTTCAGGCGGCGCTGGGCGCCCGGCTTGGCGTGCTGCCAGTCGCAGCCGCCGCACTTGCCGGGGCCGGCGAAGCGGCAGGGGGCCTCGATGCGGTCCTTGGACGCGTCGAGGATCTCGACGGCGTCGGCGCGCAGGAAGCGGGAGGTCTCCTCGCCCTCGGTGACCCGGGCCCGGACGCGCTCGCCCGGCAGGGCGTGGCGGACGAACAGGACCCGGCCCTCCTCGGTGCGGGCGATGCAGTGCCCGCCGTGTGCCACGGGGCCGACCTCGACCTCGTACTCCTCCCCGACCAACGACGCAACAGGGGTGTTCTGCATGACCGGGGGCTCCAGGGAGGAAGGGGGAAGACATGGGGGCTGCTGTCGTGACAGCAGCCCACCAGTCTAGTTGTTCTTTTTCCGTTGTTCTTTCCGGCCGGTCCTGGTCGTGCTCTCCGGCCGGTGCCTCAGTTGTTCTTTCCGGCGGGTTCCTTCGCGCCCTTCTCCACGGGGCCGCGGCGCACCGATCCGGGCGCGTTCCACTCCTGGCGCTTCCTCGCCCGCTTCTTGGCGGCCTCGGAGGACTGGAGCTGGTACGGGACCGAGGTCACCATGACGCCCGGCGTGAAGAGCAGGCGGCCCTTGAGGCGGAGCGCGCTCTGGTTGTGCAGCAGGTGCTCGTACCAGTGGCCGACCACGTACTCGGGGATGTAGACCGAGACGGCGTCGCGCGGGCTCTCCTTGCGGAGGTTCTTCACGTACTCGATGACCGGGCGGGTGATCTCGCGGTACGGGGAGTCGAGGATCTTCAGCGGCACGTTGATGCCGCGCCGCTCCCACTCCTCCTTGAGCGCCTTCGTCTCGGTCGGGTCGACGTTGACGGTGAGCGCCTCCAGCTCGCTGGCGTGCAGCAGCTTCGCGTAGGCGAGGGCGCGCAGGGTGGGCTTGTGGAGCTTGGAGACGAGGACGACGGACCGGACCCGGGAGGGGCGGACGTACTCGTCGGGGCGCTCCTCGGCGGCGGCGATCTCCGCGGCGACCGAGTCGTAGTGCCGGCGGATCGCGGTCATCGTCACGTAGAAGATCACCATGCCGAGCAGGGCGACCCACGCGCCGTGGGTGAACTTGGTGGCGAGGACGACGACCAGGACGAGGCCGGTGAAGAAGGCGCCGAAGGCGTTGATCGCGCGGGAGCGGATCATGTGGCGGCGCTTGGCCGGGTCCTTCTCGGTGGTCAGGTGCCGGTTCCAGTGCCGGACCATGCCGATCTGGCTCAGGGTGAAGGAGACGAACACGCCGACGATGTAGAGCTGGATCAGCCGGGTCGAGTCGGCCCCGTAGATCCAGACGAGGAGGGCGGCGGCGCCGGCGAGGAGCACGATGCCGTTGGAGAAGGCGAGGCGGTCGCCGCGGGTGTGCAGCTGGCGGGGCAGGTAGCGGTCCTGGGCGAGGATCGAGCCGAGGAGCGGGAAGCCGTTGTACGCCGTGTTCGCGGCCAGGAAGAGGACGAGCGCGGTGGCGGCGGCCAGCAGGACGAAGAAGAAGGTTCCGTCGCCGAAGACGGCGGCGGCGACCTGCGAGATGACCGGGTCCTGGACGTAGCCCGGACCGACCGGGACGCCGTTGAGCAGCAAGTCCTCGGCGGGCTTCTCGGCCATCCGGACGTCGGTGGCCATGGCCAGGAAGATGATGCCGCAGAACATCGTGACGGCCAGGCCGCCCATGAGGGCGAGCGTGGTGGCGGCGTTCTTCGACTTGGGCTTGCGGAAGGCGGGGACGCCGTTGGAGATAGCCTCGACGCCGGTGAGCGCGGCACAGCCGGAGGAGAAGGCGCGCAGCAGCAGGAAGACCAGGGCGAATCCGGCCAGCCCCTGGTGTTCGGCCTTGATCTCGAAGTCGGCGGTGGGGGCGCGCATGGTGTCGTCGAGGACGATGCCGCGCCAGGCACCCCAGATGATCATGACGAAGACGCCGAAGACGAAGACGTACGTCGGGATGGCGAAGAGGCCGCCGGACTCCTTCACGCCGCGCAGGTTCATCAGCGTGAGCAGCACGATCACCGCGACGGCGGAGGCGACCTTGTGCTCGACGACGAACGGCACGGCCGAGCCGAGGTTCTCGATGCCGGAGGAGATGGAGACGGCGACGGTGAGGACGTAGTCGACGAGCAGCGCGCTCGCGACGGTCAGTCCGGCCTTCGGCCCGAGGTTGGTGGTGGCGACCTCGTAGTCGCCGCCGCCGCTGGGGTAGGCGTGCACGTTCTGCCGGTACGAGGCGACGACCGTGAACATCAGCACCACGACGGCCAGCGCGATCCACGGGCTGAAGTGGTAGGCCGACAGGCCGGCGACGGAGAGGACGAGGAGGACCTCGCCCGGCGCGTACGCCACCGAGGACAGCGGGTCGGAGGCGAAGACGGGGAGGGCGATCCGCTTCGGGAGAAGGGTCTCGCCGAGCCTGTCGCTGCGCAGGGCCCGCCCGATCAGGATCCGTTTGGGCACGTCGGTCAGTTTGGACACGCAGAGGATCGTAAGCGTTCGAAAAGGGCCGTGCCGACCCACACCCCCTATCGGCACGGAATCTCCCTGGATACCACCTCCGGCGAGGCCGGGGCGAGTACCACCTGGCACGAGTGACGCGGTCATGACGGTGTCTTGACGCGTTTCTAACGAGGGCTGCGTGAGGTCACCACCACCGTGGCCGCATAAGCTCGTTCCGGACGGCACGCCTGTGTCCGTCCGCCACGGCCCGGGCCAGTCGGGCCGGATACCTGTCCGAGGAGGATCGGTATCGGGCCGGCGTCGAGCCGGACGGGTTGGCCGCGCACGCGGCCAGGAAGTTGTGAGCAGGGTGTTTTCGCAGGTCAGCAAGACGATCAGGAGTGCGGGGTAAGGGGACGTGCACATCGTCATCATGGGCTGCGGGCGAGTGGGAGCCGCTCTCGCGCAGACCCTGGAGCAGCAGGGGCACACGGTCGCGGTCGTGGACCAGGACCCGACGGCGTTCCGCCGTCTGGGCTCGGGTTTCGGGGGCCGTCGTGTCACGGGCGTGGGCTTCGACCAGGACACGCTGCGTGAGGCGGGCATCGAGGAGGCCGGCGCCTTCGCCGCGGTGAGCAGCGGCGACAACTCCAACATCATCGCCGCGCGGGTCGCGCGCGAGATGTTCGGCATCGAGAACGTCGCCGCCCGCATCTACGACCCGCGGCGCGCCGAGGTCTACCAGCGGCTGGGCATTCCGACGGTCGCGACGGTCCGCTGGACCGCGGACCAGATGCTGCGGCGGCTGCTGCCGTCCGGCGCCGAGCCGCTGTGGCGTGACCCGAGCGGCGGAGTGCAGCTCGCCGAGGTGCACACCTCCCCGGCGTGGATCGGCCACAAGGTCAGCCGTCTCCAGGAGGAGACCGGCGTGCGCGTGGCCTTTCTCACCCGGCTGGGCGAAGCGATTCTGCCGACCTCTCAGACAGTGCTGCAGGAGGGCGACCTCGTGCACGTCATGATGCGCACGGACGAGATCGACAAGGTCGAGGCGGCCTTCGCCGAGGGTCCCGAGGAGGGCGGTCACTGATGCGTGTCGCTATTGCCGGCGCCGGCGCGGTGGGCCGTTCCATCGCGGGCGAGCTCCTGGAGAACGGCCACGAGGTCCTGCTCATCGACAAGGCGCCGACCGCCATCTCGGTGGAGCGGGTGCCGCAGGCCGAGTGGCTGCTGGCCGACGCCTGCGAGATCACCTCGCTGGACGAGGCCGCGTTGCAGCGCTGCAACGTCGTGATCGCGGCGACCGGCGACGACAAGGTGAACCTGGTCGTCTCGCTGCTCGCCAAGACCGAGTACGGCGTCCCGCGCGTGGTCGCCCGGGTCAACAACCCGAAGAACGAGTGGCTGTTCAACGAGGCGTGGGGCGTGGACGTCGCCGTCTCGACGCCGCGCCTGATGTCGGCCCTGGTGGAGGAGGCGGTGAGCGTCGGCGACCTCGTCCGACTGCTGCGCTTCAGCCACGGCGACGCGAACCTGGTGGAGCTGACGCTGCCGCCGGAGTCGGCGATCGCGGGCACGCAGGTCGGCGATGTCGCCTGGCCCGAGGACACCTCCCTGGTCACCATCATCCGCGGCTCGCGGGTCCTCACGCCGAGCGCGGAGGAGACCCTGGAGGCGGGCGACGAGCTGTTGTTCGTGGCCACCCAGGCGCGCGAGGAGCAGCTGGAGGACCTGCTGTCGGTCCGCCGGGAGCCCACCGAGAGCTGACGGCCGGAGCTCACGGCCAGACAGAGCCGGCGCACGGCCGCGGTCCGCGGCCGTGCGCGGAGCTCGCGGCCCGAGCCGGTGCGCGGAGCTCGCGGCCAGAGCCGGTGCGCGGAGCCCGCGGCCGCGGTAACCGACTGGGCGGCCGAATGCCCGCCGGTACGTACGAGAGGGGCCCGGGACCTGTGAAAGGTCCCGGGCCCCTTTCCGTACGGCGGTACGTACGGCTCTACGGACGTACGGCTCCACGGGCGTACGGCTCCACGGGCGTACGGCTCCACGGGCGTACGGCTCCACGGGCGGCGGCCCGAGCGCGGTGGCTTGCGCACCGCGCCGCAGCGCCGGTCGCTCACCCCTCGGTGCGCCCCTGGGCCTCGGCCTTTCGGGCCTTCTCTGCCTCCTCCTCGGCCTCCATCTCGGCGAAGACGTCGATCGGCGGCGGCGCCTTGGCGAGGAAGACCCAGGTCAGGTAGACGGCCAGCAGGAACGGCGGGATCTTCAGGGCGACCAGGACCCAGCCGAGCTGTGCCGTGTCGGCCCACCAGTAGAGCGGGAAGAGGATCGCGCATTTGGCGAGCAGGATCAGGCCCCAGGCCCAGCTGGCCTTCGCGTACGCCTTCTTGCGGCCCGGGTTGCGGGTGCGCCAGGAGAGGTTCTCCTTGAAGACCGGACCGAGGATCAGGCCGATCAGGGGCACGCCGGCGAGGGTCGTGACGATGTACGCGAGGGCGAGGCCGAGCGTGTAGAGCATGCCCGGCAGGTAGAAGTCCTTCGCGTTGCCGGTCATCATCGCGAAGACCACGCCGAAGGCGACGCCGAAGACGCCGCTGAACGCGTGCTTGACGGTGTCGCGGCGGACCAGCCGGACGACCACGAGGACGACGGAGACCGCGAGGGCGGCGATCGCGGAGATGTGCAGGTTCTTGTTGATCGTGTAGATCGTGACGAAGAGCAGGCCCGGGAGGACCGTCTCGACCATGCCGCGGACCCCGCCGAACGCCTCGAACAGCGCGGCCTCCGTCACCGCCTTGTCGGTCCGGGCGTCCTGGTCCGGGGCCGACGGGTCGGCGGTCGGCTTCTCGACTGACGTCACCGGCTACTCCTGTCCGAGCGGTCGGAGCTCGTATTTGGGGTTGAAGAGGACCCGCCGGCCGTGGCTCATGGAGATGCGGCCGGAGGCGATCAGCTTGCGGCCCGGTTCGATGCCCACGATGGAGCGGCGGCCCAGCCAGACGACGTCCAGCGGTGCCGTGCCGTCGAACAGCTCGGCCTCCAGCGCGGGCACCCCCGCCCGGGGACGCAAGGTGACCGTGCGCAACGTACCAGTCACCTTGACTATCTCGCGGTCGGAACAGTCCGAGATGCGGGTGCACCCCGAGGCCGCGGAGTCCTCCTGGAGCTCCACCGACTCCAGCTCCTCCTGCGAGGTGGAAAGACGGTCGAGCAAACGGCGGAAGCGCCCGGCCGGCTTCTCTGTTCGGGGTGCAGCACTCATACAGAAAGCGTACCGGCCCCCGTCGACACGGAACCCGGCCGGAGCCCGCCGCGAACCCGGCCCGGAACACGGCCGGAGCCCGCCGCGAACCCGGCCCGGACCCTGCCCGGAACCCCGCCCGCAGGACGACACCGGACCCGGCACCGACCCGACACGGGACCCGGCACCGGAGCGGCATTCACCCGACACCGCAGCGGCACCGAAGCAGCGCCGGACCGCCACAGGACCGACACCGGACCAGCACCGGACCGGCACCGGACCGGCACCGAGCTCAGTGTTCGAAGCGGTAGCCCATGCCCGGTTCGGTGACGAAGTGCCGGGGGTGCGAGGGGTCCTGCTCCAGCTTTCGCCGCAGCTGCGCCATGTACACGCGCAGGTAGTTGGTCTCGGTCCCGTACGAGGGTCCCCAGACCTCCTGGAGCAGCTGCTTCTGGCTCACCAGGCGGCCGCTGTTGCGGACGAGGACCTCCAGGAGGTGCCACTCGGTCGGGGTGAGCCGCACGTCCCTGCCGTCGCGGTGGACCTTCTTGGCGGCCAGGTCGACGGTGAAGCCGTCCGTCTCGACGACCACGACGCCCTCCTCGCCGCCGCCGATCGGCTCGGCCCGGCGGACCGCGGCGCGCAGCCGGGCCAGGAGCTCGTCCATGCCGAAGGGCTTGGTGACGTAGTCGTCGGCGCCCGCGTCGAGCGCCTCGACCTTCTCGTCGGAGGTCTGTCGGGCGGAGAGCACGAGGATCGGCACCCGGGTCCAGCCGCGCAGGCCCTTGATCACCTCGACGCCGTCCATGTCGGGCAGGCCGAGGTCGAGGACGACGACGTCGGGGTGACGCTCGGCGGCGAGCCGGAGGGCGGTGGCACCGTCGGGCGCCGCGTCGACCTCGTATTTCCGTGCCTTGAGGTTGATCACCAGGGCGCGGACGATCTGTGGCTCGTCGTCGACCACGAGGACCCGGGTCATGGAGGGTTGCCCTTCTTTCCGTGGGTAGGCGTTTCGCGAAGGCTCTCCGAAAGTCTGCGCGAGGTCGCTCTCGGAGGTGCGGGGTCTGGGAGATGGGGAGGTCACGGGGCGGAGCCCGGGTCACGTGAAGGTGTGGACGGACGTCGTGGAGCCGACGCCGTCGGGCGGGGGCGAGGTGCCGGCGGCGGTCCTGAGGGTGAGGACCATGGTGAGGCCGCCGCCAGGGGTGTCCTCCGCGGAGACCGTGCCGCCCATGGCCTCGACGAAGCCCCGGGCGACTGCGAGGCCGAGGCCGACGCCCGAGCCGCGCGGGGCGTCGCCGAAGCGCTGGAACGGTTCGAAGATGCCGTCCTTGCCCTCGTCCGGGACGCCGGGGCCGCGGTCCGTCACCCGCAGTTCGAGCCGCTCGCCGAGGACGCTGGCGCCGACGGCGACGGGGACGCCCTCCGGGCTGTACTTGACGGCGTTCTCGACGATGTTGGCGACGGCGCGCTCCAGGAGTCCCCGGTCGACGGCCACCATGGGGAGGGTCTCGCGGATGTCGAGTTCGACGCTGCCGTCGGGGACGCCGCCGAGCGCCATCGGCACGACCTCGTCCAGGTCGGTGGGCCGGATGAGCGGGGTGACGGTACCGGTCTGGAGCCGGGACATGTCCAGGAGGTTGCCGACGAGGTGGTCGAGCCGGTCGGCGCCCTCCTCGATGCCTTCGAGGAGCATGGCCCGGTCCTCCTCGGACCACTCCACGTCGTCGGAGCGGAGGGAGGAGACGGAGGCCTTGATGCCGGCGAGCGGGGTGCGCAGGTCGTGGCTGACGGCGGCGAGGAGCGAGGTACGAATCTTGTTGCCCTCGGCGAGCCGGCGGGCCTCCTCGGCCTCGCCCACGAGGCGCTGGCGGTCGAGGACGACCGCGGCCTGGGCGGCGAAGGCGCCGAGCACGCGCCGGTCCTCGGCGGGCAGCACCCGGCCGGTCAGGGCGAGCGCGAGGTGGTCGCCGACGGGCATGTCGACGTCGGCGTCCTCGGGCCGTTCCACGGGCCGGGAGCCGACGCTCGCCGCGCATGCCCAGGGTTCGAGGTCGCCGGAGCGTTCCAGGAGGGCGACGGAATCCATGGAGAAGGTCTCGCGGAGGCGTTCGAGCAGGGCTTCGAGGCTGGACTCGCCGCGCAGGACGCTGCCCGCGAGGTAGGACAGGACCTCGGACTCGGCACGCAACCGGGCGGCCTGCTGGGTGCGGCGGGCGGCCAGGTCGACGACCGAGGCGACGGCCATGCCGACGCCGAAGAACACGACGATGGCGACGATGTTCGTGGGGTCGGCGACGGTCAGGCGGTGGATCGGCGGGGTGAAGAACCAGTTGAGGAGCAGGGATCCGAAGGCCGCCGACGCGAGGGCCGGCAGGAATCCGCCGAGGAGTGCGGCGGAGACCGTCAGGGAGAGGAAGAGCAGCATGTCGTTGGCGAGCCCGAGGTCCGCGTCGACGGCCGTGAGCAGCAGGGTGAGCAGCGCGGGTGCGCCGACGCCGACGACCCAGCCCCAGATGATCCGGGCCCGGCCGAGCCGTGCGCCGCGGGCGACGGGGAGACCGCGGCCCTTGGCGGCCTCCTCGTGGGTGACGATGTGGACGTCGAGGTCGGGTCCCGAGTCGCGGGCGACGGTCTGGCCGACGCCGGGGCCGAGGACGTACTGCCAGGAGCGGCGGCGGCTGGAGCCGAGGACGATCTGGGTGGCGTTGACGCCGCGGGCGAACTCCAGGAGGGCGGAGGGCACGTCGTCGCCTATGACGTGGTGGAACGTTCCGCCGAGGTCCTCGACGAGGGTCCGCTGGTCGGCGAGCTCCTTCGGGGAGGCGGAGCTGAGCCCGTCGCTGCGGGAGACGTAGACGGCGAGGACCTCGCCGCCCGCCCCCTTCTCGGCGAGGCGTGCGGCCCGGCGGATGAGAGTCCGTCCCTCGGGGCCGCCGGTGAGGCCGACGACGATCCGCTCGCGGGCCTGCCAGGTGGAGCGGATGTTGTGCTCGCCGCGGTACTTGCGCAGGTACTCGTCGACGCGGTCGGCGGTCCACAGCAGCGCGAGCTCGCGCAGGGCGGTGAGGTTCCCCGGCCGGAAGTAGTTGGACAGTGCCGCGTCGACCTTGTCCGACTGGTAGATGTTGCCGTGCGCCATCCGTCGCCGCAGGGCCTGCGGCGACATGTCGACCAGCTCTATCTGGTCGGCCCGGCGGACCATCTCGTCCGGGACGGTCTCCCGCTGCCGTACGCCGGTGATCGACTCGACGACGTCGCCCAGTGACTCCAGGTGCTGGATGTTGACGGTCGATATGACGTCGATCCCGGCGGCGAGCAGTTCCTCGACGTCCTGCCACCGCTTGGCGTTCCGCGAGCCGGGCACGTTGGTGTGGGCGAGCTCGTCCACGAGGGCGACGGCGGGCTTGCGGGCCAGCACGGCGTCGATGTCCATCTCGGGGAACGCGGTCCCCCGGTACTCGATCCGCTGCCGGTCCACCTGCTCCAGCCCGTGCAGCATCACCTCGGTGCGCGGCCGCCCGTGGTGCTCGACGAACGCGACCACGCAGTCCGTGCCCCGCTCGACGCGACGATGCCCCTCGGACAGCATCGCGTACGTCTTGCCGACGCCCGGTGCCGCGCCCAGGTAGATCCGTAGTGTGCCGCGTCCCATGGCTCGACCATACGTCCAGCGAAACGGACATTCCGCGCCGGATGCGGGACGCCCGGGCGGTATTGACGTGATCCTGATGTCCCGGGGCGCCTCGGGCCGACGGCTCGCCGCCTCGCCGTCTCCGCTCCCGGAGCGGAGGTCCGTCCCGCCCGGCCCGATCGCACCGCCTCAGTGCTCGATGATCTCGCCGTCGCTCAGTTCGAGGACCCGGTCCGCCAGGCCGAGGAGCTGGGAGTCGTGGGTGGCGACCAGGGCGGTGCAGCCCTCGCTGCGGACGACGGCCCGGAGGAGCTCCATGACCGCGAGGCCGGTCTCCGCGTCGAGCTGGCCGGTCGGCTCGTCGGCTATCAGGAGCGCGGGGCGGTTGGCGAGGGCACGGGCGATGGCGACGCGCTGCTGCTGGCCGCCGGAGAGCTCGCCGGGGCGCTGGGCGGCGTGGTCGGCGAGTCCCACCAGGGCGAGCAGCAGGGCGACCCGCTCCTCGCGCTCCTTCGGGTCGGCCTTGGCCAGCCGCATCGGCACGCCGACGTTCTCCGCGGCGGTGAGGATCGGTATGAGGCCGAAGGACTGGAAGATGAAGCCGATCCGGTCGCGGCGCAGCTCCAGGAGCCCCTCCTCGCCGAGCTCGGCGAGGTCGGTGCCGTCGATGACGATGCGGCCCCCGTCGGCGGTGTCGAGGCCGCCGACCAGGTTGAGCAGGGTGGTCTTGCCGGAGCCGGAGCGGCCCTTGAGGGCGACCAGCTCGCCGCGCGGGACGTCGAAGGAGACTCCGCGCAGGGCGTGCACGGCGGCGGCGCCCGTGCCGTACGACCGGTGCAGGTTCTCGACCCGGACCATCGGCGCGCCGGCCGGGTCCTCGACGACGGCCGTGCCGGTCCGCGCGCTGCTCTCACTCACCGTGCTACCCCCCTGGTTCGAACGTGTGCGCCGCCAGTATGGGCACAGGGCGGCGGCCCGTGCCAGGGCTGTGGACAAGCCGGGAGGGGACGGTCCGGGAGGTTGTGGAAAAGCCGCGGGAAGCCCGGAAGAGCCGGGAAAGGGCCGGGGAAACCGAGAACGGCCGAGGATGACCAGGGACGGCCGAGGGCGGTCGCCGACAGCCGGAGGGTCCTGGATCCGACCAACCGCGGACAGCCGAATGGCGACCAACCGCGGACAGCCGAGGCGACCGGGGACGGTCGAGGATGACCGGCAGGAGCCCGGGAAAAGCCCGGTGGGCCGCTCCCGGGTCGGGAGCGGCCCACCGGCCGTGATCACCTGGTCAGCGGATCTCGGAGATCTCCGGTCCGCGCTGCAGCTGGCCCATGCCGCCGGAGAAGCGGGAGCCGGCCTGGTTCTCCTGCTGCACGCCGTCCGGCACCATCTGCGCGTCGTTGGGCAGCTTGAGGACGATCGGGTCGCGCGGGGCCATCGGACCCTCGCCGCGGACGACCACGGTGTCCCGGACGATCTGCTCCAGCAGACCGGCCGCCTCGGGCTGCACCGCGCCCTGGCCGGAGATCACGCCGCGCAGGAACCAGCGCGGGCCGTCGACGCCGACGAAGCGCACGAGCTGCACGCCCCGGTTGCCGTCCGGCAGCTGCACGGGCACCTGGGCACGCAGCTCCCAGCCCAGCGGGCCCTCGATCTCCTCGATGGCGCCGCCCTGCTGGGTGATGCCCTCCGCGATCTCGTCGCGGACCTCGCCCCAGATGCCTTCCTTCTTGGGCGCGGCGAAGGCCTGGAGCTGCACGGCGCTGTCGCGCAGCACGACGGTGGCCGCGACGATCGCGTCGCCCGCCACCTCCACGCGCAGTTCCATGCCCTCGACACCGGGCACGAAGATGCCGCCGAGGTCCACGCGGCCCTCCTCGGGCGCGCTGACCTCGGAGATGTCCCAGGGCCCGTCGGGCCGGGGCGCCGGCGGAAGGTTCACCCGGCGCGGCGCGGCCTCCGCGTCTTCGGAGTCCACCGCGTCGACGACCTGCTCGGCCTCGCCCGCCGCGTCCTCAGCGGCACCGCTCTTCTTGCGACGTCCGAACACGTCACTGTCCTTCCCGGTCGGATACGACCGAAGCGTATCGATTCCCACCCGTAGTGCCGTCCACGGCGGCATGACCGCCGGTGGACCCGAAGCCCCCCTCGGCCCGCGCGGAGCCGGGAAGCTCCGCGACCTCGTGGAAGCGCACCTTCTCGACCTGCTGGACGACCAGCTGGGCGATCCGGTCGAACCGTTCGAACCGCACGCTCTCGCGCGGGTCCAGATTGACCACGATCACCTTGATCTCTCCACGGTACCCGGCATCGACCGTCCCCGGGGCATTCACGAGGGCCACACCGCAGCGGGCCGCGAGACCGGAGCGCGGGTGCACGAAGGCCGCGTAGCCGTCGGGCAGGGCGATGGAGACGCCGGTGGGCAGGACGGCCCGCTCCCCCGGGGCGAGCTCGGCGGCCTCGGTGGTCACCAGATCGGCGCCCGCGTCGCCGGGGTGCCCGTAGGCCGGGATCGGCACGTCCGGGTCCAGGCGGCGGATGAGTACGTCGACGGGATTGCGCATCAGGGGTTCACCTCGAAGGCGCGGGCGCGCCTGACCTGGTCGGGGTCGGACATGGCGGCCTGGATCTCCTCCGGGCGCCCGTTGTCGATGAAGTGGTCGACCTTGACCTCGATGAAGAGGGCGTCGGCGCGGACGGCGACGGGGCCCTCGGGCCCGCCGATCCGGCCGACGGCGGTCGAGTAGATCTTGCGGCCGTGCACGGCGGTGACCTCGGCCTGCAGGTGGAGCACGGTGCCGACCGGCACGGGCCGGGCGAAGTCGGTCTCCAGGCGGCCGGTCACGGCGATGACCCGCAGCAGCCAGTTCAGGGAGCCGAGCGTCTCGTCGAGCGCGGTGGCGAGGACGCCGCCGTGCGCGAGGCCGGGGGCGCCCTGGTGGTCGGGGGTCACGGTGAACTCGGCGGTGACGGTCACGCCCTCGCCCGCCCGCGCCTCCAGGTGCAGCCCGTGGGGCTGCCCGCCGCCGCACCCGAAGCAGTGCTCGTAGTGCGCACCGAGCAGCTCGCCGGGGGCGGGCGCGTCAGGGTGGCGTACCGGCGGTATGGCGTCGGCCGGCGGGGTGAGTGCGGCAGATGTTCCAGTCACAGGCGCAGACCTTACCCGCGCGGCCGGGCGCAGGTCGCGCCGTGCCAAGCTTGGACGCATGCAGCCTTCCGCACCGTCTCCCGCACAGCCCGTCGCGCCGAGCTTCGACGAGCGCCTCACCGCACCCGCGTCGTGGTGGGTGATCGTGGCGCTGCTGGGGCTGTCCGGCGGTCTGGTGATGTTCCCGCTGGGCACGGTGCCGACGCTGGTCGGCGTGATCGCGGCGGCGGCGCTGGCCGCGGTGGCGGTGTCCTCGTACGGCTCCGCCCGGGTCCGGGTGGTGGCCGGTTCGCTGGTCGCGGGGGACGCGCGGATTCCGGCGTCGGCGCTGGGCGCGCCGGAGGTCCTGGACGCGGAGGAGGCGCGCGCCTGGCGCTCGCACAAGGCCGATCCGCGCGCCTTCATGCTGATGCGCAGCTACGTGCCGACGGCCGTACGGGTCGAGGTGACCGACCCGGCGGACCCGACGCCGTACGTCTACCTGTCCAGCCGGGACCCGGAGGCACTGGCGAAGGCCCTGGAAACGGCCCGCGCCGAGGCCCGCTAGCGGCCCGCCAGGCCCTGGGAGCGGGGCGGCCGACCCCTCGCAGGCCTCAAGGCCAGGAAGCCCCAGAAGGGTCCGCGAAGCCCCGTACGGGCCCGCGAAGGGGCCGTGAGTGCCCCGCGCGGGGGCTTGTAGGTGCCCCTTGAAGGAACCTGGGACGCCCGGGGACGGTCCCGGGGCTCCTGCAGGCGGAGAGGGGGCGCCGGAGTCCCTGCCCAAGGCCCGGAAGAGGCTGGCCGGAGTCCCTGCCCAGGGGCCTACAAGAGCCTTCCCGGAAGTCCCTGCTCAAGGCCCGGAGAAGGCCGGCCGGAGTCCCTGCCCAAGGGCCTGGAAGAGCACCCGGGCCTGAAGTCCCCGCCCAAGGCCCGGAGGGGGCCGGCCGGAGTCCCTGCACGAACACCCAGAAAAGGCCGGCCGGCGGTCTCGGCCCGAGGGCCTAGAAGTCGATCTCCTTGGGGTTCTCCGGCTGCTCCAGCGGCGGCAGCGCCGGGAGGGCGTCCCACGGGATCTGGCGGGCGCGCAGGTCCTTGCGGACGTGCTTGGCGAGCTTCCTGGTGTCGCGCCGGTTCATGACCGCGCCGACGGCCGCGCCCACCATGAACGGGGTGAGGTTCGGCAGGTTGCGCACCATGCGCTTCATGATCTGCTGGCGCAGTTCCCGCTTGAGCTGGCCTCCGAGGGCCGCGTTGACGGTCGTGGGCTTGGTGGGGTCGATGCCGCGCTCCTCCGCCCACGAGGTCAGGTACGCGGCCGAGCGCTGGGGCAGCGTGCCGGGCGGGCGCAGGCCGTAGACCTCGTGCAGCTCGGCGATGAGCTTGATCTCGACGGCGGCGACGCCGGTGATCTCCGCGGCCAGTTCGGCGGGCATCGCGGGAGGCACGGGCAGCATCGCGGCGGCTCCGATGCCGGCGCCGACGGTGGCGCTGGCGTTGGCCGCGCCGGTGATCAGCTTGTCGGCGATCTCCTCGGGGCCGAGCCCCGGGAAGTGCCGGCGCAAGGTGTCCAGGTCCCGTACGGGCACGCGCGGAGCGAGCTCGATGACCCGGTCCGCGAGATAGCCGATACCGGCCTTGGCTCCCTGACCGCCGCGCTTGACTCCGCGCCGTACGGCTTCGATCCGGGCGCTGTCGAGCTTGATGCGGTCGAGCTGTACGCGCGCGGGGTTGGCCACGCGTCGCAGGACGCCGCCCCTGGGGGTGTCGTCCCGTCGTTCCGGGGAGCGCCCGTGATCGGGCTCCTGCGGCGCGTCGGATGCTTCGAGCGAGGCCGCGTGGCCTCGCCCGTCGTCACGTGCGCCAGGTGTGGGCAGGGGGGCGGAGTGCGCGGCGGAGGAGGCGTCCATGACGCCCTCTGCCGAGCCCGAGCCGCCCTTGTACGCCTCCGACCTCCCGGGGAGTCGGAGCCGCCGCTTCCGAGACGGTGTGTCGCCTGCCACGGCCACTCGATCTCAGTCGCAGTCGCGGCAGATCGGCTGGCCGTTCTTCTCCCGAGCCAGCTGGCTGCGGTGGTGCACGAGGAAGCAGCTCATGCAGGTGAACTCGTCCGCCTGCTTGGGCAGGACCCGGACGGCCAGCTCCTCGTTCGAGAGGTCGGCGCCCGGGAGCTCGAGGCCCTCGGCGGCCTCGAACTCGTCGACGTCGACGGTCGAGGTCGACTTGTCGTTCCGGCGGGCCTTCAGTTCCTCAAGGCTGTCCGAGTCGACGTCGTCGTCGGTCTTGCGTGGGGTGTCGTAATCCGTTGCCATGTCGCTCTCCCCCTCTGGGTGGTTTGCGGTGTCTCCAGCGCACGTAACGCGTGAGAGGCCGGACTTGTGCCCGACCCGAGGCGGAGATTTTGCCTCACATCAAGGTCTGTTACTCAATCGACACCCAATCCGCGCTCTCACGAGTGAGCGGCTTTGGGTGGCGATGCGGACCGTACACGGTCCGCAGGCCCTCCTTCACGGCTGCCACCCCGTGTACTTCCCGTCATTCGGACCCCCGGAAACCCGGACTTTTCCAGGTTTTCCGGGGGAATTCGCGATCACGGAGCGTGGAGGATCGGACACCCATTCCTGTGATCGATCACACAGGACCGTCTCAGGAATGAGAACCGGAAATTTCGCGCAAAGCGAACAAATCCGGTCGGCACGTGCAGTGTGTCAGATCGGGAGAGTGACACGCATCACGAGGCCACCGCCCTCGCGGGGCTCCGCGATGATACGGCCGCCGTGGGCACGCGCGACGGAGCGCGCGATCGACAGGCCGAGGCCGACACCCTTGTCGCTCCCCGTGCGGTCCTGACGGAGCCGCCGGAACGGCTCGAAGATGTTGTCGATCTCGTACGCCGGGACCACGGGTCCGGTGTTGGAGACCTCCAGCACCGCCTGGCCGTTCTCGGTCTCGGTGGTGACCTCCACCCAGCCGTCCTCCGGGACGTTGTACCGGACGGCGTTCTGGACGAGGTTCAGGGCGATCCGTTCCAGTAGGACGCCGTTGCCCTGGACCACGGCCGGGGACCGCTCGCCGCGGAACTCCACGCCCTTGGCCTCGGCCTCGGCGTGCACCTGGTCCACCGCCCGCGAGGCGACCTCGGCGAGGTCGACGGGCTTGCGCTCGACGATCTCGTTGTCACTGCGGGCGAGCAGCAGCAGGCCTTCGACCAGCTGCTCGCTGCGCTCGTTGGTGGCGAGCAGGGTCTTGCCGAGCTGCTGGAGCTCCACCGGCGCCCCGGGGTCCGACAGCTGGACCTCCAGGAGCGTGCGGTTGATCGCGAGCGGGGTGCGCAGCTCGTGCGAGGCGTTGGCGACGAAGCGCTGCTGGGCGCTGAAGGCGCGTTCCAGACGTCCCAGCATGTCGTCGAACGTGTCGGCGAGCTCCTTGAGCTCGTCGTCCGGTCCGTCCAGCTCGATCCGCCGGGACAGGTCGGATCCGGCCACCTGGCGGGCGGTGCGGGTGATCCGGCCGAGCGGCGAGAGCACCCGTCCGGCCATCGCGTAGCCGAAGGCGAAGGCGATGATGCTCAGGCCGAGCAGCGCGAACAGGGAGCGGCGCAGCAGGTCGTCCAGTGCGAGGTCGCTCTGGTGGCGCAGACACATCGAGACGGCGTTGTTGAGCTGCTCGCCGGTGGACTTGTCCGGCAGCCGGCACCAGTCCGTGGTGGCGGTGACCGTGCCGGTGACCACCTTGAAGGGCAGCTCGCTCGTGCTGTCCCGCAGGGCCTGCGCGGTGAACAGGTAGATGATCGCCAGCAGCAGGATGCCGGCGATCAGGAACATCCCGCCGTAGAGCAGGGTGAGTCTTATCCGGATGGTCGGACGCAGCAGCGGGCGGACCGGGTCCCTCGGGTCCCAGGTCGGCTTCGGAGGCGCGTGTACGGGCGCCGGGGTCTGGGGCATCGGATCAGATCCGGTATCCCGAGCCGGGGACGGTGACGATGACGGGGGGCTCGCCCAGCTTGCGGCGCAGGGTCATCACGGTGACGCGCACGACGTTGGTGAACGGGTCGGTGTTCTCGTCCCAGGCCTTCTCCAGGAGCTGCTCGGCCGAGACGACGGCGCCCTCGCTGCGCATCAGGACCTCCAGGACCGCGAACTCCTTCGGGGCCAGCTGGACCTCCTTGCCGTCGCGGAAGACCTCGCGGCGGTTGGGGTCGAGCTTGATGCCGGCGCGCTCCAGGACGGGCGGGAGCGGGACAGTGGTGCGGCGGCCGAGGGCGCGGACACGGGCGGTGAGCTCGCTGAACGCGAAGGGCTTGGGCAGGTAGTCGTCGGCGCCCAGCTCCAGGCCCTCGACGCGGTCACTGACGTCTCCGGAGGCGGTGAGCATCAGGACGCGGGTGGGCATGCCGAGCTCGACGATCTTGCGGCAGACGTCGTCCCCGTGGACCAGGGGGAGGTCTCTGTCGAGGACGACGACGTCGTAGTCGTTGACCCCGACGCGCTCCAGGGCGGCGGCGCCGTCGTACACGACGTCGACGGCCATGGCCTCCCGGCGCAGGCCGGTGGCCACCGCATCCGCGAGCAGCTGCTCGTCCTCGACGACGAGTACGCGCACGTCCGTATGTCCTTTCCTGGAGCCCTGGTCCGAGAGGCGGACGGGGCGGTTCTGCGCACTGACTGTGCGTGTCCATCCTGCCCCGAACGCGCGTAAACCGGCTGTAAGACGGGCCTGCGGGGGCCGGCGGGGAGGCGTCCGCGCACCGGCCGGCACGGTGCGACCGGAAGAATTCACCTGATTCACGGGCCAGTTGAGGTTTCTGTGAGGAAAGGGCTGGGGAGGACGACTGCACACCCCGCGATCACGCCCTGTAGGTGGTGCGCCACCTACCGCTCTCTGTCCCCCAGAGGTAGCGGTGCGTGGTCCACCCACCCCCGGCACTCCCCGTGCCACCGACCCACCACGAGGGGGCGCACGATGGACGCTTTCACCGCAGGACTGCTGCACCGCATCAAGGCCACGCAGTCCGACCTCACGCGCGCTCGTGAGGCGGGCGACGACTTCCTCGCGGACGTCGAGCAGGCCGAGCTGGACGACCTGCACCGCCTTGCCGCCGAACACGGCGTGGAGGTCGGCGCGCCCTGCGCCTGACCCCGCGACATGGGTGGGCCCCCGGAGTCACCGACTCCGGGGGCCCACCCATGTGCCGCGCGGTCCGGCTCAGTCGTGCCAGGCCCCCGACTCCTCCAGGAACTCCTGGAGCGTGCCGAAGAGCCCCGGGGGCGCCGTCAGCACCAGCTCACCGGAGGCCGGGGCGCCGGGGCGGCCACCGGTGAGGGCGCCCGCCTCGCGGGCGACGAGCTCGCCCGCCGCCAGGTCCCAGGGGTTGAGGCCGCGCTCGTAGTAGGCGTCGAGGCGGCCTGCGGCGACGTCGCAGAGGTCGATGGCGGCGGAGCCTCCGCGGCGGATGTCGCGGACGCGCGGGAGGAGGCGCTGGGCGACCTCGGCCTGGTGCGCGCGGCGGGCCTGCAGGTAGCCGAAGCCGGTGGCGACGAGGGCCTGGTCGAGCTCCGGGGAGGGGCGCACGGCCAGGCGCCGGTCGCCGAGCCACGCGCCGCCGCCGAGGACGGCGTGGAAGGTCTCGCCGCGCAGCGGGACCTCGACGACGCCGACGACGGTCTCGCCGTCGCGCTCGGCGGCGATCGACACGGACCAGGTCGGCAGGCCGTAGAGGTAGTTCACGGTGCCGTCCAGCGGGTCGATGACCCAGCGGATCCCGCTGGTGCCGGCGCTGGAGGCGCCCTCCTCGCCGAGGAAGCCGTCCTGGGGGCGGTGCTCGGCGAGGAAGCCGGTGATCAGCTTCTCGGCGGCGATGTCCATCTCGGTGACCACGTCGATGGCGCTCGTCTTGGTCCTGGCCACCGCCAGGTCGTCCGGTCGCCCGTCGCGCAGCAGGGCACCGGCCCGGCGACCGGCCTCCAGGGCCAGGTCGAGGAGTTCGGGCAGCAGGGGGTCGGTCACGGGGCGGTCTCCTTAGGCGTACGGGCTGTCGGCGCCGGCCGCCGCCGGCCGCTCGGCCCGGGCCGGGCAGCAGCCGATGGGGCAGAGGTCGTGGGAGGGGCCGAGGGCTCCGAGGGCGCACCGCTCGGCGCGCTCCCCGCGCTCGTTCGCGGCCCGTTCCAGGACGAGCTCGCGCACGGCCGCCGCGAACCGCGGGTCGGCCCCGACGGTGGCCGAGCGCCGCACCGGGAGCCCCAGCTCGGCGGCCTTGGCGGTGGCCTCGGTGTCGAGGTCGTACAGGACCTCCATGTGGTCCGAGACGAAGCCGATCGGCACCATGACGACGGCGGGGGCCCCGGCTCCGTGCAGCTCCTCCAGGTGGTCGCAGATGTCGGGCTCCAGCCACGGGATGTGCGGGGCGCCGCTGCGGGACTGGTAGACGAGCTGCCAGGGGTGTTCGACACCGGTCTCCTCGCGGACCGCGTCCACGATCAGCCGGGCGACGTCGAGGTGCTGCTTCACGTAGGCGCCGCCGTCGCCGTGGTCGGCGACGGGGCCCGAGGTGTCGGCGGCGGAGTCGGGGATGGAGTGGGTGGTGAAGGCGAGGTGGGCCCCGGCCCGTACGGACGGGTCGAGGGCGTCGAGCGAGGCGAGCACTCCCTCGACCATGGGGCGGACGAAGCCGGGGTGGTTGAAGTAGTGGCGGAGTTTGTCCACGCGGGGCAGCGGCAGCCCTTCCGCCTCCAGCTCGGCGAGGGAGTCGGCGAGGTTCTCGCGGTACTGGCGGCAGCCGGAGTACGAGGCGTAGGCGCTGGTGGCGAGGACGGCGATGTGGCGTCGCCCGTCGGTGACCATTTCGCGCAGAGTGTCGGTGAGGTACGGCGCCCAGTTCCGGTTGCCCCAGTAGACCGGCAGGTCGAGGCCGGCGGTGCCGAAGTCCGCGCGCAGGGCGTCGAGCAGGGCGCGGTTCTGGTCGTTGATGGGGCTGACGCCGCCGAAGAGGAAGTAGTGCCGGCCCACCTCCTTCAGCCGTTCCTTGGGGATGCCGCGGCCGCGGGTCACGTTCTCCAGGAACGGGACCACGTCGTCCGGGCCCTCCGGACCACCGAAGGAGAGCAGCAGCAGGGCGTCGTACGGGGCGGGATCGAGCTCGTCGGACATGGCACCGATCCTCCCACCCTCCCCCGGCCTGCGGCGGGGAGGGCCCTGGGACGGCCCGGGATCGGGCCGGGGTGCGGACCGGCCGAAAAAAGTGAGTGACCGAACCACTTCAAAGCCGTAGGCTTTAGCTATTAATTACACGTGTTGAGCGTGCCCGCCCGACCCGTGCGCCTCCGCACGTCCTGCCCGAGCCCGGAGATCCCCTTGCCCAGTCCCTACCGCGCGATCTTCACAGCGCCCGGCACCAGAGCCTTCTCCGTCGCCGGCTTTGTCGGCCGCCTGCCGCTGTCCATGATGGGCATCGGCATCGTGACCATGATTTCGCAGGTCACCGGTCGGTACGGGCTCGCCGGGGCGCTCTCCGCGACGCTCGCGATGTCCGCCGCGGCGATCGGCCCGCAGATCTCGCGGCTGGTCGACCGGCACGGGCAGCGGAAGGTGCTCCGGCCGGCGACCCTGGTCTCGCTCGTGGCGGGCGCGGGACTGCTGCTCTGCGTGAAGTTCGGGGCCCCGGACTGGACCCTGTTCGTCTTCACGGCCTTCATAGGCTGCGTGCCGAGCGTCGGCGCGATGACGCGGGCGCGGTGGGCGGACATCTACCGGGGCGAGGCGCGGCGGCTGCACACGGCGTACTCGTGGGAGTCGATCGTCGACGAGGTGTGCTTCATCTTCGGCCCGATCGTCTCCATCGGCCTGTCGACCATCTGGTTCCCGGAGGCCGGCCCGCTGCTCGCCGGTGTCTTCCTCGCCATCGGCGTCTTCTGGCTGACCGCGCAGCGCGCCACCGAGCCCGCCCCGCACCCCCGCGAGGCGCACAGCGGCGGCTCCGCGCTGCGCTCCCCCGGCCTCCAGGTGCTCGCGCTCGCCTTCGTCGCCACCGGCGCCATCTTCGGCTCGGTGGACGTCGTGACGGTCGCCTTCGCCGAGGAGCAGGGCCACAAGGCCGCCGCAAGTCTGGTTCTGGCCGTCTACGCGCTGGGCTCGTGCCTGGCGGGCGCGGTCTTCGGACTGCTGCACCTCAAGGGCGAGCCGTCGGTGAGGTGGCTCCTGGGCGTCTGCGCGATGGCCGTGAGTATGATCCCCCTCCTACTGGCCGGGAACTTGCCGTTGCTGGCCGTGGCGCTCTTTGTCGCGGGCCTCTCCATCGCACCGACGATGGTGACCACGATGGCCCTCGTCGAAGCGCACGTACCGCGCACCAAGCTGACCGAGGGCATGACCTGGACAGGGACCGGGCTCGCGATCGGTGTGGCGCTGGGCTCCTCGGCCGCCGGCTGGGTGGTCGACGCGTCCGGGGCGAAGGCGGCGTACGTGGTGCCCGTGGTCTCGGGTGCGCTCGCGGTCGTGGTGGCGCTCCTGGGCTTCCGCCGGCTGCGCAGGCCGGTGCCGACGCGGGAGGGGCAGCGTGAGCAGGACGCCGAGCACAGAGTCGACACAGGGGTCGGGGAACACCGGGACGGCGAGCAGCACGTGGCGTAACTGGGCGGGGAACGTCACCTCCCGCCCGGCGCGGGAGGTGAGCCCGGCCTCGGCCGAGGAGCTCGCCGACGCCGTGCGCAGGGCCGCCGAGGACGGGCTGCGGGTGAAGACGGTCGGCACCGGCCACTCCTTCACCTCGATCGCCGCCACGGACGGCGTGCTCGTCCGGCCGGGGCTGCTCACCGGCATCCGCAGGATCGACCGCGAGGCGATGACCGTGACGGTGGAGTCCGGCACGCCGCTGAAGCGGCTCAACGTGGCGCTGGCCCGGGAGGGTCTGTCGCTCACGAACATGGGCGACATCATGGAGCAGACGGTCGCCGGGGCCACCTCCACGGGCACCCACGGCACCGGGCGCGAGTCGGCGTCCATCGCCGCGCAGATCCGCGAGCTCGAACTGGTCACGGCCGACGGGCGCCTGATGACCTGCTCCAAGACGGAGAACCCCGAGGTCTTCGCCGCCGCCAGGATCGGCCTGGGCGCGCTCGGCGTGATCACCGCCATCACCTTCGCCGTGGAGCCGATCTTCCTGCTCACCGCGCGCGAGGAGCCGATGTCCTTCGACCGGGTGACCGCCGAGTTCGACCAGCTGCACGCAGAGAACGAGCACTTCGAGTTCTACTGGTTCCCGCACACGGACAACTGCAACACCAAGCGCAACAACCGCAGCGCGGGCCCGGCGGCCCCGCCCGGGAGGCTGAGCGGCTGGATCGAGGACGAGCTGCTGTCCAACGGCGTCTTCCAGCTGGCCTGTTCGCTGGGCCGGGCCGTACCGCCGGTCATCCCGTCGATCGCCAAGATCTCCAGCCGCGCCCTGTCGGCCCGTACGTACACGGACATCCCGTACAAGGTCTACACGTCGCCGCGCCGCGTGCGGTTCCTGGAGATGGAGTACGCGCTGCCCCGCGAGGCGGCGGTGGCGGCGCTGCGCGAGCTGAAGGCGATGATCGAGCGCTCGCCGCTGAAGGTGAGCTTCCCGGTGGAGGTGCGGACGGCGCCCGCGGACGACATCGCGCTGTCCACGGCCTCGGGCCGGGAGTCCGCGTACGTCGCGGTGCATCTGTACAAGGGCACGCCCCACCAGGCGTACTTCACCGCGGTGGAGCGCATCATGACCGAGCACGGCGGCCGGCCGCACTGGGGGAAGGTCCACACCAGGGACGCCGCCTACTTCGAGAAGGTCTACCCGCGGTTCGCGGAGTTCGTGGAGTTGCGGGACCGGCTCGACCCGGAGCGGCGCTTCGCCAACGACTACCTGCGCCGGGTCCTGGGCGACTGACGGTCACTCGGCCGCCGACCCCCGCGGGCTCGCGGGGTCGGTGACCGGCGGGGACGCCGGGGTCGCCGGCGGCGTGGCCGGGGGCGCTGTCGTGGCGCCGTCGGTGGGCCCGGTGGAGCCGGACGGCGTGGGGGTCGGGGTGTCGTCCGGGGTGGCCGTGCCGGTCCCGGGGGTGGTGCCCGGGGTCGGGGTCGTCCCCCGTCCGTCGCCGGACCCGTCGGTGCCGGTGCCGGTGCCGGTGCTCGGGGTGACGCCGGGCGTGCCGCCGTCGGACGGGCGCCGCTCGCCCCGGCCGTCGCCGCCCGCGCCACCGCGGACCGCGGAGCCGAAGGTGGTGGACCCCTGCGTGCCGCCGAGGTCCTGACCGGAGCTCAGCTCGTACGCGGTGATGCCGCCCATCGCGACGAGGAAGACCACGGCGGCGCCGAGCGCGGGGCGCTTCCAGCCGCGGACCCGGGTGCCGTGGGTGGTGGGCGCGGTGAACTCCTCGCCGTGGGCGTCCCGGGGCATGGCGGGCAGTTGACGCGCCCTCGGTTTCGGCTGGGTGCCGGCGGCCTCGCGCATCTGCTCGCCGGTGCGCTTGAAGACGTGTTGCAGGACCGGGCCGCCGCAGGTCGCGATGACACTGATCACACCGGCGCCGAGGATGGTGCCGTAGACGCCGAGGGTGGAGGCCAGTTTGGCGGCGAGGACGGCGGCGAGGGCGCTGCCCGCGACCTGAGGCACGCTCAGGTCGAAGCGTTTCCTCCCGTTCTCGCGCTCCTTTGCGCCGGTTTTCCGCTCCTCCGTGCCGGTTTCCGGCGTGTGACGCATGTCCAACCCCTGCTTGTTCATCTGTTCCACCATGCACTCACAAGGGACAAATGGGCGAAGGGATTAGTTCCGTTTCTGGCGTTTCTGTGAAGAGGGACACGCACACGGAAAGAGGGCGGAGACTCAACTCCCGAACCTCCCGAGAAGTTGGGCGGCGCGGCGGTCCACCCAGGTGGCCCGAATGGAGTACTGTGGCGAGCCCTGGGTCCGGATTCCCTCACGGGTGTCCGGAATCGACGGAAGGGGGCCGAAGGTGGCACTCGAACCGGCGGCGCCACGGCACCGCACGGGCACCCGCGACACAGCGTGACGGCCTGTCACTCTGCGTCGCAATCAGGTAACCGTGCCATAACGGCGGCCCAGGGTCCATGCCCGACACGCCGGGCAACTCGGCAGGGTTGTGGCAGGCTGCACCCGGGCAGGCCACACTCGACTAGCGGAAGCAGCGACGCACGTGACGTCGGCAGGCACCACCCGGGAGGTTCCCATGCCCGAACTGCGTGTCGTGGCCGTCTCGAACGACGGCACACGACTGGTGCTGAAGGCTGCTGACAGCACGGAGTACACGCTTCCGATCGACGAGCGGCTGCGGGCCGCCGTGCGCAACGACCGCGCGCGGCTCGGGCAGATCGAGATCGAGGTGGAGAGCCACCTCCGCCCCCGCGACATCCAGGCACGGATACGTGCCGGCGCGTCCGCGGAGGAGGTCGCGCAGCTCGCCGGCATCCCCGTCGACCGGGTACGGCGCTTCGAGGGCCCCGTGCTGGCCGAGCGCGCGTTCATGGCGGAGCGGGCCCGCAAGACCCCCGTACGTCGGCCCGGCGAGAACACCGGCCCCCAGCTCGGCGAGGCGGTGCAGGAGCGGCTGCTGCTGCGCGGCGCCGACAAGGACACCGTGCAGTGGGACTCCTGGCGCCGTGACGACGGCACGTGGGAGGTGCTGCTCGTCTACCGCGTCGCGGGCGAGGTGCACACGGCGAGCTGGACGTACGACCCGCCCCGGCGGCTCGTCCAGGCCGTCGACGACGAGGCGCGGGCGCTGATCGGCGAGACCGACGACACGCTGGCCGCCGTCCCCGAGCCGAGCTTCCCCTTCGTGCCGCGGATCGCCCGGCTGCCCCGGGACCGGCCGCTGGACCGCGCGCTCGACCGGCAGATCGAGCGGGCGCCCGCGCCGGCCCCCGAGCCGGAGGAGGAGCGCGACTCCCTGACCAGCCTCCTGGAGGCGGTGCCGAGCTTCCGCGGCGACATGGTGGTGCCCGAACCGTCCGACACGGAACCCTCCGACGAGGTCGAGGCCGAGGAGCCCCCGGCCCCGGCGGCCTCCGCCGGCGCCGGCTCCGCCTACGCGGACGTCCTCATGCCCCGTGCCGTCTCGGGCCACCGTGACCGTCTCATCGGCACCACGGACCGGCAGGCCGAGGCGGACGGCGTCCGCCCGGGCCGCCGCGCGGCGGTCCCGAGCTGGGACGAGATCGTCTTCGGCACGCGCCGCAAGAAGCAGCAGGACTGAGGACCGCCGGAACGGTCTGAGGATCCGCCGAAGCAGCTCCCGAGGTCGCGCGGGCCACGACCGGGGACGGCCGAAACGGTCCGGGGATCGCCGACAACGTCCGAGGTCGCCCGAGCAGGTCCGAGGAGTCACGGCGGGAGGGCCCGCGCCCCTGGGGTGCGGGTCCTCCCGCCGCGCCTGCGCGGCCGGGCGGGCTACTGGGGGTCCGGGCCCGTCGCCACCGGGCGGGCCGGGTCGGCGGACCATTCGGACCAGGAGCCGGCGTAGAGGGCGGCGGGGAGGCCGGCGACCGCGAGGGCGAGGACCTCGTGCGCACCGGACACGCCGGACCCGCAGTAGACGGCCACGTCCGCGCCCTCCGTGGCACCCAGGCCGGCGAAGCGGGCCGCGAGGGCCTCGGCGGGCAGGAAGAGGCCGTCAGGGCCGACGTTCTCCGTCGTCGGGGCCGACACGGCGCCCGGAATGTGGCCGCCGACCCGGTCGATGGGCTCCACGTCTCCGCGGTAGCGCTCGGCGGCGCGCGCGTCCAGGAGGAGACCCGAGCGCGCCAGGCTCGCCGCGCCGTCCGCGTCCAGCAGGCCGAGGCCGCCCGGGCGCGGCTCGAAGTCACCCGGTTCCGGGGCCGGCACGTCCTTGGACAACTCCCCCGTCCACGCGGCGAGACCGCCGTCGAGGACCCGGACGTCCGGGTGGCCCGCCCAGCGCAGCAGCCACCAGGCACGCGCCGCGCCCCAGCCCAGGCCGCCGTCGTAGACGACGACCGGGGTGTCCGCCGAGACACCGGCCCGGCGCATCGCCGCGCCGAAGGCCATCGCGTCCGGCAGCGGGTGCCGTCCGCCGCTCCCGGGCGGGCCCGCCAGTTCGGTGTCGAGGTCCACGTAGACGGCACCGGGGATGTGCCCGGCCTCGTACTCGGGGCGTCCGGGCGGACCGCCGAGGGCCCAGCGGACGTCCAGGACGACCGGGGGCCTCGCCCCGGTCGATTCGCTCACGAGTTCGCTTGCGGAGATGATGGGCTTCATAGGGCCATCCTCGCTCAGCCCGCACCCCGAAAATCGGACCCCTCCCGGATTGCCCCGGGGCGCGCGGCCCGCTCCGTGGTGCAACGATCAGCACGGGGCGTACCACCGGTGCAGGTGTAGGACGGGCGGACGGCGGGCAATGACCCGCCGGGGCGCCCCGTACCGACCGCCGGCCCCACCTCGTACGGCCACTGGCGAGGAGAGAATGACGATGACCGAGGCGACTCGGCGCACACCCGGAACACCCTGTTGGGTGAGCCTGATGGTGCACGGACTTGACGCGACACGGGAGTTCTACGCCGCGCTGTTCGGCTGGGAGTTCGTGCCCGGGCCGCAGCAGCTCGGCCCGTACGTGCGCGCGCTGCTCGACGGCCGGGAGGTGGCCGGCATCGGCCAGCTGCCCCCGGACCGGCATCTGCCGATCGCCTGGACGACCTACCTCGCCACCGACGACGCCGATGAGACCGCGGAGAACATCCGCTGCTGCGGCGGCACGGTCGCGGTCGGCCCGCTCGACGCGGGCGAGGCCGGACGCATGGTGATCTGTTCGGACCCGGCCGGCGCCGTCTTCGGCGTCTGGCAGGCCGAGGCCCACCACGGCACCGCGGCGGCCGGACCCGCCGGGACACCCGTCTGGAACGAGCTTTTGACGTACGAGACGTCGTCGGTCGGGAAGTTCTACCAGACGATCTTCGGCTACGAGGTCGAGCCCGTGGTCTCCGCCGACCTCGACTATCTGACGCTCCACCTCGACGGCCGCCCGGTCGCCTCCCTGCACGGGGTCGGCTCGGCGCTGCCGCGGGACCGGGGCGCGCACTGGATGACGTACTTCGAGGTCGACGACGTGGACGCGTCCGCCCGGCTGGTCACGGAGCTGGGCGGCCAGGTGCTCCGCCCGCCACGTGAAGGCACGGCGGGACGGCTCGCCCTGGTGACCGACCCGGAGGGCGCGGTCTTCACCCTGGTGCGCTCGGCCCTCCGACGGTAGGGCTCCCGTACCGCCATGGGGCCGCCTGGGCGGGCCGAAGGCTTTCGTACCCCTGGGACCGCCGGGCGGGCCGAAGGGTTCCGTACGGCCCTGGGGCCGCCGGGGCGGGCCGGCTTTCGTACCCCTGCGACCGCTGGGCGGACCTGACCCCGGGGCGGCCCCTGGCCTCCGGGCAGGGGCGTCGCCGCCGGGCGGGGCCGTGGCCTCCGGGGCCTGCGGGGCAGGCCTGAACCGCGCCCGGCGGCCGCGCGGGGCCTACGCCCGTGCCGGGACCCGCAGCTCCAGCTCCGCCAGTCGTTCCGCCGGGAAGTGGAGCGCGGCCGCCGGGCCGGTGCCGTGCTCCCTCAGGTAGCCGATCGTCTCGGCGCGCAGGCCCGGGTGCGCGGTCGGGCGCATGCAGTATCCGACCGCGCGGATCAGCGGGGCGAGCGTGCCGGGCGCCTCGCCGGGCACGGCGGGCTCGGCCCCGCCCTCCAGGTCGGGCACGAGGTGGTCGACGACCGTCAGCGGGACGCGGTTGCTGTTCTCGTAGGGGGTGAGCCGGGCGAGGACCGTGTCGGTGCCCACACGAGCGACGGGGACGCCGTAGTGGACAGCGGCCGTGAGCATCGCGGTGGAGAAGCAGCCCACGACGAGGTCGGGACGGCAGCGCTCGTAGAAGGTCTCGGCGAGCAGCGGGCCGTCCAGCACGGTGAGGGTGACGTCCGTGCGGGCGGCCTCCTCCTGGAGGGCGTTCGAGTAGCTCGCCGGGGCCGTGGGGTGCGGCTTGAAGACGATCGAGCGGTGGCCGGCCGCGGCAGCGCCGCGCAGCATCCGGACGTGCAGCTCCTCTTCCTCCTCGACGGTGAGGATGCCGAGGACGGCGAGGTACTGGCCGAGCAGCAGCGCCGTCGGCGCGGCCGTGACCGCCGCCGCCAGCCGCGCGTCGTCGCCGCCGGCCTCGGCGATCTCCCGGAGTACGGCCCGGAAGGCGTCGTCGGGGACCAGCTCGGCCCCGACGCCGTACTCGGTGAGCAGCAGCGGGCGCAGTCCCGGCACCAGGTCGAGGTGGAGGACGCGGCGGACCCGGGCGGCGATCGACTGGGGCAGTTCGTCGCGGGTGGGGCCGTAGCTCATGAGGCCGTCGGCGTAGACGTGGACGGCGCTCTCGGCGAACACGGCGGCGAGTGCCTTCGCCGGGTTGACCTGGATGGACTCGACGATCACCTCGACGGTGGCGGAGCCGAGCCCCCACGCGGTGCGGAGGACCCGCTGCCACAGCGGGGACTCCTCGGGGCGGGGTGACCAGGAGCTGGGGTGGTGCGGGTGGACGGCCTCGTTCCAGTCGACGACCTCGTCGAAGCGGGCGGCGATCCGCTCGTAGCCGGTCATCGAGTCGATGCGGACGGCGGTCTCGGGGATCTCCGCGTTGTTCGAGACGAGGAGGAGGCGGCGGGCGTGGCCGGGGGCGCCGAACTGGCCGGCGTCGAGTGCGGCGGCCACGGTGGCGGCTCCGTAGAGGGTCGACACCTGGAAGATCTGAACGCGGTCGTGCGCCATGGGTCAGGCGGCCTTTCCGGTGTCGCGCAGGCTCCTGAGCAGGGTGCTGCGGGGGGTGTCCATGGTCGCGAGGGTCTCGTCGAGGACCGCCTGCGGCATTCGGCGCAGGGCGTCGGCGACGTCGCGCCGGAGCCGCTTGGCCACGGCCGGCTCGTACTGGTCGGCCTTCGCCATGTGGAAGGCGATCATCGCGCAGTAGGTGCGGACGGCCTTCGGCAGGAAGCGGTCGGCGTCGCGGTCTCGGGAGACCTCGTCGAGCAGCAGGTCGTAGGAGGGGATGAAGTCGAGCTGGCGGTTGTCGGTGATCTGGGTCAGCGAGGTCGTGACGCCGCGCCGGTAGAAGACCCCGTGCAGGGAGAGCGCCGCGTAGCTGCGGGCGGTGAGGTGGAGCCGCCAGATCCACAGCCGGTCCTCGGCGGTGCGCAGCTTCGTCTCGAAGCGCGAGGCGCCGTTCTCGAAGAGGCGGGCGCTGTAGACGCCGAACGGGACGAAGGGGTAGTCGACCATCGTCACCATGCTGGCCGGGGCGATGCCGTCCCGGGGGTCCATGACGGTGTCGCGTTCCTTGGCCGGCGCGTAGCGGATCTGCCGGGTGCGGTCGGTCGACAGGACGTGGTCGGTGCGGGCGAAGTCGCAGCCGAGGCGGTGGATCCCGTCCACCGTCGCGCGCAGGTGGCCGGGGGCGTACCAGTCGTCGCCGTCGAGGAAGGTGAGGTAGTCGCCGGTCGCCGCGTCGATGCCGGTGTTGCGGGCCTGCGCGACACCGAGGTTGGTCCCGTGGCGGATCACGGTGGCCTGCGGGATGCGGTCCTTCCAGCGGTCGAGGAGGTCCGGCGTCTCGTCGGTGGAGTGGTCGTCGATCAGCAGGAACTCGGTGTCCGCATCCGCGTTGTCGGCGAGACTGCGCAGGGTGTCGGGGGCGTAGGGCCCGACATTGTGGAACGGCACGACGACGGACAGTTTCGGCACTCGGAATCCTCAACTCACGTATCTGTACAGGCGGGCAGACTAGGCAGCGCTCTTCTCCGGTGAACGAGCCGGACGTGCACGGGCGGTGAACTCTTGCCGTCCCTCGCGTGCACGGGTGCGGCGCCGGTGGAGCACGGCGGTGGCGAGGAGACCGGCGAGGGCCGCCGCGCCGACGGCACCGCCGAGCCGGACGCCGGGCGGCCGGAAGGAGCAGGTCACGGAGGTGACCTTGCCGTCGAGGGGAACGGCGAGCAGACCGAGGCGGCTGTGCGCGGGCGCGAGCGGCGCGTCGCCGGCGGCGCAGCGCCAGCCGGAGATCCGGGGGACGGCGAGCACGGCGGTGCCGGTGCTGCCCTCGGGGAGGTCCGCGGTGACGGTGTGACCCGTGGTGCGGACTTCGGTCGCGCCGGTGGCGGTCAGGGCCCGGACGGCGGTGTCGAGCCGCCACCGCTGCAGGCAGCCGACGGGCCGACCGGGCAGCTCGAGCCGGGGCTTCGCACCGTCCTCGGGTCGCAGCTCGATCCGTACGGTGCCGGTCGCGGGAACGGTGCCGAGCCGCTGCATGGGGCCGAGCACGGCGGGCAGTCGGCCCGCGAAGCCGACGGCCGGGCCGTCCGCGAGCGCGGCGGTGCCCTGGTACTCGGGCGCCCAGAACCAGACCTCGGAGCCGGCCGGGCACCGCGCGGTCAGGGTGGTGGTGCCGCCGGGGGCGCCGGTACGGCGGGGGGCGGGCGGGACCTCGTACACGGTGTGGCCGAGCATGCGTTCCTGACGGGCGAAGGCGTTGTCGGCGGCCTGCGCATCCGTACCGGCTTCCGTACCAGCACCCCGACCGGCACTCGTACCGCCTGCCGTGCCTGCTTCCGTACCCGCACCCGCACCCGCGCCCATACCGGCACTCGTCCCGGCACCTGTATCCGCACCCTTGTCCGCCGGGTGAACGGTGACGAGCGGCGGGACGGGGGTGTCGGTGACGCTGATCTCGGCCTCGGGGAGCCGGTCGACGGCGAGCTCGGCCTTCGGGGCGGAGCGCATCCGGGTGCCGATGGAGAAGATCGCGTCGGTGACGGGGTTGTCGAGGCTGACGGGGTGCCGGCCCTTGGCGTAGTAGCCGAAGCCGAGGCCGGCGAGCATGCGCGAGTACGTGTCGGCGGTGAGGCTGCTGTAGTAGTCGGCGCCTTCTCCGCCGACCAGCAGGACGTCGTTGCCGCCCGGCACCTCGCCGGGGTCGGTACGGTGGCTCGGCCAGGCGTCCTTCTCCGCGACCGCGCGGGTCATGTCCTCGTGCCAGGGGCCGACGCGCGGCGCCCAGGAGACCCTGCCCAGCTGCTGCTCCTCGATGCGCTTGCCGGTGACGAGGGTCTCCCCGGCCTGCGCGGCGAGCAGCAGTCCGACGGCCAGGACGGGCAGCAGGCGGCCCGCGCGGCCGCCCGTCGATCCGCGCGCGAGCAGCGCTGCCACGGCCGCGAGTACGGCCAGGGCGGCGGCCGCGGCGACGGCCGGGTAGGTCCAGCGGTCGATGTCCCTGCTGACGGCGGCCGCCCGCGCGACGAACGCGAGCAGTCCGGCGCCGCCGAGCAGCGCGAGCGGCCGGGGCACGCCCCGGGCCACCGACAGCCAGGCCGCCATGAGGAGCAGGCCGCACAGGACGAAGGTCTGGCGGTAGGGGATGCCGTTGGGCGAGGCGCCCGCGTGCCAGATCAGGTGGGTCGGCTCCCACTGGAGGGAGAGCGTGACCAGGACGGTCGCCACGGCCCAGCCTGCGCGGACGCGGACGGCGACGGAGGTGTTGAAGGGCAGGGTGAGGGCGAGCGCCAGGGCGGGCGTGCCGATGAAGAGGGCGGGGGTGGCCACGCTCGCGGTGGCGGGCAGGAAGCGGGCGAGCACGTCCGTCCACGCGGCGGGGGTGAAGGCGGTGGGCGGCGTCGGGTCGGCGACCTTGGTGGCGAGGAAGATGACGACGACGAGCGGGGCGGCGAGCCCGATGCCGATCAGGACGCTGCGGGCGGCCCGCAACAGCCCGGCGAGACGCGGGCGGCGCTGCCCGAAGGAATCGCGGCGGGCGGCGGCGCCGGGCGGGAGGCCGGTGGCGGGCGGGAGGCCGGTGGCGGGCGGGAGGCCGGTACCGGGGAGACCCACCCCGCTGTAAGCGCCGTGGGTGCCGTCCCCTCCGTCTCCGGCGGTGCCGGGCAGCCGGTCGGTGCCGGCACCGGGCGGGAGGCCGGTGCCGGTGCCGCGCAGGCGGTCGGTGCCGGTGCCGTCGGCGGTGAGCAGGCGGACGGCGAGGACGACGGCGGCGCCGAGGGTGGCCATGTAGGCGGTGTAGAAGTTGGCGAACCAGGCGAGGGCGACGACCAGCGGCCCGAGGACCGGCCGGCGCCCCGTGCGGGCCCACTCCCCCACCAGGCACAGCAGCGGGAAGGCCACGAGGCCGTCGAGCCACATCGGGACGGTGGCCGCGTAGTTGAAGGTCCAGCCGGACAGGGCGTACGCGGTGCCGAGGACGGCGGCGACCGGCCAGGGGCCGCGCTTGAGGGTGAGGAGCAGCGCCGCCATCGCCGCGCCCGCCGTGGCGATCTTGGCTGCGGTGATGACGTACAGGGCCAGCTCGGTCCGGTCGGCCGGGAAGAGGACGACGAGCAGGTCGAACGGGCTGCTCAGATAGGTGCCGAAATCGCCGAGGAAGTTGGATCCAAAACCCGATGTCCAGTTGAGGAAGAGGTCGCCGTGACTCTCCCCGGTGAGCAACTGCCGCCAGTAGGCGTGGAACGGCAGGTACTGCTGGCCCAGGTCGACGACGTTCCGGGTCCGGGATCCGAACGGGTAGCTCCCCGCCAGCCGCCCCGCGAGGCAGAACAGGAATCCGGTGAGCGCGGCCGCCCCGGCCGCTGCCCGGAGCCTGGGCCGGGACGGGGAAGGCTCGGTCTCGGCAGCGGGTGGCACACGTCCTCCAGGGGCGGCTCGCCGGCCCGTTCTGCCTCTTCTGCCCGTTCGGCCCGTGCGGCTCTTCGGCCCGGCTCGGCGTTCTGATCGTCGTAGGAACGCATTACCTCCGAGCAGGGCGACCCCCGCCCGAGCACGAGGAGGTCCCCGAGCGCACCTCAGGTGAACAGCCGGTGCCGGCGGGCCCGTCTACGATGCGCAGGCGAACAATGTTGTGCCGAACCACTGTGCGGAGACCCATGAGCACCGTCGGACGCCTGATCGTCGTCGTCCTCTTCGAGGGGGTGGACCTGCTCGACGTCACCGGACCGCCGGAGGTGTTCGCCCTCCTGCGGCGCGAGACGGACGACGCGACGGCCTACGAGGTCGTGCTCGCCGCCGAGACCTTGGCGCCGGTCACCACCTCGGCCGGGGTACGTGTGCTGCCCGACCTCACCTTCGAGGAGGCGGCCGCCAGGAACATCGACACGCTCCTGGTGCCCGGCTCCGTCGAGGTGGACGGCGAGCGGCGCGTGCACGCCGTGGTCGATCCCACGGTGGTCGACCGGGTGCGGACCCTCGCCGGGCGGACCCGACGCGTCGCGTCGGTCTGCGTCGGCGCGCACATCCTCGCCGCCGCCGGACTGCTCGACGGCAAACGCGCCACCACCCACTGGTCGACCGCGCAGCAGCTCGCCGCCGACCACCCGGCGGTGGAGGTCGACGCCGACCCGATCTTCATCCGGGACGGCGACGTGTGGACCGGCGCCGGCATCAGCTCATGCCTCGATCTGTCGCTCGCCCTCGTCGCCGACGACTTCGGCGAGACGCTGGCGCTGCGCGTGGCGCGGCAGCTGGTGATGTACCTGAAGCGGCCCAGCGGGCAGAGCCAGTTCAGCGTGCCGCTCGAACCGGTCTCCACGACCCGGCGCGTCGAGGACCTCCGCCACCACATCACGCGCCATCTCGGCTCCCCGCTCACGCTCGCCGACCTCGCCGCGAGCGCCCACATCAGCGAGCGCCAGCTCACCCGGATCTTCAAGGCCGAGCTGGGGACGACGCCGAGCGCCTACGTCGAGTCGGCCCGCGTCGAACGCGCCCGGCACATGCTGGAGTCCACCGACGCGACCCTCGAACGCATCACGAGCAGCTGCGGGTTCGGCACGACGGACACACTCATCCGGGCGTTCCGGCGGAGGCTCGACACCACGCCGATGGAGTACCGGCGCCGCTTCCGGGCGGTCCCGTCCGAGCTCCCGTCGTAGCCGGTACGACGGAAGGCCGGGCGGGCATCAGGCTCGGTTGACGGGGAGGACGTCCGGAGAAAGTGCGGCGGCCCGTGCGGAGGCCGAGGTCATGCGACGCCGGTGGTGGCGTCGGCACAGGACCTCGTAGCCGACCTCCACGGGGCGGTTGACGTCGCCCACGACGACCTGTTCGCCCTCGACGACCATCTCCCCGTCGACGGTACGGGCGTTGTGGGTGGCACGGGCGCCGCACCAGCACAGCGCCTCCACCTGGAGCTGCTCTATGCGGTCGGCGAGTTCGATGAGGCGCTGCGAGCCGGGGAAGAGCTTCGTGCGGAAGTCCGTCGTGATCCCGAAGGCGAACACGTCCATGTCGAGGTCGTCCACGATGCGGGCCAGCTGGTCGATCTGCTCCGACGCCAGGAACTGGGCCTCGTCCACGATCACGTAGTCCGCCTTCCCGCCCTGGGACAGCTCACCGACCACGTACGCGTACAGGTCCATCGCGTCGGTCACCTCGACCGCGTCGGTGACCAGGCCCAGACGGGACGAGAGCTTGCCCTCGCCGGCGCGGTCCTGGCGGGTGAAGATCACGCTCTGCAGGCCGCGGGCCGAGCGGTTGTGCGTGATCTGCAGCGCCAGCGTGCTCTTTCCGCAGTCCATCGTTCCGGAGAAGAACACCAGCTCGGGCATGGGAGGTCGGGGACCTTTCGGGATCGGGGGGAAGGGGGACGAAGGAAGACGGAGGGGCGGCGCCGAGCGCCTCAGGAGCGTACTTCGAGCAGCGGGACGAGCTGTTCCGCCGCGGTCATGGACCCGTGCATGCCCGCCATCGCGGACTCGTTCGGCTCGTTGACGGAGGCCGTGATGGCGAGGTCGTCCTGGGCCGCTGCGACGACGTCGCCGATCCGGCCGTACACGCGCTCGTCGACCCGGTCGCCGAACCAGCCGAGCTCGATGGCCTCGTCGCGGCTCGCCACCCAGAAGCGGTCGCCGATGACCTCGCGCCAGCAGGTGAGGACGTCCGCCTCGGCGCCGGGAACGGCGTAGACGTGCCGAGCGCGGCCCTCGCCGCCGAGCAGGCCGACGCCGGCCCGAAGCTCCCAGTCCTCGTCGAAGTCGATCCGGTGGTCCTCGTCGAAGGGGATGTCCACCATGCCGTGGTCGGCCGTGACGTAGAGGGCCGAGCGGGGCGGCAGCTGTTCGGCGAGCCGCTGGACGAGCCGGTCGACGAACATCAGCTGACCGCGCCAGGCGTCGGAGTCGATGCCGAAGCGGTGCCCGGCGCCGTCGAGCTCGCTGTAGTACGTGTAGACCAGGGCGCGGTCGCCGGCGGCGAGCTGCTCGGCGGCGCAGTCCATGCGCTCCTCGCCGGAGAGCCGCCCGAGGAAGCTGCCGCCGCTCAGCGCGATCTTGGTGAGCGGCGTGTCCTGGAAGATGGGCGAGGAGACCTGGGCGGTGTGGACACCGGCCTCGTCGGCGAGCTGGAAGACCGTGGGGTAGGGCTGCCAGACGCGCGGCGAGGTCCAGGGCTTCCAGCGGAGCTGGTTCATCAGCTCGCCGGTGTCCGGGTTCCGTACCGTGTAGCCGGGCAGACCGTGGGCGCCCGGGAACTGTCCGGTGCCGACCGAGGCGAGGGAGGTCGCGGTCGTGGCGGGGAAGCCGGCGGTGAGGGGGCGTCCGGTGCCGCCGCGCGAGGTGGCGAGCAGCGAGGTGAGGTACGGGGCCTCGTCCGGGTGGGCCTTGATCTGCTCCCAGCCGAGTCCGTCGATGAGGAAGACGCAGTTGCGGTCGGCGGGCGTGAGCTCGGCGATCCGGGCCTCGCAGCCGGGCACGCCCTGTCCGGCGACGAGCGTCGGGAGCAGGTCGCCGAGCGACCCGCTGCCGTACTCGGGGAGCGGGGCTGCGGCCGGGTCGAGCGGGACCGGTTCGTCGGGCCAGCCCTGGGCGAGCGTGGCGGGCTGGGCCATCAGCGGGCGACCGGGGTGGCGGCGGTGGCTTCGGACAGCGCCTGGGCGAAGGCCAGGGTCTGCCGGACGGTGTCGGGGCCGTCGCCGGCGTCGCTGACCCGGAGGCTGAGGTCGTCGGCGGTCGAGTTGCCGGTGTAGCCGTGGTCGGCGTCGCAGTTGGGGTCGCCGCACGCGGCCGGCTCCAGGTCGATCCGGGAGACCGCGCCCCAGCCGATGGTCAGGACGACCTCGCGGGGCAGCGTGCCGGGGGTGTACGACTCGGGGTTGGCGACGACGCGGCTGACGACGATCGAGGAGATCCGGTCGAGCTTCACGGACTCGGTGGACGTCGTGGCGTACGGCGTCGGGGAGCTGTTGTCGGCGGCCTGCTCGTCGGTGTGGCTCACGATGAAACGGTTGGCCGTGAGGACCAGGACGGTGACGTGGCGCCGGACCTCGTTGGCGTCGAAGGTGGTCTCCTGGTGGACCACGTACGACGTGACGGCCTCGCCGCCGACGGCGGCTTCCACCGCCTCGGCCACGAGGGCCGGGTAGTAGCCGCTGCGCTCGATCGCCGAGCGCAGCCCCTGGGTCGTCGTACCGGTCTTCGCCATGGACTCCATCCTACGGGGCGGTGGAGCCCCCTCCGGCCCTCCGGCGGCGCTGGTCGGCTCGGTCATCTCACGGCCTCTCTGAGGGGTGTCTAGTAGCTCGGGAGGCGGCGCGGGCCGAGGTCGGTGCGGGGCGGGGGCGGCGCGAGGCGGACGGTGGCACCGAGGACGGAGAGGCCGCGGGGGGCGACGACGACGGGTTCGAGGGAGATGGCGACGACCTCGGGGTGGTCGTCGACGAGCCGGGAGACCCGCAGCAGCAGCTCCTCCAGGGCGGGCGTGTCGACGGGGGCGGAGCCGCGCCAGCCGAAGAGGAGCGGCGCGGTGCGGATGGAGCGGACCAGCTCGGCGGCGTCCCGGTCGGTGGCGGGGACGAGCCGGTGGGACATGTCGCCGAGGAGCTCGGAGGCGGCGCCTGCGAGGCCGAAGGAGAGCACGGCGCCGACGGCGGGGTCGATCGCGGAGCGCACGACCGTGTCGACACCGCGGGGCACCATCGCCTGGACGACCGGCTGCAGTTCCTCGGGCTTGCCGAGGGTGTCGGTGAGCTCGCCGTACGCCGTGCGCAGCTGTTCCTCGGTGGCCAGGTCGAGCCGGACGCCGCCGAGGTCGGGCCGGTGGCGCAGGTGGGGCGCGGTGGTCTTCAGGGCGACGGGGAAGCCGAGGCGGGCGGCGGCGCGGACGGCCTCGTCGGGGGTGGGCGCGGGAAGGGTGGGCAGGACCTCGATCCCGTACCTGCCGAGCAGTTCCCGGGTGTCGTCGGGGCCGAGGCTGACGCCCCGGGCGTCGGCCTGCGGCTCGTCGAGGACCCGCTCGATGAGGGTGGCGGCGCCGGTCTCGTCGATCCGGTCGAACTCGGGTACGCGTCCGGGGTCGGCAGCGGCCTGTCGGCGCCATTGGGCGTAGCGGACGGAGGCGGCGAGGGCTCGCACGGCGCGCTCGGCGGCAGGGTAGGCCGGGATGGGGCCGGGCGGCGCGGGGGCCTGCGCCGGGGCGGCCCCGTCCTCGGTCCCCGTGGGCGCCTCCGGGGCCGCCGCGGCGGTGACGGGGGCGGTGCGGCCGGCGGGGCGGGTGCGGGTGGCGGCGGACAGGGCCTCGGCGAGGGCCCCCATCTCGACGTGCACGACGACGACCGGTTTGGAGGGGCCGGGAGCCGCGGCGACGGCGGAGCGGAGGGCCGCGGCCAGGACCTCGCCGTCGCCGGACTCGGTGGCGCCGTTCTCGCCGACCCAGGGGATGGCGGTGACGACGACGGCGTCGCAGGCGTCGTCGGCGAGGGCCGCGGTGAGGGCGGCGCGGAAGTCGCCGGGGGTGGCCCCGGTGGTCAGGTCGAGGGGCCGCAGCGGGCGCAGGCCCTCGGTGAGGCAGGCGTCGTAGGTGAGCAGGCCGAGGGATTCGGAGTTGCCGAGGATGGCGACGCGGGGGCCGGCCGGCAGGGGCTGGTCGGCGAGGAGGAGTCCCGCGTCGACGAGTTCGGTGACGGTGTCGACGCGGATGACGCCGGCCTGCCGCAGCAGGGCGGCGACGGTGGCGTGCGGGATGCGGGTGACCGGGACGCGGTGGCCGGGCGGGGCGCTGCCGCTGTGCCGGGCGCCCTTGACGACCACGACGGGTTTGACCGCGGCGGTGCGGCGGGCGAGCCGGGTGAACTTCCGGGGGTTGCCGATCGACTCCAGGTAGAGGAGGACGACGTCGGTGGTCGGGTCGTCGTACCAGTGCTGGAGGAGGTCGTTCCCGGAGACGTCGGCGCGGTTGCCCGCGGAGAGGAAGGAGGAGAGCCCGGCGCCGCGCCGGTGCAGACCGGCGAGCAGGGCGATGCCGATGGCGCCGGACTGGGTGAAGAGCCCGATCCGCCCGGCGGCCGGCATCTGGGGGGCGAGGGAGGCGTTCAACCGGACGGACTCGGCCGTATTGATGATCCCGAAGGCGTTGGGCCCGATGATCCGCATGCCGTACGAGCGGGCCTGGCGCACGAGTGCGCGCTGGCGCTCGCGGCCCTCGGCGCCGCTCTCGGCGTATCCGGCGGAGAGGACGACGAGGCCGCGGACCCCGTGCTCGCCGCAGTCGGCGACGACCTCGGGGACGCGCTCGGCGGGGACCGCGACGACGGCGAGGTCGACGGGCTCGCCGATGTCGGCGACGGAGCGGAAGGCGGGGACACCCTCCAGCTCGTGCCGCCCCTCCCCCAGTGCCGCGTTCACGGCGTGGACACGGCCGGTGTAGCCGGCGTCGAGGAGATTGCGCAGCAGCGTCCTGCCGACGCCGCCGGGGCCGCGGCCGACTCCGATCACGGCGACGGAGCCGGGGGCGAGGAGCCGCTGCACGGAGCGGGCCTCGGCACGCTGCTCGCGGGCGCGCTGGACGGCCAGGGAGCGGTCGGTGGGTTCGAGGTCGAGGTGGAGGCGGACGGACCCGTCCTCGAAGCTGCGCTTCTGGGTGTAGCCGGCGTCCGTGAAGACCTTGATCATCTTCGTGTTGGCGGGCAGCACCTCGGCGGCGAAGCGGCGGATCCCGCGTTCCCGGGCGACGGCCGCGATGTGTTCGAGGAGGGCGGAGGCGACGCCGCGCCCCTGGTGCGCGTCCTGGACGAGGAAGGCGACCTCGGCCTCGTCGGCGGGGAACGAGGCGGGGCGCCCCAGCTCGTTGATGCGGTCGTACCGCACCGTGGCGATGAACTCGCCGCCCACCGTCGCCGCGAGTCCCACGCGGTCCACGAAGTCGTGGTGGGTGAAGCGGTGGACGTCCTTGGCGGAGAGGCGCGGGTAGGGCGCGAAGAAGCGGTAGTACTTCGACTCGTCGGAGACCTGCTCGTAGAAGCTGACCAGCCGGTCGGCGTCGTCGGCGGTGATGGGCCGGATGCGGGCGGTGCCGCCGTCACGGAGGACCACGTCCGCTTCCCAGTGGTCGGGATACGCGTGTTCCGACTGCTCCGACTGCTCCGACGCGCTCTGCATGGGGCAAGCGTACGGCCGGGATACGACAGTGGCACCGGTCGCGCGGCGCCTGCCCGCCGTGCAAGGTGAGGAGGACCGAAGGGCCCGCCCCGGCCGGGACCGAAGGCCGGTAGGAGCACGTCGCCACCCGTGAGAGACTGGTCTAGACAACCGCTGAAAGTTGAAGGGCAACCACCATGGCTGAGCGCCGCGTCAACGTCGGCTGGGCCGAGGGCCTGCACGCCCGCCCCGCCTCCATCTTCGTCCGTGCCGCCACGGCCGCCGGCGTCCCCGTGACGATCGCCAAGGCCGAAGGCAACCCGGTGAACGCCGCGTCCATGCTCGCGGTGCTCGGCCTGGGGGCCCAGGGCGGCGAGGAGATCGTGCTCGCTTCGGACGCCGACGGCGCCGAGGCCGCGCTCGACCGCCTGGCGAAGCTGGTGGCCGAGGGTCTCGAGGAGCTCCCCGAGACCGTCTGACCCGTCTCCTCCCCGACGACGGATCGCGAGGAAGCCGTACCTGCCGGAATTCCGGAGGGTACGGCTTCTTTTTTCGCCCGTTCCCGACGGGATGTGAGATCCCTGGAAGGTGACTTCCGAGCACGCGCCGTAAGGCGGTCGCGGTACACGGTCACCGTGGGCCGGAAATTGCACGCCGGGTCATCGTCGGAAATTGCACGCCACGTCGCCGAAGAATTCGGACAGCGCACATGACGCCCAAGAATTCCTCACTTCTTTGTATACGGCGCCCGTGTTAATTCCGAGGACTCGCCATGTTGACGACATGTTGCGAAGGCCTCACGCCTGGTCGGGCCGCCTGTTTCAGGCGGTGCAGCGGCAGGGTGTGCTCCACGTGGAGCGCGGTCAGGCCGCGGGCCCGCTCGGCGTCCCCGCGCGCGACCGCGTCCACGATCTGGCCGTGCTCGGCCCAGGCCTCCACCGGGCGCTCCGAGGGCTCGACCGCGTACATCCAGGCGATCTTGTGCCGCAGCTGGGTGAGCAGCGCCGTGAGCGGCGGGCTGCCCGAGGCCTGCGCCAGGGTCTCGTGGAACCAGCCGCCGAGCGAGGCCAGGTCCTCGCCCCGGCCGCGCCTGGCGCGCTCCTGCCCCAGCCTGACCAGGCCGCGCAGGACCTTGAGGTGGGCCTCGGTGCGCCGCTGCGCCGCCCTGGCGGCCCCCAGGGGCTCCAGCAGGGAGCGCATGTCGAGCAGATCGGCGGCCTCCTGCTCGGTGGGCTCGGCGACATGGGCGCCGGCGTGCCGGCGGCTGACCACGAAGCCCTCGGACTCCAGGGTGCGCAGGGCCTCGCGAACCGGGACGCGGGAGACGCCGTAGCGGCGGGCGAGCTGTTCCTCCGTGAGTCTGGCGCCCCGCGCGTACACCCCGGAGACGATGTCGTCCCGGATCGCCGTGCATACCGAGTGCGCGGGAATGCGCATGTCCGACCTCCGCTTTTGTCCGCGCGAAACACCGTCGAGCATCGCCTGTCCGGCGACTCTATTGCAGGACGCCGGAATTTCCGATGGCGCCCGTGGGAAACGGACGCAAAAAAGCCCCGGCTCGTTTCGAGCCGGGGCTTTCGCGCGGGATTCGACCGTCAGACGTTCACGCCGCGGGAGCGCAGGTAGCTGATCGGGTTGATGTCCGAGCCGTAGTCGGCGCCGGTGCGCGCCTCGAAGTGGAGGTGCGGGCCGGTGGAGTTGCCGGAGGAGCCCGAGACGCCGATCTGCTCGCCCGGGGTGACCTTCTGGCCGACGTGGACCTGGATCGCGGAGAGGTGGCCGTACTGCGTGTACGTGCCGTCGTTCATCCGGATCACGATGTTGTTGCCGTACGCGCCGCCCCAGCCGGCCTCGACGACGGTGCCGGAGCCGACGGAGACGACCTTGGTGCCGTAGGCGGCGTGGAAGTCGATGCCGGTGTGGCTGCCGGAGGACCAGATCGAGCCACCGGTCTTGTAGCCGGTGCTCACGTACGAACCGGCCACGGGGAGCTGGAAGGACGCCAGGCGCTTGCGCTCAGCCTCGCGGGCGGCGCGCTCCTTGGCCGCGCGGATCTCCTTGGCGCGGGCCTCGGCCTTGCGCTTCGCCTCGGCGGCGGCCCTGGCGCGGGCGGCGGCCTCGTAGGCCTCCTCCTCCTGCGCGGCGGCCTGGGCGTCGACCCGCTGGGCGAGGGACTCCTCGGTGATCACCTGGGTGAGACCGGTGTCCTCGACGGAGGGCTCCTCCGTGTCGGCGGCGAGCGCCGGGGAGGCGAGGGTGCCGATGACGCCGGTGGTGGCGAGGGCCGCCACGCCGGCGATGCCCGCGCCGCGGCGCGCCATTCGGCTCGGACCACGATGCTTCCCGGTGGCACGGGTGAACGCCATGTAGTGGCTGATCCTTTCCTTCCCTCTCGCCTACCGGGTTAGCTGACGGGTTCGGAGCAGGAAGGTCTCCTACGGGCCCCTCCGCGTCGAGCGAAGGCGTCCGATTCACCCCAGGGGACTACGTGTGGGTCCCCGGCTCCCCAGGCTCGCGCCTTGCGGGGACTCGGCGATGACTGTCCGTTGCCGCGGATGCGGCGTGGTGCAAACGGCCGGACAGCCGGGTCGACGCTAGGCGGATCTTCTGTCAATCGCCAAACAGACGCGCCAGTTTGTAAGACATGCCACAGGGCATTCAGTCACACTCGTCCTCAATACGGACAAAGAGGAGGACCCCGGCGAAGCGGGTCGTCGGGGCCCTCGTCCGTGCGTGACGGCGGCTCAATCAGCCGGTGACGACGGTCACTTCCCCGATGCCGAGGGCCCGCACCGGCTCCTCGATCTGCGCCGCGTCGCCGACCAGGACGGTGACGAGCCGGTCCACCGGGAAGGCGTTGACCACGGCGGCGGTCGCCTCCACGGTCCCCGTCTCGGCGAGCCGCGCGTACAACTGGGCCTGGAAGTCGTCCGGGAGGTGCTGCTCGACCTGGTCGGCGAGCGTGCCGGCGACGGAGGCGGCCGTCTCGTACTTGAGCGGAGCGACACCGACCAGGTTCTGCACGGCGACATCACGCTCGGCGTCCGTCAGCCCCTCGGCCGCGAGGGTGCGCAGCACCTTCCACAGGTCGTCAAGTGCGGGGCCGGTGTTGGGGGTGTCGACGGAGCCGCTGATGGCGAGCATCGACGCACCGTGGCCCTCGCCGTCGGAGCGCAGCACCTGGCCGAAGGCGCGCACGCCGTAGGTGTACCCCTTCTCCTCGCGCAGGACGCGGTCCAGTCGGGAGGTGAGGGTGCCGCCGAGGCAGTACGTGCCGAGCACCTGGGCCGGCCACACGCGGTCGTGGCGGTCGGCGCCGACGCGGCCGATGAGCAGCTGCGTCTGGACGGCGCCCGGGCGGTCCACGATGACGACCCGGCCGGTGTCGTCGGCGGTGATGGGCGGCATCGGGCGCGGCGCGGCCGGGGCGCCCGTCCAGGCGCCCAGGGTCTCGTCGAGCACCTTGTCCAGCTCGACGTCGGTGAGGTCGCCGACGACGACGGCGGTGGCCGCGGCCGGCCGCACGTGCGCGTCGAAGAAGGCGCGGACGGCGGCGGCGTCGATCGCCTCGACGGTCTCCTCGGTGCCCTGACGCGGCCGGGACATGCGCGCGGTGGCCGGGAACAGTTCCTTGGAGAGCTGCTTGGCCGCGCGGCGTGCCGGGTTGGCCGTCTCGTGCGGGATCTCGTCCAGCCGGTTGCGCACCAGGCGCTCGACCTCGGACTCGGCGAACGCCGGGGCGATCAGGGCCTCGGAGAGCAGGCCGAGCGCCTTGGGCAGCCGGGAGACCGGGACCTCCAGCGAGACCCGGACGCCGGGGTGGTCGGCGTGCGCGTCGAGGGTGGCGCCGCAGCGCTCCAGCTCGGCGGCGAACTCCTCGGCGGAGTGCTGGTCGGTGCCCTCGGACAGGGCCCGGGCCATGATCGTGGCGACGCCGTCCAGGCCCTCGGGCTCGGCGTCGAGCGGGGCGTCGACAAAGATCTCGACGGCGACCACCTGCTGGCCGGGACGGTGGCAGCGCAGCACGGTGAGGCCGTTGTCGAGCGCGCCGCGCTCCGGGGCCGGGAAGGCCCAGGGCCTGGCCGCGCCCGGCTGGGGCTGCGGGTGGAAGGTCATGCTCGTCAAAGACGCGGCAGCGTCGGTCACTGGTCCGCCCCCTCTTCCTCGTCGCTGTCGTCGGCGTTCTCGGGTCCCACCGGCTCGTAGACCAGGACGGCGCGGTTGTCCGGGCGCAGCCGGGCCTTGGCGACCTCCTGCACCTCCTCGGCGGTGACCTCCAGGACCCGGTTGACGGCGGTCAGGGCCAGCTGCGGGTCGCCGAACAGCACCGCGTAACGGCACAGTTCGTCGGCCCGGCCGGCGACCGTGCCGAGCCGGTCCAGCCATTCGCGCTCCAGCTGGGCCTGGGCGCGCTCCATCTCCTCGGGCGTCGGGCCCTCCGCGGCGAACCGCGCCAGCTCCTCGTCGACGGCCGTCTCGATCTGCGGGACCTCGACGCCGCCGGAGGTCTTGACGTCCAGCCAGCCCAGGGAGGGCGCGCCGGCGAGCCGCAGCAGGCCGAAGCCGGCGGCCACGGCGGTGCGGTCGCGGCGGACCAGGCGGTTGTGCAGACGGGAGGACTCGCCGCCACCGAGGATGGTCAGGGCCAGGTCGGCCGCGTCGCAGGCGCGCGTGCCGTCGTGCGGCAGGCGGTAGGCGGCCATCAGCGCGCGGGCCGGGACCTCCTCCTCGATCACCTCGCGCAGCTGCTCGCCGATGACCTCGGGCAGGTCGCCGGGGCGCGGCTCGGGCTTGCCGTCGTGACCGGGGATGGAGCCGAAGTACTTCTCGACCCAGGCGAGGGTCTGCTCCGGGTCGATGTCGCCGACGACCGACAGCACCGCGTTGTTCGGCGCGTAGTACGTACGGAAGAAGTTCCGCGCGTCTTCCAGGGTGGCGGCGTCCAGGTCGGCCATCGAGCCGATCGGCGTGTGGTGGTAGGGGTGGCCGTCGGGATACGCGAGGGCGGTGAGCCGCTCGAACGCGGTGCCGTACGGCACGTTGTCGTAGCGCTGGCGGCGCTCGTTCTTGACGACGTCCCGCTGGTTCTCCATGGACTCGTCGTCGAGGGCCGCGAGCAGCGAGCCCATGCGGTCGGCCTCCAGCCAGAGCGCCAGCTCCAGCTGGTGCGTGGGCATGGTCTCGAAGTAGTTGGTGCGCTCGAAGCTCGTGGTGCCGTTGAGCGAGCCGCCGGCGCCCTGCACCAGCTCGAAGTGCCCGTTGCCGTGGACCTGCTTCGAACCCTGGAACATCAGGTGCTCGAAGAGGTGGGCGAGCCCGGTGCGGCCGTGGACCTCGTGACGCGAGCCGACGTCGTACCAGAGGCAGACCGCGGCGACCGGGGTCAGGTGGTCCTCGGACAGCACCACGCGCAGGCCGTTGGCCAGCCGGTGCTCGGTCGCTGTCAGGCCGCCGGAGCCGGCCTCGGCCGTGGCCGTGTGACCCATGGGCATGTACGTCCCTTCGATCGCGATGTGGAAAAGTCCTGCCACTGTATGCAAGCGCGTCGACACCTGGCGAAGTTCCCGCCCGTTCGTGATGTCCCTCTTCCGGGTCGAGGTCGGCGTTGTCCGTGGCACGGTCCACAATGGTCCGCGTCAGATCAACCTTGTTGGTGAAGGAGCCGCAGCCGCGATGGCCCGCCGCAGCACGAAGACACCGCCGCCGGACGACGCGTTCGAGGAGCGAATCCTCGACATCGACGTCGTTGACGAGATGCAGGGCTCCTTCCTCGAGTACGCGTACTCGGTGATCTACTCCCGTGCGCTGCCCGACGCCCGCGACGGCATGAAGCCCGTGCAGCGCCGCATCGTCTACCAGATGAGCGAGATGGGCCTGCGGCCCGAGCGCGGCTTCGTGAAGTGCGCCCGGGTCGTCGGTGAGGTCATGGGCAAGCTGCACCCGCACGGCGACGCGTCGATCTACGACGCGATGGTCCGCATGGCACAGCCCTTCTCCATGCGCCTGCCGCTCGTGGACGGCCACGGCAACTTCGGCTCCCTGGGCAACGACGACCCGCCGGCCGCCATGCGGTACACCGAGTCGCGGATGGCCCCGGCCGCCCTGCTCATGACGGACTCGATCGACGAGGACACGGTCGACTTCGCGCCGAACTACGACGGGCAGGAGCAGGAGCCCGTCGCGCTCCCGGCGGCGTACCCGAACCTGCTGGTCAACGGAGCGTCCGGGATCGCGGTCGGCATGGCGACCAACATGCCCCCGCACAACCTGGGCGAGGTCATCGCGGCCGCCCGGCATCTGATCCGTTACCCGAACGCCGACCTGGAAGCGCTGATGCGCTTCGTGCCGGGCCCCGACCTGCCCACCGGCGGCCGGATCGTCGGCCTGTCCGGCATCAAGGACGCGTACGAGACGGGCCGCGGCACGTTCAAGATCCGCGCGACGGCCACCGTGGAGACCGTGACGGCCCGCCGCAAGGGCATCGTCGTCACCGAACTGCCCTTCACCGTCGGCCCCGAGAAGGTCATCTCCAAGATCAAGGACCTGGTCGGCTCGAAGAAGCTCCAGGGCATCGCCGACGTCAAGGACCTCACCGACCGCAACCACGGCCTGCGCCTGGTCATCGAGGTGAAGAACGGCTTCGTGCCGGAGGCCGTCCTGGAGCAGCTGTACAAGCTGACGCCCATGGAGGAGTCCTTCGGCATCAACAACGTGGCCCTGGTCGACGGCCAGCCGCTCACGCTGGGCCTCAAGGAGCTCCTGGAGGTCTACCTCGACCACCGCTTCGACGTGGTCCGGCGGCGCTCCGAGTACCGCCGTGGCAAGAAGCGCGACCGGCTCCACCTGGTGGAGGGCCTGCTCGTCGCGCTCCTCGACATCGACGAGGTCATCCGGCTGATCCGGGAGAGCGAGAACTCGGCGGAGGCCAAGGAACGCCTGATGGCGCGCTTCTCGCTGAGCGAGATCCAGACGCAGTACATCCTGGACACCCCGCTGCGCCGGCTGACCAAGTTCGACCGGCTGGAGCTGGAGAGCGAGCGCGACCGCCTCAACGGCGAGATCGACGAGCTGACCGGGATCCTGGAGTCCGACGCGGAGCTGCGCAAGCTGGTCTCGGCCGAGCTGGCGGCGGTCGCGAAGAAGTTCGCCACCGACCGGCGCACGGTCCTGCTCGAGTCGGCGGGCGCGCCGGTCGCGGCGGTGGCCCTGGAGGTCGCCGACGACCCGTGCCGGGTGCTGCTGTCGTCGACGGGGCTGCTGGCCCGCACGGTGACCGAGGAGCTCCCGGCCGCCGAGGACGGCAAGCGGACCAGGCACGACGTGATCGTCTCGACGGTCGCGGCGACGCAGCGCGGTGACGTCGGCGTGGTCACGTCGGCCGGCCGGCTGCTGCGGGTCGCGGTGATCGACCTGCCGCAGCTCCCGGACACCGCGACCGCGCCCAACCTGGCGGGCGGTGCGCCGCTGTCGGAGTTCGTCTCCCTGGAGGCGGGCGAGACCGTGGTGTGCCTGACCACCCTCGAAGAGGCCTCGCCGGGTCTGGCGCTCGGCACGCTGCAGGGCGTGGTGAAGCGCGTGGTGCCGGACTACCCGGCGAACAAGGACGAGCTGGAGGTCATCGCCCTCAAGGACGGTGACCGGATCGTCGGCGCGACCGAGCTGCGCACGGGCGAGGAGGACCTGGTCTTCATCACGTCCGACGCCCAGCTGCTGCGCTACCCGGCGTCCCAGGTGCGGCCGCAGGGCCGGCCCGCCGGCGGTATGGCGGGCATCAAGCTGGCCGCGGGCGCCGAGGTCATCTCGTTCACCGCGGTGGACCCGGCGGCGGAGGCCGTGGTGTTCACGGTCGCCGGTGCGACGGGCACACTCGACGCCTCGGCCGCCACCTCCGCGAAGCTGACCCCCTTCGACCAGTACCCGCGCAAGGGGCGGGCGACCGGCGGTGTCCGCTGCCAGCGCTTCCTGAAGGGCGAGGACGTCCTGATCCTGGCCTGGGCGGGTGCGACCCCGGCCCGCGCCGCGCAGAAGAACGGCACCCCGTCCGAGCTTCCCGAGATCGACCCGCGCCGTGACGGCTCGGGCACGCCGCTGGCCAAGCCTGTGGACGTGCTGGCCGGCCCGGCGAGCTAGCCGGCCCCGGGCCGCGTTCCGTGCGCCCCCTGTTCCGCGATCGCGCGGGGCAGGGGGCGTCGTCGTGTCAGCCGCCGGGCGCGTACGTCGCCTCGATCCCGGCGACGATCAGGCGCAGCCCCTCCTCGAAGCGGCCGTCGTAGTCGGCGAAGATCTCCGCCCCGGCGGCCGCCGCGAGCGGGAACTCGGCGAGGCGTTCCGCCCGTTCGCCGACGTCGAAGCCCTCGCGGGGCTGTCCCGGCACCGGTTCCGTGCCCTGTTCCTCGGTGACGAAGCCGAGCGTGTACATGTACGCGGTCGTGCTGGCCCGAACCGCGTCGCGCAGCGAGAAGCCCGCCTCGACGAGCGCGCCCAGCTGCTCCTCCATGTCGACGGCGTGATCGGTGCCGGTGAACCGGGCACCGCTGTAGACCTTGGCTCCGTCGCGGTAGCGCAGCAGTCCGGCGCGCAGACCGCGGTTCGCCGCGAGGATCCGCTCCTGCCAGCTCACGTCGCCGGGCGGCCGCGCCTCGGGGTCGGCGACCATCTGCCGGTACATCACGGTCGCCATCTCGTCGAGCAGCGCCTGCTTGTTCTTGAAGTGCCAGTAGAGCGCGGGCGCCTGGACGTCCAGCTCCTGGGCGATGGCGCGCAGGGTCAGTCCGTCGAGGCCCCGCTCGTTCAGCAGGCGCAGGGCGGTCTCCGCCACTGTCTCGGGTTGCAGCCGGGTCGTCTTCTTGGTCGCCACCCCGTCACGTTATCCCCTTGACAGCTTAACGGCGTTAAGGGGATGCTCTCCATGCCGCAACTTAACGGCGTTAAGGACTCGGAGGAGCGGTCATGGACACGGACGTCGTCATCGTCGGAGCGGGGCCCACGGGACTGGTGCTCGCCATCGATCTGGCCCGCCGCGGGGTGCGCGCGGTGCTCGTCGAGAAGGGGGAGGCGCTCTTCCCCGGCTCGCGCGGCAAGGGTCTGCAGCCGCGCAGCCTGGAGGTCCTCGACGACCTCGGCGTGCTGCCCCGGATCGAGGCGGCGGGCACGCTCTACCCGCGGATGCTCGGCTGGGAGGGGACCGAGCGCCTCGCCGAGTGGGACATGCTCGAGCGCTCGGAGCCGACGGAGCAGGTTCCGTACGCGAACACCCTGCTCATCCCGCAGTCCCGCACCCAGGAGCTGCTGTACGAGCGGCTGACCGAGCTCGGCGGTGACATCCGGTTCGGCACCGCGCTCACCGGTCTCCGGCAGTCGGAGGACGGCGTCGAGGCGGACCTCTCCACCGGCGAGACGGTGCGCGCGGCCTATCTGGTGGCGGCCGACGGCGGGCGCTCCACGATCCGCAGGGCCCTCGGCATCGGCATGACGGGCGAGACGGTCGACCCCCGTCCGATGCTCGTCGCCGACGTCCGCCTCTCCCCCGACGCGATCGTCGACCGTGGCAACTGGCACATCTGGCTCAAGGCGCCGGGCGGCGCCGTGGCGCTCTGCCCGCTGCCCGGGGGCGACCGGTTCCAGCTCATCACCGGCTTCGAGGACGAGACGGCGGCCGTGGACACCACGCCCGAGGCAGTGCGCGCGCTGCTGGCCGCCCGCACCCCGCTGAGCGAGGAGGACGTCGTCGAGGTGCTGTGGGCCTCGGACTTCCGCGCCCGGGCGGCGATGGCCGACCGTTTCCGCGCGGGACGGGTCTTCCTCGCGGGCGACGCCGCCCACGTGCACTCCCCGGCCGGCGGCCAGGGTCTCAACACCAGCGTCCAGGACGCCTACAACCTGGGCTGGAAGCTCGGCCAGGTGCTGCGCCACGACGCCCCGGAGACCCTCCTCGACTCGTACGAGAGCGAGCGGATGCCCATCGCCGCCGATGTCCTCGGCATCAGCACCCGCATCCACCGGGCGAGCTCGGAGGGCGGGGGCACCCAGCGCGGCGAGGAGGTCCAGCAGCTCATGCTCGGATACCGGGACTCGGCGCTCGCCGTGGAGACCCGCGACGGACTCGCCGAGGACGCGCTGCGTGCGGGCGACCGCGCCCCGGACGGACCCTGCGGCGAGGACCGCCTCTTCGACGTCTTCCGGGGTCCGCACTTCACGCTGCTCGCCGTCGGCGTCCCGCTCCCGGCCCCGGTTCCGGCGCGGGCGCCCGTGCGGACGGCCCGGCTCGCCGCGTACGCGGCGTACGGCACCGGCCTCTTCCTGATCCGCCCGGACGGCTACGTGGGATGGGCCGGCGGGACCACGGACGGTCTCGACGCCTACCTCGCGGCGGTCGGCGCGGGGGCCGCCGTCCCGGCCGACGCGTGACGCTCCGGCAGGGCCCGGTCTCGCCTACAAGGCTCTGCCCCCTTGCTCCCCCGGTGACCGCTGCCGGCCGCGGTCACCGTGCACGACTACCGGCGGCGCACGACGACGGCGGCCCGGGCGGCACTGGCCTCACCGGCCCGGCCCACCTCCGCCTCGTCCTCGGCCTCGCTCCCCGGCTCGTCCTCGCTTCCGGGCACGTACCTCAGGACGCCCCACATGCTCTGCTCGTCCGGGGCGTCCTCGGAGCCGTCGAGCTCGCAGGCGGCGAGCCCCTTGCGGAGCGCCGCCGCGTCGACGCCTGAGCCGATCAGGACGAGCTGCGTGAGGCGCTCCTCGCCGGCCGGCCACGGCTCGGGGCGGAAGCGCAGGAAGCGGCCGACCGCGTGGACGGCATAGCGGTTGGCCGGGTCGGCGGCGCCGAAGTCGACGAAGCCCTTGAGCCGGTAGAGACCCTCGGGCCGGGAGTCGAGGAAGGACATCAGCCGGCGCGGGTGCAACGGGGTCGCGGTCGCCAGGGAGACCGTGTCGTAGGCCGCGTGCGGGTGGGCGTGCTCCTCGTCCTCGGCGGCGTACAGGATGTCCTCGATCGACATCTGGCCCGCGATCTCGCCCTCGGGCACGACCCGGTCGAAGAGCAGCTCCGGGTCGATCCGTCCGTGCGCGGCCTCGACCACCGCCGCCCGCGGGGCGAGCCCGGTGACGGTCTCCCGCACGATGCGGAGCGCGTCCGGCGCCACGCGGTCGGCCTTGTTCACGACGACGAGGTCGGCGGTCGCGAGATGGCGGTCGGTCTCCGGGTGGCGGTCGCGGGTCGCGGCGAACTCGGCCGCGTCCACCACCTCGACCAGGCCCCCGTAGACGATCCGCTCGTTGTCGCTGGCCAGGACCATGCGGACGAGCTCCTGCGGCTCGGCGAGGCCGCTGGCCTCGATCACGATGACGTCCAGCCGGACCTCGGGGCGGGTCAGCACCTCCAGGTACTCGTCGAGCTCGCTCGCGTCCACCGCGCAGCACAGGCAGCCGTTGCCCAGGGAGACGGTGGAGCCGACCTGGCCGGCCACGGTCATGGCATCGATGCCGATGTCGCCGAAGTCGTTGACCATGACCCCGATCCGCGTCCCGCGCGCGCTGCGCAGGAGATGGTTGAGCAGGGTGGTCTTCCCCGCCCCGAGAAACCCGGCCAGGACGACGACGGGGATCTGCTGGGTGGTCAAGGGTCATGCCTCCGGGCCGTCGGTGCGTACGCGTGGTGCCCGCGGCCGGTCCCACGACCGCGAAAACCCAGGATAGGCAGGCGCCGCCGGGGCTCCGGGCAGCGGCGGTCCCGTCCGGGCGGAAGCGGTATTTCCGGTCCGCGCCCTCGCCCCCGTACCGTTTCCGCCATGAGCCCCGCATCGAGCCCCGCCGCGCGGCCACCCGTCCGCCGGCGCAGGTTCGGGTGGCCGCGGCGGGTGTTCTCGCAGGTCCTGCTGATGCAACTGGTCATCGCGACCGGGGTGACCGTGCTCGCGACCGGGCTGTTCCTGGCCCCGCTCAGCGCCCAGCTCGACGACCAGGCCATGCGCCGTGCCCTCGCCATCGCCCAGACCACGGCCTCTCCGCAGGTCGCCGCCGGGGTGACGACCAGCAGGCCGTCCGCCCTGGGGCCCGTGCAGACGGAGGCGGAGCGCATCCGGCGTTCCACCGGTGCCGAGTACGTGGTCGTGATGGACACCCACGGGGTCCGCTGGTCGCACACCGACCCCGAACGGATCGGCAAGGTGGTCTCCACCGACCCGAGCGACGTGCTCGCCGGCCACGAGGTCATGGAGATCGACAGCGGCACCCTCGGGCGCTCGGCCCGGGGCAAGGCACCGCTGCGGGACTCCCGCGGCGAGATCGTCGGCGCGGTCTCGGTCGGCATCGAGTACGACAGCGTCCGCGACCGGCTCGTGGCGGCCATCCCCGGCCTGCTCCGCTACGCCGGCGGAGCCCTTGCCGCGGGCGCGCTCGCCGCGTACCTGATCTCCCGCAGGCTGCAGCGGCAGACCCATGACCTGGCCTTCTCCGACATCTCGGCGCTGCTCGCCGAGCGCGAGGCGATGCTGCACGGCATCCGCGAAGGCGTCGTGGCCCTCGACCGGACCGGCCGGATCCGGCTGATGAACGACGAGGCGCAGCGCCTGCTCGGGCTCGGCCCCGAAGCCACCGGGCACCCGCTGGAGGAGGTCCTGGGCGAGGGCCGCACAGCCGACGTGCTGGCGGGCCGGGCCACCGGCGAGGACCTGGTCACCGTGCGCGGCAGCCGGGTGCTCATCGCCAACCGGATGCCCACGGACGACGGCGGTGCGGTCGCCACCCTCCGCGACCGCACCGAACTGGAGCGCCTCGGCCGCGAGCTGGACTCGACGCGCGGACTGATCGACGCGCTGCGCGCCCAGGACCACGAGCACGCCAACCGGATGCACACCCTGCTCGGGCTGCTCGAACTGGAGATGTACGAGGAGGCTGCCGAGTTCGTCACCGAGGTGGTCGGCGTGCACCGCGCCACGGCCGAGCAGGTCACCGAGAAGGTCCACGACCCGCTGCTCGCCGCGCTGCTCGTCGGCAAGGCCGCCGTCGCCGCCGAGCGGGGCGTCTCGTTGCGCATCGCCCCCGGCTCGCTGCTCCCGGACCGGCTCGTCGACCCCCGTGAACTGGTCACCGTCGTCGGCAACCTGGTCGACAACGCCCTCGACGCCGCCTCCGGCAGCCTCCACGCGCGCGTGGAGGTGGATCTGCGGGCCGAGGAACGGACGGTGGTGCTGCGGGTCACGGACAGCGGCCCCGGTGTGCCGGCAGAGCGGCGCGAGCTGATCTTCACCGAGGGGTGGAGCACCAAGGCGCCGCCGGCGCACGGCAAGCGCGGTCTGGGACTCCCCCTGGTGCGCCGCCTGGCGGAGCGCCGGGGCGGCAGCGCCCGGGTCGGCGCGAGCGCGGACGGGGGCGCCGAGTTCACCGTGGTGCTGCCGGAGGCGCTGACCGACGCCGAACCCGAGGTCGGGCCCGAGGCCGGGCCCGGGACCGACGTGCCTCTGGTGTCCTCCCCCGCCGTGGAGGAGCGATGACCCGGGAAGCGGCGCAGATCGGCGTCCTCGTCGTCGACGACGACCAGCGCGTGGCACGGATCAACGCCGCCTACGTGGCCAAGGTGCCCGGTTTCCGGGTGGTCGGCGTCGCCCACTCGGCGGCCGAGGCGCTGACCCGCAGCGCCGAGCTCGCGGGGGCCGACACCCCCGTGGAGCTGATCCTGCTCGACCACTACCTCCCGGACGGCAACGGTCTCGCGGTCGTCAGGGAGCTGCGCGCCCTCGGCCGCCCGTGCGACGTGATCATGGTCACCGCCGCCCGTGACGTGGCGACCGTCCAGGCGGCGATGCGCCACGGAGCGCTGCAGTACCTGGTGAAGCCGTTCAGCTTCGCCGGCCTGCGCGCCAAGCTGGAGGCGTACGCTGCGCTGCGGCAGACCTTGGACGGCGGCGGCGAGGCCGAGCAGGCCGAGGTGGACCGGATCTTCGCGGCGCTTTCGGCGGGCGCGGTCGAACCCGAGCTGCCGAAGGGCCACTCCCCCACGACGGCAGAACTGCTCCGGCAGGTGCTGCTCGCGGCGGACGGGCCTCTGTCGGCGCAGGAGATCGCCGACCGGGCGGGGGTGAGCCGACAGACCGCCCAGCGCTACCTCAAGCTCCTGGAGCGGACCGGCCGGGTGCGGCTGTCCCTGAAGTACGGCGAGACGGGCCGCCCCGAGCACCGGTACGTCTGGGCCTCCTCGACGGCGCGCTGAGCTCGGTCAGACGGCCCCGGCGCCGGTGAGCGCCCGGACCTCCGTCTCTGCGTGCCGGGCCTCGTCCGGCGGCTCGGGCGAGGTGACGGTGCCGAGCCAGCCCGCGAGGAAGCCGAGCGGGATGGAGACGACGCCGGGGTTCTGCAGCGGGAAGAGCTGGAGGTCGACGCCCGGGAAGAGCGATTCGGGGCTGCCGGAGACGACCGGGGAGACCACCACGAGCAGCACCGCGGGGATCAGACCTCCGTACACCGACCAGACCGCGCCACGGGTGGTGAACCTGCGCCAGAACAGCGAGTAGAGGAGCACGGGCAGGTTCGCGGAGGCGGCGACGGCGAAGGCGAGACCCACCAGGAACGCCACGTTGAGATCGCGCGCGAGCAGCCCGAGGCCGATCGCGGCCGCGCCGATCCCGGCCGCGGCGAACCGGGCGACGGTCACCTCGCTGACCTGCCGGGCGTGCCGGCGGCGCAGCGAGGCGTACAGGTCGTGCGCGACGGAGGCGGAGGAAGCGAGGGTGATGCCGGCGACGACGGCCAGGATGGTGGCGAAGGCGATGGCGGCGACGACGGCGAAGAGCACGGTGCCGCCGGTGGAACCCGCTCCGCCGCCGAGGTCGAGGGCGAGCAGCGGTACGGCGGTGTTGCCCGCGGCGTTGGAGGCGCGAACGGTGTCGGGCCCGACGAGGGCCGCGGCACCGAAGCCGAGCACGATCGTCATCAGGTAGAAGCTGCCGATGAGGCCGATGGACCAGACGACGGAACGGCGGGCGGCGCGCGCCGTGGGCACGGTGTAGAAGCGGGACAGGATGTGCGGGAGCCCGGCGGTGCCGAGGACGAGGGCGATCCCGAGGCTGACGAAATCGAGGCGCGCCGCCCAGTCACCGCCGTAGCGCAGCCCCGGGGCGAGGAAGTCCCGGCCGTGACCGCTGCGTTCGGCCGCGGTGGTGAGCAACTGGTCGAAGTCGCCGTGGAAGCGGACCAGGACGAGCGCGGTGAGGGCGATCGTGCCGGCCATGAGGAGCACGGCCTTGACGATCTGGATCCAGGTGGTGGCCCGCATGCCGCCCAGCGTCACGTACACGACCATGAGCGCCCCGACCCCGACCACCGTCCAGGAACGGGCGGCGTCGCTGGTGCCGCCGAGCAGCAGGGCCACGAGGCTTCCGGCGCCGACCATCTGGGCCACGAGGTACAGCACGGAGACGGTGACGGAGGAGGCGCCTGCCGCGATCCGGACCGGGCGCTCGGCCATCCGGGAGGCGACGACGTCCGCGAGGGTGAACCGGCCGCAGTTGCGGACGAGTTCGGCGACGAGCAGGAGCACGACCAGCCAGGCCACGAGGAAGCCGACCGAGTACAGCATGCCGTCGTAGCCGAACAGCGCGATGAGGCCGGAGATGCCGAGGAAGGACGCGGCGGACATGTAGTCGCCGGCGATGGCGAAGCCGTTCTCCATCGGGGAGAAGAGCCGGCCGCCGGCGTAGAACTCCTCGGCCGAGCCCCGCCGGTTGCGGCCGACCCATGTGGTGATCCCCAGGGTGACCGCGATGAACACGCTGAACAGCAGCAGCGCGAGGTTCTGGTGGTCGCCGCTCACGGCCGCACCCCCCGGGTCATCTCCTGGGTGTCCCAGCGCAGTTCGAGGGCGGCCCGGTCCCGGCGCAGCCGGGCGTGCCGGGCGTAGGCCCAGGTCAGCAGGAAGGTCGTGGCGAACTGGGCGAGCCCGGCGACCATGGCGACGTTGACCGCTCCGGCGACGGGGCGGGCCATGAGGGCGGGGGCGGCGATCGCGGCGACGACGTACGCGAGGTACCAGAGGAGGAAGGCGGCGGCGGCCGGGAAGACGAACCCGCGGTACCGGCTGCGGACCTCCTGGAAGGCGGGGCTGCGCTGGACCTCCAGGTAGATGTCGGCGGTGGTCGGCGCGCTCGGCTGCCGGGGCAGGACGCCCGGCGCCGCCGGGGTGCCCTCGGGTTCGCCCCCGTCGTGCTCGCCCCAGCCGGCGGCCAGCTCGTCGTACCAGGGATCGTCGATCCGCACCGCCGCGGGGTCGCGCCCTTCCTGCTTCTCCACCCGTGAACTCTCCTTGTCAGCGAACCGTTTCGGCCGCGTGCCCAAGGATGGACAGAGCGGGAAGATCCCGGACTCTTCTCCCGCCCCTCTTCACCCCATTGTGTGACGCCTCCCCCGACATGCCTGACCGGCCCGTCCGACAGTCGTATCGGGCGGGCCGGTCAGGGCGGACGGGTCGAGGACCTCCGCGTCAGGCGTCGATGCGCGAGCGGTCGAGGGTCGCCGCGGAGCTGGTGATGAACTCCTTGCGGGGCGCCACGTCGTTGCCCATGAGCAGATCGAAGACCTGCTCGGCCGCCTCCAGGTCGCCGATGTTGATCCGGCGCAGGGTGCGGTGGCGCGGGTCCATGGTGGTCTCCGCCAGCTGGTCGGCGTCCATCTCGCCGAGGCCCTTGTAGCGCTGGATGGAGTCCTTGTAGCGGACCCCCTTGCGCTGGAACTCGAGCAGGGTCTGGCGCAGCTCGCCGTCCGAGTACGTGTAGACGTACTTGTCCTGGCCCTTCTTGGGCTGGACCAGCTCGATGCGGTGCAGAGGCGGCACGGCGGCGAAGACGCGGCCCTGCTCGACCATCGGCCGCATGTAGCGCTGGAACAGCGTCAGGAGCAGCGTGCGGATGTGGGAGCCGTCGACGTCGGCGTCGGTCATCATGATCACCTTGCCGTACCGCGCGGCGTCGATGTCGAAGGTGCGGCCCGAGCCCGCTCCTATGACCTGGATGATCGCTCCGCACTCGGCGTTCTTCAGCATGTCCGAGACGGAGGACTTCTGGACGTTGAGGATCTTGCCACGGATCGGCAGCAGGGCCTGGAACTCGCTGTTGCGGGCGAGCTTGGCAGTGCCGAGCGCGGAGTCTCCCTCGACGATGAAGAGCTCGCTGCGCTCGACGTCGTCACTGCGGCAGTCGGCGAGCTTGGCCGGCAGCGAGGAGGACTCCAGGGCCGTCTTCCTGCGCTGCGCCTCCTTGTGCTGACGTGCCGCGATCCGGGTACGGGCGGCGGCGACGGCCTTCTCCAGGACGGCGCGGGCCTGCGCCTTGGCGTCGCGCTTGGTGGAGGTCAGAAACGCCTTGAGCTCCCTGGCCACCACGGTGGCGACGATCCGGCGGGCCGCGGAGGTGCCGAGCACCTCCTTGGTCTGGCCTTCGAACTGCGGCTCGGCGAGGCGGACCGTGACGACGGCGGTGAGGCCTTCGAGGGCGTCGTCCTTGATGATGTCGTCCTCGGCGACGCGCAGCAGCTTGGCGGAGCGCAGCACCTCGTTGACCGTCTTGGTGATCGCCTGCTCGAAGCCGGAGACGTGGGTGCCGCCCTTGGGCGTGGCGATGATGTTCACGAAGGACTTGACCGTGGCGTCGTAGCCGGTGCCCCAGCGCAGGGCGACGTCGACGCCGAGCTCTCGGGTGACCTCGGTGGGGGTCATGTGGCCGCGGTCGTCGAGGACCGGGACGGTCTCCTTGAAGGTGCCCTGGCCGGTGAGGCGCAGCACGTCGCAGACGGCCTTGTCCTGGGCGAGGAACTCGCAGAACTCGCTGATGCCGCCGTCGAAGCGGAACGTCTCCTCACTCTTGCCGACCCCTTCCAGGTCGCGCTCGTCGCGGACGACGATGGTGAGGCCGGGGACGAGGAAGGCGGTCTGGCGGGCGCGCTGGTGCAGCGTCTCCAGGGAGAGCTTGGCGTCCTTCAGGAAGATCTGCCGGTCCGACCAGTAGCGGATGCGGGTGCCGGTGCGGGTCTTGGGGACGCGCTTGCCCTTGCGGAGGCCGCCGGACGGGTCGAAGGGGCTGTCGGGGCCCTGCTCGGTGAAGATGCCGGGGACACCGCGACGGAAGGAGATCATGTGCGTCGCGCTGTTGCGGTCGACCTCCACGTCGAGGCGGGCCGACAGGGCGTTGACCACGGAGGCGCCGACGCCGTGCAGACCGCCCGAGGCCGCGTACGAGCCGCCGCCGAACTTTCCGCCGGCGTGCAGCTTGGTCATGACGACCTCGACGCCCGAGAGTCCGGTCTTCGGCTCGACGTCGACCGGGATGCCGCGGCCGTTGTCCTGGACCTCGACGGATCCGTCGTCGTGGAGGATGACCTCGATGTGGTCGCAGTAGCCACCGAGGGCCTCATCGACCGAGTTGTCGATGATCTCCCAGATGCAGTGCATCAGGCCGCGACTGTCGGTGGACCCGATGTACATACCGGGTCGCTTGCGGACGGCTTCGAGCCCCTCCAGGACGAGCAGGTGCCGCGCGGTGTAGTTGGAACCGTCACGGTCTGCGGTCAGCAGCGCACTGGACGGCACGGACGTCTCGGCGGTCACGCGGTTCGCTCCTCGCTGAATTTGAAATCTGGCCCGGTGGGGTAAGGCCCGGCGTCGGTCACCCGTCAGAGGGTACCGATGCCTGGTAGAGCCGTTGTCACGCCACCCTCCTGATTCCTCATGCTAGTCCAGTGTCGTATGAATGTTCGATCCCTCGATGGGGTGACGCGAACATCACGTTCCCTTCGAGGCATGAACCATTTAGGGTTCGGGCACGTCCTCATGAACAACCGGCAACCCGCCGGAGGGACGCAACCACACACAGCAACGCGAAACCCGTAGAGCGAAGCAATACGGCTCATTCGCCGCCAACCGGCAGCAGACAGCCACCTGGAAGAAGTTTCGAGGAAAAGCCACGAGCGGGAACGTTTTCGGCCTGGTTGGATGTTGACCCTGGTACGACAGCTCGTCGAGCTAGAGAAGAGGCGACGTGACTACTGTTCTGACCCCCGCGAGCCCCCTGACGGCCGCTGACCGCTGCGACCGCTGCGGCGCCCAGGCTTACCTGCGTGTCGTCCTTGTCAGCGGCGGTGACTTGCTCTTCTGTGCCCACCACGGGCGCAAGTTCGAGCCGGAACTCAAGAAGATCGCCGCAGAGATACAGGACGAGACCGACCGGCTCACCGACGTGCCGGCGCGCACCATGGGCGACGAGCACTGACGCCTCGCATCCACGACGAGCGAAGCGCCGGTCCCTGACGACCGGCCGACGGGCGGCCACTCCCGCAGTCCAAGGGGGGTGGCCGCCCGTTCTCGTACCGTGACGCTGTCGCGGCGGACGGTCAGAAGCGTTGCGGCAGCACCGCGGACACCCGGGTGTAGACCCCGGGGTTCTCCGCCTGACCGCAGCCGCTCCCCCAGGAGACGAGCCCGATCAGGCGCCCCCGCGCCACCAGCGGCCCCCCGCTGTCACCTTGGCACGCGTCCCTGCCTCCGTTCGGGTCCCCGGCACAGAGCATGCTGTCGCCGCGGTACGAGACGCCGAAGCCGCCCGGGTACGCCCGCTCGCAGGCCCCGTCGGGCAGCACCTGTACCTGGGCCGAGCGCAGGGACGTCGCGTACGAGCCGTTGCCGGTCGTGTCCCCCCAGCCGTACACGGTCGCCGGCGTCCCCGGCGCCATCGCCGCGTCACCCGGGGCGGCCACCCCGATCACGTACGCCGCCGGCAAGGCCTTCTCCAGCGTGAGCACCGCCAGATCGCCCGAGTTCCCCGCCGGATCGTAGTCCGGATTGACCCAGGTGCCGCTGATCCGGACCTCCTGACCGCCGTACCCGCGCAAGGACGTGCGCCCCGCGATCACCTTGAAGTCGGAGAGCTGCCACGGCTCACCGCCCAGCACTTCGCGGCCCAGGCAGTGGGCCGCCGTGAGCACCTTGGTGGGGGCCACGACCACCCCTCCGCAGAACTGCCCCGCCCGCGTTCCCCCGAACCGGTCACGACTGGACAGCGCGACGACCCACGGGGCCTCGGTGATCCGGGTCGGCTGCCCGCCGACCACGACGCTGTCTGCGGACGCGGGGGCCACGGCGGCCAGCGGTGCCACGGCCGCCGCGATCAGGCCCAGGGCACCGGTCAAAGCTCGGGCGACGGGACGACGCATGGGGCCTCCTGACTCTCCGATGGTGTCGGTTCACCCAGCGTCGTCCAGGCGTGCCCGCCGTGCCACCCGCGCGGACGCCGAAGGGCCCGGCTCCCCGTGCGGGGGAACCGGGCCCTTCGTTCGTCGTACCTGCCCTCGGCGGACGAGTCCCTGAGCGGGTCCCGTCAGTCGAGGTAGTCGCGCAGCACCTGCGAACGCGACGGGTGGCGCAGCTTCGACATGGTCTTGGACTCGATCTGACGGATGCGCTCACGCGTCACGCCGTAGACCTTGCCGATCTCGTCGAGGGTCTTCGGCTGCCCGTCGGTGAGTCCGAAGCGCATGGAGACGACGCCGGCCTCACGCTCGGAGAGCGTGTCGAGGACGGAGTGCAGCTGCTCCTGCAGAAGGGTGAAGCTGACCGCGTCGGCCGGGACGACCGCCTCGGAGTCCTCGATGAGGTCACCGAACTCGCTGTCGCCGTCCTCGCCCAGCGGGGTGTGCAGCGAGATCGGCTCGCGGCCGTACTTCTGGACCTCGATGACCTTCTCCGGGGTCATGTCGAGCTCCTTGGCCAGCTCCTCCGGGGTGGGCTCGCGGCCCAGGTCCTGGAGCATCTGGCGCTGCACACGGGCGAGCTTGTTGATGACCTCGACCATGTGCACCGGGATACGGATGGTGCGGGCCTGGTCGGCCATGGCGCGGGTGATCGCCTGACGGATCCACCAGGTGGCGTACGTGGAGAACTTGTAGCCCTTGGTGTAGTCGAACTTCTCGACGGCGCGGATCAGACCCAGGTTGCCCTCCTGGATCAGGTCCAGGAAGAGCATGCCGCGGCCGGTGTAGCGCTTGGCCAGCGAGACCACCAGACGGAGGTTGGCCTCCAGGAGGTGGTTCTTGGCGCGGCGGCCGTCCTCGGCGATGATCTCCAGCTCGCGCTTGAGCTTCGGGGCCAGCTTGTCGGAGTTCGCCAGCTTGTCCTCGGCGAACAGACCGGCCTCGATGCGCTTGGCGAGCTCGACCTCCTGCTCGGCGTTGAGCAGCGGGACCTTGCCGATCTGCTTCAGGTAGTCCTTGACCGGGTCCGCGGTGGCACCGGCGACGGCGACCTGCTGCGCAGGAGCGTCGTCCTCGTCCTCGTCGGACAGGACGAAGCCCTTGCTCTCGCCCTCGGCCTCTTCCTCGTCCTTGCCGGGCGCGACGTCCTCGAGCAGCTCCTCGCCCTCGAGCAGCTCCTCGTCCTCGCCCTTCTTGGCCGTGGTCTTCTTGGCCGCCGTCTTCTTGGCGACGGTCTTCTTGGCCACCGTCTTCTTGGCGACGGTCTTCTTGGCCGCGGCCTTCTTGGCCGGCGCTCCGGCCTCGTCGGCCGGGTCAGCGCTCTCGGCCGCCGGGGCCGCGGTGGCGGCCGAGACGGTCTTCGTCACGGTCGTCCTGGCGGTGACGGTCTTGGTGGCGGTGCGCTTGGCCGGGCTCTTCGCTGCGACGCTCTTGCGGGCGCGCTTCGGCGACTCCGCTGCACTGACCATCAGCGTCACACCCTCTTCCTCGAGGATCTGATTGAGGCTGCGCAGAACATTCTTCCACTGGGTTGGCGGAATCTGGTCAGCCTCGAAGGCCCGACGCACGTCATCGCCGGCGATCTGCCCATCAGCCTTTCCCCGCTCGATGAGCGCCATCACAGACTCGGACTCGGCGATCTCCGGCGGGAGCGTACGGGATGTGCTGGCCGACACGAACAACCTCTCGGAACGATGGAAAACGGCTTCCGGCCCCGCCCTGGATCAGGCTGGAGCCGACGACCGTCGGCCAGGAATGTGCCGACGGCGCGGGCTGGACCGGGGAACTGCACAGCGCCCTGAGCGGCTGCTGTATTCCTTCCTCGGCTGTCACCTCTTAGGTCATCGCGCGGCTTCGAGGAGTGTTACGCCCAATCCGCGTGGCCCGAGTCACACCTCATTTGCGACGAATCCACCATGAAACCTCCGGAACGCGACACAATCAAGGGGTCCGGACCGATCGATTCCGGTCCCACCTTCCACGGTCGCACCTTCGCGCCGCCAGACCCGGGCGCATCCGGGGGCGGTTCTCCGCCCCCGGACTGCGCTCGGGTCCGGCGGCACGCGGCGCGGATGCGGCGGCGCTCCTGGCCACGACTCGCGGATCAGTGCTCGCGGGGAGCCGGCACGACGCGCTCCACCTCGGGGTGGACGGTCAGCAGCTGCCGCATGGCCGACTCGGCGGCGACGGCGTCCCCGGCGGCGAGCGCGTCGACGATCCGGGCGTGATGGCCCAGGCAGCCCTCGCTCGGGCGGTCACAGCCGGTCGCGGGCGCCCCGGAGACCTGGAGGGCCGAGGCGACGATGCCGGAGAGGTGCTCCAGCATGCGGTTGCCGGCGAGCTGGATCAGGAGGGCGTGGAACTCGGCGTCGGCGCGGGAGAAGGTGATGCCGTCGCCCTGGGCGTACGCGTGGCCCATGATCTCGACCATGTCGGCGAGGCGCTGCTGGACGTCCTCGCGGCCGTGCCCGGCGGCGAGCCGGGCGGCGAGGGGCTCGATGGTCCAGCGCAGCTCGTTCAGCTCGCGCCGCTGGTCGTCGCGCTGCGGCCCGAAGGCGCGCCACTCGATGATGTCGGGGTCGAGCAGGTTCCAGTCGCTGACCGGCCGGACCCGGGTGCCGACGTTGGGGCGGGCGCTGACCAGGCCCTTGGCCTCGAGGACGCGCAGCGACTCGCGGACGACGGTGCGTGAGACCTCGAAGCGCTGACCGATCTCCTCGGGGACGAGGGGGCGGTCGGCACCGAGGTCGCCGGAGACGATCATCTGGCCGAGCTGCTGGACGAGCTGGCCGTGCAGCCCGCGGCCGCGACTGCCGGTGGCCCTGCGGCCGACCCGGCCGAGGTCCTCCGGCATCTCCCAGGCGGGCGGGCCGACGCGGTCGGCTCCGGGCGCCTCCGCGTAGGGGTAGCGGTCGAGGTCGCCCGGGGCGCCGAGGCCGGACTCGACGGGGCGGGCGGGGGTCATCATGGTGTGCGCAAGGGTACTCACGCATCCTTTGTCGGCGTGGCTCTCGTGCCCCTTGAGGTCTTTGGTGAAAAGCACACGAAAGGGTGATCGGCACCCCCTACACAATTGACGATTAATCGGACATAAGGGGCATTTTTTATGGGAGTTGTCCGCGAAACGGAACCTTCTGATCCAATCGTGATCACCAACGGGCCCTGCTGTGGCGGCCGGTGAGCACATAGGCACAGAGCAGGACCGTCAACGTCAAGGTCAGAGCCACTCCCACGGGCTGTCCGACCACCCGCAGCGCCCCCATCAGCCACCGGTCGGCGGCCGACGCCCACTCGGCGCGGGCGAACTCGCGCAGCCGGGTCGGAAGCCCGGTGACGGTGCGACGGGGCGCTCCGGCCAGGAGGCGCTGCAGCGGCGGCGCGAAGAGCACCGGTACGGCGAGGACCGCGGCGACTCCGGCGGCCGCCGCCCGGAAGACCCCCGCACCGAGCACCCCGGCCCAGGCGCACCCGACCACCAGGCCGAACCAATTCGCACACAAGGTGGGCCAGTTCCTCGGCACGGGGATCAACTCACCGCCGTAGACGAGACGCAGGGCCTCCAGGTCGACCACGACGACGAGCACCGCGAGGACCGCCCCTACGGCCGCGGCGACCGCGAGCTTGGCGAGCAGCAGGCCGAGGCGGCGGGGCACGGCGCCGCGCCCCGTGGTCAGGGCGGGGTAGCGGTACTCCTCACCGAAGGAGAAGGCGCCGAGGAGCCCGGCCCCGAGGGCGGCGGGCGGCAGCGGGGAGATCCCCGGCCAGCCCGCCAGGAGGGCGGGCAGGGGGGCCCGCCCGCCGCGAGCGAGCAGCACGGCGAGCGTCACGGACACGAGCAGGACGCCCACGGCGACGAGCGGTGTGGACGGCACGCCGAGAAGCCGGCGGATCTCGTAGCGCAGCGGGCGGAGCGGGGACCGGTACGGACCGCGGCGGGAGCGAGGGGGCCGGGGAGCCGGGCGCCCGGGGGCGGCTCGGTCACCGGGAGACGCCGCTCCGATGCCGGGGGATGCCGCTCGGACGTCGAGGGACGCGGCTCCGACGTCGGGTGACGTGACTCCGGGGGCCTCGGCCGTGTCGGCGCCGCCTCTTCCGGCCCGCCTGTTCCCCCGCCACCCCTTCCAGGCCGGCTTCCGCCCGTCCCCCGCCGGCTTCCTTCCGGCCGCCGCCTCCCCTTCCGGCCGCTTCTCCGCCCGGGGGCCGGCCGCGTGCTCGGAGGCGGGTGCTCCGGGTGCCGCCGCGGCGGGACCGGGCCGGTCCGTCGCCGGGCCGGCGGGACGCGTACGACCGCCTCCCGCGGCGCCCGTGTCGCCCGCGGTACCGATCTCGTCGGCGAGTCGGTGGATGAGCACGCCGTTGCGGAAGGCGCTCTCGCCGACGGTCGCGCAGTCGCTCCCGTACACGGAGAGGCGGTTGCCGCCCTCCGTCACCACCTGCACAGGGCGGCGGGCGGCACGCGACTCCTGGGCGAGGACCGCGGCGAGCCGGGCGGCGTGCGGGGTGCGCACGGAGACCCGGGGGCGCAGCCGGGTGCGGGTGAAGTCGGCGGCGTCCTGGTCGGCGGCGAGCCGCCCGCCGTCGAGGGTGACGACCCGGTCGGCGTTGCGGGCGGCGTCCTTGGGATCGGCCGTGGTGTAGAGGACGGTGCCGCCCTCGTCGGCGTGGGCGCGCAGGAGTTCGTGGAGCCAGGCGCTCTCGCGTACGGAGAGTCCGGCGCCCGGTTCGTCGAGGAGGAGGGTGTGCGGGTCGCCCAACAGGGCGGAGGCAAGGCCGAGTCGGCGGTCCATGCCGCGGGGCAGGGTGCCGATGCGCTGGTCGTGCGCTCCGGTGAGCCCCACCGCCTGGAGCATGTCGTCGGCCCGGGTGCCGGAGACGCCGGCGGCGGCGCAGAGCATGCGCAACTGGCTGCGCAGGGTGCGGGAGGGGTGGCCGGGTACGTCGCCGAGGAGGACGCCGACCTCGCGGGCGGGGTGGGCGACGCGGTGCAGGGGCCGGCCCCGGAAGTAGGTGACGCCACGGCCCGGTTCGAGCTGCAGCATGAGCCTCAGGGCGGTGGTCTTGCCGGCGCCGACGGGCCCGAGCAGGGCGGTGACGGTGCCCGGCCGGGCCTCGAAGGAAAGGTCGTCCACGGCGGGCGGAAGGTCCCGGCGGGGGGTGCTGGTGAGTCCGATGGCCTGGAGCATCGCTTCTCTCGCGGGTAGGTGAGACCGCTCCGCGGCAGGGCGGCTGTTCCAGCAAGATAACGCTACATTTCGGACTTTTGGTGCATGGTTGGTGGCTCGGGGTCGCCGGACGATCGCCCGTCAGACCTCCGGGCGGAGCATCGGCGGGTTCAGCAGCGTTGCCCCGCCAGCGCGGAACAGCTGGGCAGGGCGCCCGCCCTGACGGGTCGTGGTGCCGCCCGCCGGCACGAGGAAGCCCGGCGTGCCGGTCACCTTGCGGTGGAAGTTGCGCGGATCCAGGGCCACGCCCCACACGGCCTCGTAGACGCGGCGGAGCTCGCCGACCGTGAACTCGGGCGGGCAGAAGGCCGTGGCCAGGGAGGAGTACTCGATCTTGGAGCGGGCGCGCTCCACCCCGTCGCCCAGGATCCTGGCGTGGTCGAAGGCGAGCGGCGCCGGCGGCTCACCCTCCGCCGCCGCGTCCTGCCCCAGGAGCTCCTCCACGGGCGCCCAGCGCGCGCTGTTGGCATCGCCGCCGGCCCGGGGAGCGGGCAGGTCGGGGGCGAGCGCGAGGTGGGCCACGCTGACCACGCGCATGCGCGGGTCCCGGTCGGGCGCCCCGTAGGTCGCCAGCTGCTCCAGGTGCGCGCCGTTGCCGTCCACGAGCTCCGGGGCACCCCGGTCGTGGACGCAGAGTCCCGTCTCCTCGACCAGTTCGCGCGCGGCGGCGGTGTCGAGGTCCTCGTCGGCCCGGACGAAGCCGCCCGGCAACGCCCAGCGGCCCTTGAACGGGGCCTCCCCCCGTTTCACGACCAGGGCGCACAGGGCATGGCGCCGCACGGTGAGCACGACCAGATCGACGGTGACAGCGAAGGGCGGAAAGGCCGACGGGTCGTAGGGAGACATGCCCGCGATCATAGTCGTCTTCCTGACGATAAACACGTCTGCCGGAAGGATCCGGACCACTTCTTCTCCGCCCCGCCCCTCCCCGTCCCCCTCTTCTTCCGCTCCGGCTCGCCTTCCGCCGCGGAAACGCCGTCGGCCGGGTCAGACCCCCAGCTGAAGGCCGGGTGCTGCCTCCTCGACCATGCCGAGTCCGAGCCGCCCGACGCGTGCCGCGAACGGCTCGCCGGCGACCCGCAACCCGGACAGGCGCACCTCGCCGAGCGGGGCCGACGGCAGCGGGTGCAGCGCCACCGTGCGACCGGGGGCGTCAGGCCGGACACCGAGAACCGCGGTCAGCAACTGCACGCCGGCCGCGGCGGCCACCGCCGCAGGCCGGCAGGCCGCCGGGTGCGGCACCGGCAGGGCGCCGACCGTCCGCCGCTCCCCCGCGTACATCTCGGGCAGCCGGTGCGCGAAGGCCTCGGCGGCGTCGAGCACTCCGCGCAGCAGCGCCGCCGCCTCGCTCTCGTGGCCCGCCACGGCGAGGCCGGCGACCGCGACGGCCGTCTCGTGCACGCGGACCGCCCCGGACCGGTGCCCGAACGGGTTGTACCCGGGCTCCTTCTCTCCCAGGCCGCGCAGGCCCCAGCCGGAGTCGAGCCCCGGAGCGGCCAGCAGCCTGGCCAGACGCTCGGTCTGGGCCTTGTGCAGCAGTCCCGGCGCGTGACGCCCGGCAGCGGTCAGCCCGGTGTCGAGGAGGTGGGCCGCCCAGCCGCCCAGGTGGGGCAGCGGCCTGCCGTCCGCCGTGCGGGCCAGCACGGGCCGACCGCCGGAGGGGTCGTCGAGCCAGAACCTGCTGCGGAACCGTTCGCGCAGCGCCTGGGCCCAGTCCCGCCACGCCTCCCCGCCCGGCCGCCCGCAGGCGTCGAGCAGATCGGCGCCGAGCACGGCCGCCCGGTGGGCGTGCGCCTGCGTCTCGGCCCGTGCCGGCCCGGCGGGCCACGGGTCCGGCACGAACCCGTTGTCGTCGACGGCCCCGCGCAGCCAGTCGAGGCACCGCTCCGCGGCGGGGAGCAGTTCGGCCAGGTCCTGCTCGGGCAGCCCCCAGCGGCGGGCCTCGGCGAGGACGACGGGGAAGGCGAGGGTGGCCTCGACGCCGGTGCACCGGGGCGGAAGGTGGGGGCCCGCGTCCCTGAGCGGCCCGGGAATCCGCCCGGCCTCGGGTCCCGGTCCCCCGTGTTGGGTACGGGCGAGGGCCCGCAGGGTGGTCGCGGCGAGCCGGGTACCGAGGGGGAGGGCCATGCGGGCGGCCCAGAGCGCCTCGGCGGTGACGGGTCCCGTGCGCCAGGGCACTCCGGCGGCGAGATACACGTCGGCGGGGTGCGTGGGGTCGCGCTGGAGGAGGGCGCGCAGATCGGCGACGGAGGCGCGCAGCAGCGGTCCTGGCCGCAGGTCCTCCCCCTCGGCGACGGCGTCGGCGACGACGTGCCCGCCGGGGCGCCCGTTGCTCGCTCCGAGCGGCCGCCGCCCGGAGCGCTCCCCGCGGATCCGGAGGGTGAGGACGAAGCATCCCCCCGGGGACAGTTCGGCCTCCCAGCGGAGGAGTCCGGCCGCCGCCAGTGCGTCGCTGGGCGGAGGGTCCACCGAGACGGTGACGGCGGCGCCGTCGTCGGCGGTCCAGCGGAGCCCGGTGCCGTGGACGCTCGCGGTGAGCTCCGTCCCGGGCCGCCCGGCCGCCACCGGTCCCAGGTCCGCGAGATCCGTGCCCAGAGCGAGCTCCACCGGGAGCCGCAGCGGCCGGGCGACGGAACTGCGCAGGGTGATCCGCTCGGTCCCGTCGGCCTCGCGCGACCGTTCGACGACGAGGCCTGGATCCGGGCCGGTGTCCCCGGGCGCACGCATGGCGCCGAGGAAGTCGGCACGGTCCGCGGCGGTCGACCGGCTCCGGAGCGGGACGGGCTCGCGGCCGGCGACCCGCAGCACGCAGCGGGAGAGAAGTCTGCGTCCGGCGAGGAAGACCCCTTCGACACCGACTCCGGTGAGCTGTCCGTGCCGGGGGCTGAGGACGAGGGCGGGGAGGGCGACGCCGAGGAGCATGTCGTGCACGGTGGGGAGATCGCCGGGGCGGACCGCCCCGGCTCCCGGCACCGGTGGCGGAGCTCCGTTGCGGGTGAGGTGTCCGGGGGCCTGGGCGGGGCTGGGGGCCATGACGGAAGTGCGGCGCTCTCTGTGCGGTCCGGGCGACTCGGCCGGCCCCGTGGGTGACCGCTGTCGGGACCGCGCGTGCGGCTCCGGCGGTCCGCGGGTCCGTCCGTGGATCGGCGGCACGGCCCCTGCGGGACCGCCACAGACCTGAACGCGCCCATGGGCCGCGGGGTCACGGCCGGTGATGCCCCTGACCGCCGGGTCCCGCCCGTCCCGAGCATGATCGGGCCCGAGGGCGGAGGAGGCGCTTTCACGTCGACGGTCTCCCGACCCGCTCGCCGCTCCTCGCCACGGCCCGCCGAGGCGGAACCCGGCGCGACCGTGCGAGGGCTCCCGGAGTTCCCGAGGCGGACCGCGCGAGGGCTCCCGGATTTCCCGAGGCGGATATCGCGCGGGCAGGGCAGCGTGCCCGGCGCGGCGTCGGCGCTCCTCATTCCCCGCTCCTCGCGCCACGCCGCCGCGTCCGCGTCCGCGTCCGTGTCGGGCGGACCGCTCCGGTCCTCGGCGGCCTGGGTTCCTCGTCGCGGCGTCGGGTGGCCGCCGCCCGTGCGGGCCCCCGGCCCGCGCCGTTGGCGCGCCGGCCGGCCTGGCGGGTGGTACGGCGGGCCGCCTGGCGGGCCTGCTGTCGCGCGCGGGTGGGACCGTCGGGAACGCGGGCGAGGTCTGGTCCGTCGGCCGTCGGGCCCGGAGCGTGGGCCCCCTGCCCCGGTGCGGTCTCGGCCGCGCCGCGTGCGTCCCTTTCCTTGCGCAGACAGTCGCGCAACGACTCCGGGTCCAGCCCCTCGTTGCACGCCTGGTGGAGCAGTCGGGCGAAGAGGTACTCGGGGTCGGCCTCCAGGGCGAGACCGAGGGCGACACGGGCGGAGGGTTCGTCGCCGGTGGACCAGGCGACCCAGCCGGCGAGCGTCAGCGGGGCCGCCGCGTACTCCTCGTACGGGGCGACGCAGCGGCGGGACAGGGCTCGCCAGAGCCGTAGTGCCGGGAGGGCCTCCGGGCCTTCCATCCATTCGGCGGCCCGGTCGCGGGTGTCGCGGTCCTGCAGGCCGAGGATGACCGTGGCGGCCTCGTCGGGTGTGAGGAGTTCGTCGTCGCGGGCGTCGGCCGTCGCGGTGCCCGTCGCCGCTCCGCCGGCGAGGAGCGGAAGACCGGCCGGAATCGCGCTCCTCGCCGCCTCGGCGTCCGTCGCCGGGCACTCCGGCGGTCGTGAGAAGCGGTCGATGAGGCTGCGGACGACGGCCAGGGTGGTCTCGCGGGTCTCCTGCCGTCCCAGGCCGCTCGCCGGCGTGTCGAGGAGGCGGGGCACGATGACCGTCGCGGCTTCGTTCAGGGCGGCGCGCTGCACCGCGTCGCCGTCCGTTCCCCGCGGCTTCAGCCGGGCCTCCATGTCCTTGAGCGTGCCCCGCACCTGGATGCCGGCGTAGGCGGCGGAGGCCGCCATCACCGACGTACCGGAGAGGGCCAGTGGTGTGCCGTCGGGCGGGCAGCAGCGGGTGTCGGGGCAGCAGTAGGAGAAATAGAGACCGTCGGAGATGCAGAGGGCTTCGAGGACGGGGACGTCGAGCGCGCCGCAGGCGGTGCGCAGGCGTTGGGCGAGGGGGCGCAGGCGCTCCGTCACCCGTCGGCCTGTCTCGCCCGGCGCGGGTTCCTGGCAGAGGAAGGCGACGATGGCATCGGGTCGGTCGCCGCGGCGGCCGCAGCCCTCGACGAGGCATTCGGCCAGGTAGTCGGCGGTGGCGGACCATTCGCGCGGAGAGCGGGGGATGCCGACCCTGACCCGGCCGCCGAATCGTCCGCGCTCGCCGTGCAGCGCGACGAGGACGACGGAGTCGCTGGGATGGAAGCCGAGCATGAACGGCAGCGCGTCGGCCAGCTCGGCCGGTCCGCGCAGGGTGATCTGCCGGCTCGTGGACAGTCCGTGTGATTCGTGGTGGTTCGCGTTCATGGTCACGACGGTCCCGCGACCACCGCCGATCGCGAAACCCCTGTGGATAACTCCGGGCAGGAGGTCGCGGAAGTTGTCCACAGGCTTGGCGGCCCGTTCGCGCATTGTCGGACCGATCAGGTTGCATGGGGGCATGACCAACGCAGACCGCCCCGAGGACCGCGCAGCCCTGCGCGCGGCCGCCGACGCCGTGCTCGCCCGTCTCGTCTCGGACCCGACGGGTGCCGCGAGACTGCGCGAGGACCAGTGGCGCGCCATCGAGGCGCTGGTCGCGGACAGACGCCGGGCGCTGGTCGTGCAGCGGACCGGCTGGGGCAAGTCGGCGGTGTACTTCGTCGCGACCTCGCTGCTGCGCGAGCGTGGCGCGGGCCCGACGGTCATCGTCTCACCGCTGCTCGCGCTGATGCGCAATCAGGTGGACGCGGCCGCGCGCGCGGGCATCCGCGCGCGCACGATCAACTCGTCGAACACCGAGGAGTGGGACACCGTCCAGGAGGAGGTGGCGGCCGGCGAGGTCGACGTGCTGCTCGTCAGTCCCGAACGGCTCAACAACCCCGACTTCCGCGATCAGGTGCTGCCCCGCCTCGCGGCGGCGACGGGTCTGCTCGTCGTCGACGAGGCGCACTGCATCTCCGACTGGGGGCACGACTTCCGGCCCGACTACCGGCGACTGCGCACGATGCTCGCGGACCTGCCGAGCGGGGTGCCGGTGCTCGCGACGACGGCCACGGCCAATGCCCGGGTGACCGCGGACGTCGCCGAACAGTTGGGGACCGGCACGGACACGGACGCGCTGGTGCTGCGCGGGCCGCTGGACCGCGAGAGCCTCAGCCTGGGCGTGGTGCGGCTGCCGGACGCGGCCCACCGGCTCGCCTGGCTGGCGGACCACCTGGGCGAGCTGCCCGGCTCCGGGATCGTCTACACGCTGACGGTGGCGGCGGCCGAGGAGGTGACGGCCCATCTGCGCCAGTGCGGGTACACGGTCGCCTCGTACACGGGCCGGACGGAGAACGCCGACCGGCAGCAGGCCGAGGACGATCTGCTGGCCAACCGGGTCAAGGCGCTCGTGGCGACCTCGGCGCTCGGCATGGGCTTCGACAAGCCCGACCTGGGCTTCGTCGTGCACCTCGGGTCCCCCTCCTCCCCCATCGCCTACTACCAGCAGGTGGGCCGGGCCGGGCGCGGTGTGGAGCACGCGGAGGTGCTCCTGCTGCCCGGCAAGGAGGACGAGGCGATCTGGCAGTACTTCGCGTCGGTGGCCTTCCCGCCGGAGGAGCAGGTGCGGCGCACCCTGGACGTCCTCGCCCAGGCGGGCCGCCCACTGTCGCTGCCCGCCCTCGAACCCCTGGTCGAACTGCGCAGGACGCGGCTGGAGACGATGCTGAAGGTCCTCGACGTGGACGGGGCCGTCAAGCGGGTCAAGGGCGGCTGGGAGAGCACCGGCCGGCCGTGGGTCTACGACACGGAGCGGTACGCATGGGTGGCCCGGCAGCGGGAGGCCGAGCAGCAGGCCATGCGGGAGTACGCGGCGACGGACGGCTGCCGGATGGAGTTCCTGCGCCGTCAGCTGGACGACGAGGCCGCGGCCCCCTGCGGCCGGTGCGACAACTGCGCGGGCGTCAGGTTCGACCCGAAGGTCTCGGACGCGGCGCTCGACACCGCCCGCGGCGAGCTGGGCCGGGCGGGCGTGGAGGTGGAGCCGCGCAAGATGTGGCCGACCGGACTCGCCGCCGTGGGCGTGGATCTGAAAGGGCGTATCCCGGCCGCCGAGCAGGCCTACGCGGGTCGTGCGCTGGGACGGCTCTCGGACATCGGCTGGGGCAATCGCCTGCGCCCGATGCTCGCCGACTCCGCTCCGGACGGCGAGGTGCCGGACGACGTCGTCCAGGCGGTGGTGCGGGTGCTCGCCGACTGGGCGAAGGGGCCGGGGGGGTGGGCCTCGGGCGCGGCCGGTGCCCCGCCCCGGCCGGCCGGTGTGGTGACGGTCGCCTCGTACGGCAAGCCGCGGCTCGTGGGCTCGCTCGGCCACCGGATCGCCGAGATCGGGCGGATGCCGCTGCTCGGTTCGGTGGAGTACGCGCCGGAGGCGGCGGACCTGCGGATCTCCCGGACGAACAGCGCGCAGCGGGTGGTCGGGCTGCAGCGGGCCCTGGTCGTCCCCGAGGCGCTGACGGAGCGTCTGGCCTCGGCGGGAGGCCCGGTCCTGCTGGTGGACGATCTCGCGGACAGCGGCTGGACGTTGGCAGTGGCGGCGAGGCTGCTGCGAAGGGCGGGAGCTGAGGGAGTGTTTCCGCTGGTACTCGCCGTCCAAGCGTGAAACGGCGAGTGAACAACAGGTAACTGGGCAGGGATATGAGAGTCATACCGGTTGATTCCAGTCAGCGGCCTCAATTGCTCGTTGCCGCCTGCGCACGGGCCAGGAAGAATTGGGAATCCGCCCCGCACGGCCCGAACGCGGTCCGGTTGGACCATGCCGTGGTGCGCCCTCACTCGACCCTGCCCGCGGAGCGGGCGCGTCTCCGAAGGGAGGATCGTGACCCTCGGATTCGCTCCGTCCTCAGCCGCTCCTGCCGCATCGTCGTCCGGGTCGGCCAGCCGCCTCGCTCGGATGCTCGAACCGGCCGAGTGGGCCGCGGCCGGGATCCCGCTGCTGCGCAGTCCGCGTGAAGTCGTCAGCGGCCTGCACTCCCGTCACATGCCCACGCCCTCGATGGCGGTGGTCGCCGTTCTCGACCATGAGGAACGGCTCATCGCCAGCGCCTCCTTCACCCGTCGGCCGACGCCGGCGGACGGCTGGGAGTTCCGCAACGCGCTCCTCGCCCACCTGCGCCGGGTCATCCCGCACGACCTGCGTCGGCGAGTGCCCGTACGTACGGCCGTCCTGCTCTACTGCCGCGAGGGCGACGAGCGCTGGACCGAGGAGGACGGGGCCTGGATGTGGGGGTTGCGGGACGCCTGCACGCTCCACGGGCTGCGCTGCGGCGCGTACATCACGCTGACCGGAGGCGGCTGGCAGGTGCTCGGTGAGGGCCGGGGCGGGCGCAGCCCCAGTTCCGACTCGCCTCCGACACCCCTGGGCGAGGACTCCGCCCTCGACCGGCTGGTGCCGCGGATCGCGAGCGGGGCGCCCGAGCCCCTGCGCCGGGCCGCCGCCCGCTGAGCGGACGTCGGCCAGGGGAAGCGCGGACCGCTCGACGGGCGACGCGGCCACGGGAAGCACGAAGCGACGGACGTGGCCGCCGGCTCATGATCCGGACCGCGGCGACCGCCTGGGGGCAGTCGACCCGCGCGCCGGCACGGACCTACGGGCCCGAGACGACGGCCGCCTTACGGGGCGACCCGTCGCCGTCGTCCCGAGCGCTCGCCTGAAGCGATCCGCCAGGGCGAAGCGCCCGGAGCGGCCGCCCTCCGCGCGCGTCCGCCCGGCCACCCGCTCGGGCGGCCGGGGCGTGGACGGGCGAGGTCAGACGCCGGCGCCGAGCCCGGCGTCGGCGTGCTTCGGGTCGCCGCAGACGATCAGCAGGGCGGTCGCCCGCGCGATCGCCTCGGGCAGTCGGCGCGCGACGTCCTCGTCGGAGCCGCCGTTGATCGCGACGACCACCACGGGTCGGTCGGCGGCCCGGGACAAGGTGGCGGCGTCCGCGAAGAACACGTCCTCGCGGGCGTCGTGCTGCGCCCAGTAGGCGGCCTCGCCGAAGGACAGCTCGTGCGCCGCCCACGGGTGCTGCTCACCGGTGGTGAGCACGAGGACGTCGCCGGGGGCGCGGCCGGACTCCAGGAGCAGGTCGACTGCCTCCTCGGCGGCGTCGATCGCACCGTCGGCGGGGGCGGGGATCAGCTGGATCTGCGGTCCGGTCCGCTCGTCGGAACGATTCTCCGCGCGATCGGCGGGGGCCGGTCCGGCAGCGGGCGGGCGCGGCACCGGCGGTGCGGGCCTGGCCGGACCGGGGCCCGGACGCCCGGGACGCGGAGAGGCCGCGGAACGCGGGCCGGGTACGGGTCGAGGGGTCGGCACGGGGCGGCCGGCGGCCGCGGTCGCGCGGGGACCCTGGGCACTCTCGTGAATCTGAGGCTCCTCGGGGATGAGAGGCATGAGTGGATGTCTATCAAACGCCGTCGCGCGGGGCTCCGGCGGGTGGGCACACACAGGTGTGCCCCGGCTGCTGAAAGGGGCTCTGCCGAAAGGTTCCCAAGGGGATCCCCGGAGAATCCAGGAGCCGGAAGTCAGAAGTCGAAGCCGAGTTGGCCCCCGCTTTCCAGTGCGGCCGCCTCGGCGGAGATGCGGATCTTCTTCAGATGCCGCCAGCGGGGCATCGCGTCGAGATACGCCCAGGAGAGCCGGTGGTGGGGAGTGGGCCCCAGCTCTTCGAGCGCCGCCTTGTGGACCGGCGAAGGGTAGCCCGCGTTGGCCGCGAAGCCGTACGCGGCGTACGCCTCGGCCTCCAGCTCGGCCATCAGGGTGTCGCGCCGGACCTTGGCGAGCACGGAGGCGGCGGCGACGGCGACACAGGACTGGTCGCCCTTGATCACCGTACGGACCCGCCAGGGGCTGCCCAGGTAGTCGTGCTTGCCGTCGAGGATCACGGCGTCGGGGCGGACCGGCAGGCCCTCCAGGGCGCGGATCGCGGCCAGTCGCAGCGCGGCGGTCATGCCGAGCTCGTCTATCTCGGCGGGCGAGGCGTCGCCCAACGCGTACGCCGTGACCCACTGCTCCAGTTCCGCGGCGAGCACCGTGCGCCGCTTCGGCGTGATCAGCTTGGAGTCGGTGAGCCCGACGGGCGGGCGGCGCAGGCCGGTGACGGCGGCGCACACCGTGACGGGACCGGCCCATGCCCCGCGTCCGACCTCGTCGATCCCGGCGATGATCTTGGCGCCGGTGGTGGCTCGGATCGAGCGCTCGACACTGTGGGTGGGTGGTTCGTACGGCATGGCGCCCTCAGGTTACGCCGCCTGGCGCCTCCCTCGGTACCCGGATTCCACGTGATGATCCACTCCAGGCCGAAACGCCCTCCGTTCGCGCTCCTCCCGGCCACCTGCCCGGCCGCGCGACCCGCCCGCCGCGCGACCCGCCGGACCGCCCGCTAGCGCCGCAACAGGGGCACCATCACCAGGTCGATCATCTCGGCGATCTCGGCGTCGGTCCATTCGCTGCCGCACACCTTGGCCCGGTACATCATCATCGCCGGGACCACGTCGTAGACCGCCTCGTGAGCCGCGTCCTCGCGCACCTCACCCCTGGCGATGCCGCGCTCCACCACGGCGCGCAGCAGCCGCTGGGAGGGCTCGATCACCCCGCTGAGGATCAGCTCCTGGAAGCGTTCGGCGGACTCGCTGTCGCATTCGTGAAGGACGGCCCGCAGGGCGTAGCCGGGCTTCGAGTACATCGCCGCCCGCACCCGGCGGCACAGCTCGTACAGGTCCTCGCGCACACCGCCGTGGTCCGGCGTCTCGTCGAGGTCGGGGAGCCCCGTTCTGAGCGCGTCCGCGACCAGGTCTTCCTTCGACGGCCACCGGCGGTACACGGCGGCCTTGCCGGTCTGTGCGCCGACCGCGACACCCTCCATGGTCAGGCCGTTCCAGCCGACGGTGCCGAGCTGCTCCAGAGCGGCTTCCAGAATGGCGCGTTCCAGTACCGGCCCACGCCGTCGCGGCGTCGCCCCGCGTGGCCGAGCGGCGGCCTCGGAGTGCGAAGTACCCATCAGAACCTCTCTGTTGATACCGATCGGATCGCCCGGCAGTGCTCAGTGAACGGTTGCGTTCCTTGAGGGGGAGTCACTACCGTGGGCGACAGTGAACGAGTGCGTTCACTAAATTCTTCCGTGGGGGATGCACAGTGACAACATCGCCGGTGGACACCCAGACCGATCCAGGCACCGCCCGGTACCCGAATCGGCCGGGAATCGCCCTCGCCGTCATCGCCGCCTGCCAGTTGATGGTCGTTCTTGACGCCACGATCGTGAACATCGCGCTTCCGCACATCCAGGAGGCGCTCTCCTTCTCGACCACCGACCTGTCCTGGGTGCTCAGCGCGTACACCCTCACCTTCGGCGGTCTGCTGCTGCTCGGCGGGCGGGCGGGCGACATCCTCGGGCGCCGCCGGGTGTTCCTGACCGGCATCCTGCTCTTCACCGCCGCCTCCCTGCTGGGCGGATTCGCGCAGGAGCCGTGGCAACTCCTCGCCGCGCGCGCCCTCCAGGGCGCCGGCGGCGCGATAGCCTCGCCCACCTCGCTCGCCCTGATCACCACGACGTTCCCCGAAGGCCCCGAGCGCAACCGCGCGTTCGGCGTCTTCGCGGCGGTCTCCGCAGGTGGCGGCGCGATCGGCCTGCTCGCGGGCGGCATGCTCACCGAGTGGCTCGACTGGCGCTGGGTGCTCTTCGTGAACGTCCCGATCGGCCTGGTCATCGCCTTCCTGACGCCCCGTTTCATCAGCGAGTCCGAGCGCCACCCGGGCCGCTTCGACCTCGCCGGCGCGCTGACCTCCACCCTCGGCATGGCCGCCCTGGTCTACGGGTTCATCCGCGCCTCGGAAGAGGGCTGGAAGGACTCGCTGACCATCGGGTCGTTCATCGCCGCGGTGATCCTGCTCGCGGCCTTCGCCGTCGTCGAGTCGCGGGCGCGCGAACCCATCACGCCGCTGCGGATGTTCGCCGACCGCAACCGCTCGGGCACGTACGTGATCATGCTCAGCCTGGCCGCCGCCATGTTCGGCATGTTCTTCTTCATCGTCCTGTTCGTGCAGAACGTGCTCGGCTACACCCCGATCCGCGCCGGCCTCGCCTTCCTGCCGGTCACGCTCGCCATCGGTGTGGGTGCCGGACTCGCCCAGCGACTGCTGCCCGTTCTCGGCCCGAAGCCGTTCATGGTGACCGGGGCGGCGCTCAGCGGCACCGGCCTGTTCTGGCTGACCTTCATCGAGCCGGACAGCTCCTATCTGAGCGGCGTTCTCGGCCCGATGGTCACCTTCGGCTTCGGCATGGGCCTCAACTTCGTGACCCTCACGCTGACCGCGGTGTCCGGGGTCGCCCAGCACGAGGCCGGCGCGGCGTCGGGTCTGCTCAACGCCACCCAGCAGGTGGGCGGTTCGCTGGGCCTGTCGATCCTGGTCACCGTCTTCGGCACGGCGAGCAGGAACGAGGGGAAGCAGCAGGTCCCGGACTTCCTCGCCCACGCGACCCCGGAACAGAAGGCGGCGTTCCTCAAGGAGCAGCAGCTGCCGGCGCCCTGGTCCCACGACGTGCTGGCGGCCGGAATCTCCAGCGCGTTCACCGCCGCCGTCGCCATGGCCCTGATCGCGCTGGTCACGGCCGTGACCGTGATCCGGGTCCGCAAGAGCGACCTGGAGGCCCTCAGCGGCAAGGCGGAGGCCGCCGGGCCGGTCGCCTGACGCCGGACACACGCGGACGGTGTGCCTCCCTTCCCGTACGGGGAGGGAGGCACACCGTCCGCTGCGCGAGGGACGGATCAGGGGGCGTACGGGTCGTCGTACGGGTCTGCATCCGGGTCGTACTGCTCGTCGCGGGTGGCGCCGCCGCACGCGGCCGAACGCCTCACGCCGCGCTCGGCCAGGATGTCCCTGGCCCGGGCCTCGGACAGGCTCGTCTCGTACCAGCTCTTCTCCTCGGCGTCCTGGAGCTCGTCCGCGATGTCCCGGAGGGCGCAGGAACGCAGCGGCTCGGGCAGCCGGTCGAGCGCCGGTGCGGCGTCGGCGGAGAGGCCGCGCAGGTAGCGCACGTCGATCTTGTCGAGCCGCTCGTAACGCTCCACGTTCTGCTGCGCGATGACGGCGTCCGGGCGTATCACGCCGAAGGCGAGGACAAAACCGGCGGCGCTCACCGCGAGGGCGCGGGGCAGCATCCGGGCGCCCCAGATCCCCGCGGCCATGATCAGCAGGATCGCTACACCGAGCCAGATCTCCATGGCGGCGACGGAGATCCGCAGCCGGGTGAGCCCGTACGCGTCCACGTACAGGTCCATCCTGCGCAGCGCAGAAGCCACCACGACGAGGGTGAGGACGCACAGGGTGCCGAGCACGCCGCGGACCAGCCGCCGGTCGCCGGCGCCGTTCCGCGGTGCCCAGCGCAGGGCCAGACCGATCACGCCGAGGGTGAGCAGGGTGGCCCAGAGCAGCTGCCAGAAGCCCTGGCGCGCGTACTCGGAGTAGGTGAGCCCGGTCTCGCGCAGGACCTTGTCGTAGCCGCCGAAGAGCACGGCGAGCTGGATCGCGTTGAAGGCCGCGAAGAGCAGGTTCAGGACGATCAGCGGGAGCGCCCACTCGAACCGGCCGCGGGCCCGGCCGGGGCTGAAGGTCAGCCGGTCCCAGCGCAGCGGGGCCGCGCCGGTGCGGGCGACGGCGAGGGCACCGAACAGGCCGAGGATGAAGCAGAGGATCCGCCAGGGCGCCTGTACCAGCGAGATGTCCGGCATGAGCGAACCGAGCAGATCGGCGAAGGCGGCGTCCGCCCCGGCGAACAGCGCGCCGAAGACGACCAGCAGGCCGAGGGCGATCAGGACGGTGCGCAGCACCGGCACCAAGCGGCCCTGTGAACCGCTCGCGCGCTCACGCGCGCCGCGCCACGTCCACACCATGCCGGTGCCCACGGAGTCGAACAGGCCGACCGGTCCGAGCAGCATGCTCGGCCAGCCGCGGCCGCCGTGCAGGGCGAAGCCGGTGAGCCCCAGGGCGGCGACGATCGCGAGGAACGTCGGCCAGCCCGCGTCGCTCAGCGCGGGTACGACGAGCAGGGCCGCGCCGCCGATGGCCCAGACCAGCGTCCAGGGGCGCAGCCGGCGGCCGGCCGCGCGGGCGGCGAAGGCCCCGGCCAGGGTCGCGGGCACGGCTACGAGCAGCAGGTTCACGCCGGCGCCGGCACCGAGGAAGAGCGACGCGAACAGCGCGGTGGCCAGGATCGCCCACAGCGTGGCGACGGTCGGGCGAGCCGGCTCGGCGGGCCGCAGCTTGCTGGGCGCCGGCTTCCGCGGCGGCCCCCAGGCCTGGTAGGGCGGATAGGCCCCCGGCCCGTACGGGCCGGGCACCGGCCCACCGGGTCCGGGCCGGCCACCGACGGCGCCAACGGGACCGGCCGGTACGGCGGCGGTCGGCACGGCGCCGCCGTACGCGGCGGTCGGCTGTCCGGCACCGGTCGGCGCCGCGGTGGGAGCCGCGGCCACGGCCGGAGGCTGCTGCGACGGTGCGGCCTTCTCGCTCGTGGTGCCGGAGGCCTGCTCGCTCGTGGAGCTGCCCGCGGCGTCGCTCGCCGTGGCCTTGGGCTCGACGCCGTCCGTCGGCGGCGGGCTGTCCTTTGGCGGCGGGCTGTCCTTCGGCGGCTCTGCGGATGGTGTGTCGGTCACGGGACCCCCTCCCGGCCCGGTCCGCGCGGCCTTACGGCCGAAGGCGGCGGTTCCGGGTGTCTCGTCGGCACGCTGTTGTCATGATCAGCGCTGCGGAGTGGCCGACTCTAACCGCGGTACGCCCGGGTGAACCGGCCCGGTCGCAGCTGTGGCAGGACCGTGACACTCGGCCTGCCCCTGCGACGGACGGACCCCGGGCGCGGACGTCCCCCGGCCGACACCTAGGAGCGGACCCCCTCGGGGACCCAGTCGGGCAGCTCCTCGGTCTGCTCCAGCCACGCGGCCGGCGGGGCGCCCACCGCACCTGCCGCGACGACGCCACCGGCGATGGCGCACGTGGTGTCCACGTCACCGCCCACACCCGCGGTGGTCCAGAACATGCGCTCGTAGTCGCCGAGGGCCCGTGCCGCGGACCAGAGCGCGAACGGCACGGTGTCGTGCGCGCTGGTGCGCCGGCCGCTGCCGAGGACCGCCGCGACCGTCCCGGCGTCGCCGTAGTCGAGCATGTCACGGGCCCGGCGCAGCCCGGCCCCCACCGCGCTGCGCGGCACCAGCGCGACGACTCCGTCGAGCAGTGCCTCCGGCGTGGGCGGCCCTGCCGGGTCGGCGGCGAGCGCGGCAGCGGCGGCGACGGCCATCGCGCCGACGACGGCCTCGCGGTGCTGGTGGGTGGTGTACGCGGAGATCTCGGCCTGGTGGGTCGCCTGTTCGGGGTCGTCGGCGTACCAGGCGCCGAGGGGCGCGATCCGCATGGCGGCGCCGTTGCCCCACGAGCCCTGCCCGTTGAAGAGCTCGGCCGCGAGCCGCCGCCAGTCCCCGCCCTCCCGGATGAGCCGGAGCATCCGGTTGACGGCGGGGCCGTAGCCGCGGTCGAAGTCGTGGTGGCGGGCGAAGGACTCGGCGAGCGCGTCCTGGTCGATCCGGCCGTGGGAGACGAGCACGGCGAGGACCGAACAGGCCATCTCCGTGTCGTCGGTCCACTGCCAGGGACCGGTGGGCGGCTCGTGCCGCTTCAGCAAGGGGTAGTTGGCGGGGACGAAGTACTGGGAGCCCAGGGCGTCTCCCACGGCCAGCCCGCGCAGGCTGGCCAGGGCGCGGTCGAAGCGCCGGTCGAGAGAGGAGTCAGCGGTCATCGCCCTGCCACTCTATCCGGTGGGGCCGTACGGTTCCGGGGTACGCCAGCGTTCGAAGGGCCGGTCGAGCCGGTACTTCCCGTCCTCACCGAGCAGCAGCATCCGGGTCTCCGCGTTGCCGGGGTTGGACAGGGACTCGAATTCGGCGACCGTCCAGTGGAACCAGCGCATGCAAAACAGGCGCATGGTCAGCCCGTGGGTGACGAGCAGGACGTTGGGCGGGTGGTCGGGTGCCTCGAAGCTCCGGTAGAGGCTCTCCAGGAAGGCCCCGACCCGGTCGTACACGTCTGCCCCCGACTCGCCCTGGGCGAAGCGGTAGAAGAAATGTCCGTACGCGTCCCGGTACGCCTTCTGGAGGCGCACGTCCTCCCGCTCCTGCCAGTTCCCCCAGTCCTGCTCGCGCAGCCGGGGCTCCTCCCTCACGCGGACGCGACGGGGGTCGAGCCGGAAGGCACGGAGTGTCTCGTGCGTGCGGCGGTACGGCGAGACGTAGACGCTGACCTGCTCCTCCCCGAAGAGCTCCCGCAGCCGCTCCCCCGTCTCCTCCGCCTGGCGCCATCCGGTCGCGGTGAGCCGGAGCGCGTGGTCGGGCTCCCGCTCGTACACCGTGTCATCGACATTGCCCTCGGACTCTCCGTGCCGAACGAGAACGATGCGCCGCGGTCGTGCCATGCGACGACCCTAGTCGGCCCTCTGCCGGACGGCTCAGTCGAGAAGGCGTCCGGAGTCCATCCGCCGTATGCGGCCGGTGAACCTGCGGCGCAGCTCCCGGTCGTGGGAGACGACGACCACGGCCCCCTGCCACTGCTCCAGTGCCTGCTCCAGCTCCTCGACCAGTCCGAGGGCCAGGTGGTTGGCCGGCTCGTCGAGGAGCAGCAGGTCGGCGGGCCGGGCGAGCAGGCGGGCGAGCGCGAGCCGGCGGCGCTGCCCGGCGGAGAGGCTCCCCACCGGCACGGTCAGGTCGGCGGGCCGGAACAGTCCGTACGAGAGGAGCAGTTCGGCCTGCTCGTCGTCGGTGAGGGCGAGGCCGTCCCCGAAGGCGGAGAGGACCCGCTGGGCCGGGCGCCCGGCCGGTATCTCCTGGGCGAGGAATCCGATCCGTCCGCGCCGCACCACGCGTCCGGCGTCCGGCTCGACAAGCCCTGTCATGACGCGGAGCAGCGTGGACTTGCCGGCGCCGTTGCCGCCGTGGACGAGCAGCCGCTCGCCCGCGCGGACGGTCAGCTCGTCGACGGCGAGCCGGTCGGCGACCCGTACGCCGTCCAGTGCGATCAGTTCGCCCTCCGCACGTCCCGCGACGGGCCGAGCGGTGAAGGCGAGCGGCTCGGGCGGCTCGGGCACGGCGTCCTCATTCAGCCGGCGCAGGCGTTCCCGGGCGCTGCGCACCCGTCCGGAGACGGAGGCCTGCACCCGGCCCGCGGCGCGGTCGTAGGCCATCTTGTTGTTGTCCTTGATGGCCCGTCCGGCGGCGACACCGAGCGCGGTGGTCCGCCCGTACTCCTCCAGGCGGGCGATCTCGGCGCGCCATTCCTCGTGGGCCTGCTCCCACCGCCGACGGGCGGCGGCCCGCTCGGCACGGAAGCCCGCGTAGCCGTCGCCGTACCGCACGATCGCGCGGCGGTCGGCGTCGACCTCCAGGATCGCGGTGACCACCCGTTCCAGGAAGACCCGGTCGTGGGAAACGGCCACGACCGTGCCTCGGTGGGCGAGGAGGGCGTCCTCCAGCCAGTCGAGGGCCTGGGCGTCGAGGTGGTTGGTCGGCTCGTCGAGGAAGAGCACCTCGGGCGCTGCGGCGAGCGTGCAGGCGATGCCGAGGCGGGCCTGCTCACCGCCGGAGAGGCTGCCGAGCCGTCGCTCACGTCCGATGTGGGCGATCCCCAGTCCGTGCATCGCCTTGTCGACGCGCGCGTCCGCCTCGTATCCGCCGCGCAGCTCGAAGGCCGTGAGCAGCTCCCCGTACTCGTCGAGCGTCCGCTGGCCCGCCGTGCCGAGCTCCGGCTCCAGGGCACGCAGGCGCCGCTCCATGGCGCGCAGCTCGGCGAGGGCGGCGTCGATCGTCTCGGCGACGGTGGCGTGGGCGGGCAGTTCGGGCGTCTGGGCGAGCAGGCGCGCGCCGCCGTCGGCGACGGTGACGAGCTCGCCGGAGTCGGGCGTGTCGAGCCCCGCGAGTATCCGGAGGAGGGTGGACTTGCCCGCGCCGTTCTCTCCCACGATCCCGATCCGCTCGCCGGGGCGCACGGTGAGCGAGACCTGATCGAGCAGCAGCCTTTCGCCGCGGGTCACGGTCACGTCGTGAAGCGAGATCTGCGTGGGCAAGGGGCGCCTCCAGGGCCAAAGAAGCGGGGATCGACTAACGCAACGTTCGTCGCATTACGTGAGAGTGTGGCAGACTCGACCCACTAACGCAACTGGAGTTGTCATTGAATGAGACAGAGCGCGCGTCGAGCGAGGATCGGACCGCTCCCGCCCCCGGCAGCCGGCGCCCCGGAGGCCGTACCGCCCGCACCCGCGCCGCCGTCCGCGACGCCGTCCTGACGGGACTCGCCGAGCACGGCTACCCGGCGCTCACGGTCGAGTACGTGGCGGAGCACTCAGGAGTTCACAAGACGACGCTCTACCGACGCTGGGGCGGAGTCGAGGGCATGGTGGCGGACGCGCTCGCCCTCGCGGGCGAGGACGCCTGGACCGCCCCGGACACCGGGAGTCTCGCCGGCGATCTGCGCGCCCTCGCCCACGAGGTGGCCGACGCCTTCGCCGACCCGGCACAGGCCGCCGCGCCGACGGCCTTCGTGGCCGCCGCGTTCCAGGCCCCACGGGCCGCCGAATCGCTGCGGGCCTTCTACGAGCAGCGCTTCCGGCGCTGCGAGAGCGTGGTCGACCGGGCCGTTGCCCGCGGCGAGGCCCCGGCAGGCACGGATGCGGGTGCGGTGGTGCGCGCGGTCTCCGCGCCCCTCTTCCTCCGCCTCTTCGTCACCCGCGAACCGGTCGACGCCGCCGTCGCGGACCAGGCGGCGCGGACAGTTCTGGCGGCCGTGGAGGCCGGTGCGTTCACCCCGGAGGACGCGGCGTCGACAGCGGAAGCGCCGAACGGCCCGGACGTCTGATCACCGGCCGGGCCCCGGCGAACAGGGCGACGGCGGACGCCCACCGGCGACAGCAGGCGCCGGCAGACGCCGGTCCGAAGGCCGTCTCGCGTCCTACACGGTCCACGTCGGTTCGAGCTGGACCACGTCGCCCGTCATCGCGGCCACGTCCGCCTCGGTCTGAGCCCGCAGGCCGAGGCGCTCCACCCGCTCCACCCGGTACTTGCCGTGCTCCGCCGCCGAGTTCCACATCGACAGGACCAGGAACTCGTGTTCGGGCGCCTCGCCGAACATCCCCCGGAGCATGCCGGGGGACCCGGCCATCGCCGGGTTCCACACCTTCTCCTGCATCAGGGCGAAGTGCTCCACACGCTCCTCGCGCACGCGGCAGTGCGCGACCCGGGCCACGTCGGCGTCGGCGAAGCGCGGCTCGAAGCCCGTCTTCACGTCGAAGCGGTGGTCGAAGAGCTTGACCTGGAGGTTCCGATGCGTCCCCACCTGCGCGGCCGCCAGCCGGTCGTGGGACCGGGCCATGAAGGAGTCGTAGAACGCCCGGCTCTCCCAGAACGCGAAGACGTGGGCGACATCCGGCCGCCGCCGGCTCCATCCCCCACCCTGCCCCCGGAATCCCGGCTCTCCGAGCAGCCCCGCCCACTTCCGCTGCCCCCGCTCGAACCCTCGACGGTCCACCACGGTGCAGCGAATCCACTTGACCAGCACCGCGCCATGGTACGGGGCGGAGCGACGCGCCGTCAGATCTCTCCGGAGTGCACCTGGACGAGACCCGCGGCCTCCTCGTCGTCCAGTTCGATTCCGAAGAGCTCGGCGAGGGTGCCGACCAACTCGTCCGGCCCCACGCGGCGTTCTTCGGGCGCCCGGTCCGTGCGCATCGAGGTCAGACCGTCGCGGACCAGCGCCCTGCGCACCTCGGCGCCGGGCAGGTGGGCCACCACCTGCCCGAGGAAGCGCGAGCGGGGATGGCTGGAGCTGTAGTGGTTCATGAGCTCGAAGTCGACGGGGTACAGCGTGTGCGGGGCGAACGAGTACAGATCGGTCCACCCCTCCGGGCGAAGCGAGCGCAGAACATGGACGCCTTCCGCCTCGATCCCGACCCCGAAGACCCAGCCGTCCTGCTCCACGCGCGTGCCGTCGGCGAGCGGCACCGGTTCCAGCGGCCCCTGCCATCCGAACCCCGCGTCCGCCAGCCACTGTTCGCCGCCGACCGTGACGACGAGCATCGCGTGGGTGATCGGCGTCAGCGCGTCACCCCGCGTCCGGTTCCGGGCACCGCGCCCCGCCACCTGGAAGCCGATCCGTTCCAGGGCGGCGGCCAGCAGGCCGTTCTGTTCGTAGCAGTAGCCGCCGCGCCGCCGGGCGACGAGCTTGGCCTCAAGATCCTTGACACCGAGGGAGACCCGCCGCCCCAGCGCCACGTCCAGGTTCTCGAAGGGGATCGTCGCCACGTGCGCCCGATGCAGGGCGCGCAAGGTGGCCAGATCGGGCGCGGGCGCCCCCGAATACCCGATCCGCGCCAGATATGCGTCCAGATCCAGCTCTTCCCCGCCCCACATACCGCGGCCCCCCTCCTCCGATGACATGTTGATCACATGACACCATGAACGACTCGTCAGGAACTGTGCAGAGAGAGGGGATTCGCGATGAGCGGACTCAACAAGGGGGTCGGCAAGGTCGAGGTGACGCTCAAGTGGGACCCCAGTCCGGCCGGCGCTCCCGCGCACGACCTGGACATCGTCGCGGGGGTCTACACGGAGGACGCCCCCTACGGTCCCCCGGCCTATCTGGTGCACTTCGACAGCCGTTCTCCCGACGGCACCATCACCCTCCATCGCGACAGCCGTACGGGGCAGGGCTTCGGCTACGACGAGGCGATGACCCTGGAGCTGACGCGGCTCGCGACGCGGTACGCGCGCGTGGTGGTGGGAGTCGCCATACAGCAGAGCGGTGGGCGGCTCACCTTCGGCCAGGTGGCCGGCCGCGGCGTCCGGGTCCGCGAGGGCTACACGGACCTCCTGAACGACGACCTCTCCTCAGTGGCGGACGCGACCGCGGCGACGGTCGTCGAGTTCGTCCGCGACGGCGCGGAGGGCTGGACCTTCCGCCCCCTCCCCCACGCCTTCGACACGGATCCCGGTGACTTCGGCGCCGTGATGGGCGAGCGGCGGGTCTGAGCGGAGCGCCGAAGAGGGACCGGCCGACTGCACCGGCCGGTCCCTCCGAGCCGGCCGCCTGTCCAGGCTCGCTTCCCCCGGCGGCACCAGGGCCGCCCGGTCCAGTGCCGCCCACTCCAGGAACCGGTCCCTCCCGACCGCTCCGGGTCGCCCCGCAGTTTCTCAGCGTCCCGCCCAGCCCGGGACCGTCGGCAGCACGCGTTCGGCGATCCGTAGCAGGGCCGCGTCGTCGGGCATCGCCTGGTCGTAGCGCCAGATGATGATCTCGTAGGAACCGCCGCCGTCCTTGGTGTCCTTGGCGACCAGCAGATGGCGGGCGATGCCGCCGGTACGTGTCTCGGCCTTGCCGCCGTCGCCGAGCGGAACGGTGAACGCGAGGGTGCGGTCCGAGTAGAAGACGGCCTGGCGCCCCAGCACCTTCGTCGGCTCCGCCGTGTTCCCCAGGAGCCTTCCCAACTGGGCGACCGGGAACCTGTCGTACGAGACCGCGAGCTTCACCGAGTACGTCGGCAGGGTCACGTTCCCCTCGGGCGAAGGGCTCTTGTCGTCCCCGCCCGTCCACCCGTCGCTGCCCCAGGCCGTGCTCGCCTGCTCCCCGGGCGTGCCGAGCAGCGTCGGCAGGTCCGGGCGGTTGAGCACCTCGCACAGCCGCGTCCCCGACACGTACCGTGCCGGCATGGTCCCGGTCGCCGCCGTGCAGACGGCCGGCCTCTCCGCGGCGGCACTCTGCGGCGAGGTCTTCGCCATGTACCAGAAGCTCCCGGCCAACAGGCCTCCGAGGATCAGCGCGGTCGCCACCTGAGCGCCCACATTCGGGCTGTCGGCCGCCCCGGCCCCGTCACCTGCCATGTTTCCCCCTGCTGTCCGCACTTGTCGTGCGTCGCAGAGCCTAACCGGTGATCGTTTCAAGCCGAACCGTGTGGTTCGCGCACACGAGAAAGGGTGCCGGCTCGTGGCCGGCACCCTTCCTCACACGTCGTTCAGGACCGTACTGGCAGAGATCACTTGGTCCTGACGTGCGCTATTCCTCGGCATCCGGCTCTCGATGGGGGAACGCACGCAGCCTCAGCTGTGGCGCCCTGTGATCGGCGAGCCACCGCATCCGGTGGTCATCCGCCTCGAAGCCGGCGCGCGCGGTCCGGGTCCACTCTTCTCGGTCGAGGATTTCGAGGTACGCCACCCGCAGTGTTCGCTGCTGAGCCATGGTGCACCCCGCGGCCTGGGGAGGCTGCGTAGTCAGGTGCTGAGCGAGCAATGCGACCGTGAAGTAGCGCTCGATGGTCGGGCTGAGGGAACCCACATGGCGAGCATGAGCTTCCAGAACCACTCCCGAATGGGGGTAGTCAGCGAGGGTGAGACCCATCCCCCCGCAGTCGCTCATCAGATGGAGCAGCCGACCGACGTGGTCGACCATCTCGCTGTCAGTGTCGAGGGCTGCGAGCGCATCATGGAGCCTGGCGACCGTGGCGACCTTGCCGGCGAAGTATCCGTTGAGGAAGTCTCCGTCGCACGCCCTCCGAAGCAGCCATGGTCGAGCAGCTGGGTCGTCGAGTCTGCAGAGAGCTTCAACGACATGGACGCGCCCCCAGCCGGTGACTCGCTCCGCAAGCCAGAGCAGGGCTTCGACTCCTCCGGGCTGACTCTCGAAAGCGTGCGCCGCCAGTGGCCCGAAGCGGTCGGACAGCAGCCCGATCGTTTGAATCAACGGGATGTCGTCAGCCGTTCCCACAGCGGCGACCAGGGCCAGCCCAACGGTGACCGAGCATCGATCGGTCCCGTGTCGGACCAGCCAGCGACCCGCTCGACGAACGCGTTCTCGGTCCGCCCGCTGAGCCGCCGCGGCGATGTGCTCGTTGTGGTGGATCGGGATGTGGACGTCGTGGAAGGCATCGGCCAATTCACTGGGCAGGGCAGAGGCCCGTGCGAAATGCGCATCCAGGATGAGCGCCGCGTCCTTGCCGGCCAAGTGCCGGTCCTCAGGTGCGCGCGGGCGTTTGCGATGCCGGTGCAGACCGTCGTCGGGGTACGGCTCCCCGTCGCGATGCATGTCATGTCAGCGCCACTGCCAGCCGCTGTCCGCACCCGCCACGGGGGCGGCTGTCCGGGGAGTCGCCACCGTGCGCCCACGTGAGTGGTTCTCGCGTCTTCAGCGCGATGCGCGTCCTCCGAACGCCGTCGTGGTGCACCGACTGCAGGAGGGAGGTGCGTCGGCCCGACGACGAGGCTGTGGCCGCCGGGCAGGGCGGCGAGGTCACCGGAGGTGAGCCGGCTGCCGATGGAGAAGCCGGAGCGCTGCTCGGGGCTGC